>JABDFN010000047.1 GCA_013286485.1 Bacteroidota bacterium
GCAAACTGGAAGTATATAAAATGGAAAAGAATCTTTCAATTCTATCTACACTTGCCGGTATTGCACCCATGTTTGGCTTTCTTGGCACTATAGCCGGTATGATCATTTTATTTTTCAATGTTCAGCATCAGGGATTTTCTTTAGAAACAATAGCCGGCGGTATTTATACTAAAATGGTTACTTCTGCGGTAGGCCTTATTATTGGATTACTGGCTTATGTTGCTTATACCTACCTGAATGCCCAGATAAACAAAAATGTAAACCGCATGGAAGCAGCTACTGTTGAATTTTTAGATATTTTACAAGAACCGGCACGCTAAACAGCATGAACTTAAGAAAACATTTAAGAGATAGTCCACAGGCACATACATCTGCATTGAATGATATTCTATTCATTCTATTGTTGTTTTTTCTTATTATTTCAACGCTTGCAAACCCCAACGTTGTAAAACTGTCTATTCCTAAAGCTAAGAGTGATACAAAAGCCAAACAAACTGTAGTTGTATCGATTGATGCAAAACAACACTTCTATGTAGGCACCCGGCAAGTATCCCAGGATTCTCTGCAGTCTTTTATATCTAAGATTGTTTCTAAGTCCCAGGATGCTGAACCTACTGTAGTTATCAATGCTGATAAAGCTGCTACTGCAGATAATATCGTAGCTGTAATGAGAGCAGCTCATTACCTGAATTTACGTACTGTATTGGCTGTGGATAAAGAGTAAAAACTTGCTTTTCGCTGCTACTTCATCTCTTTTGCATGTGTACTTTTGTTTAAAATAGCAAACTATCAGTTTTACTGATTCCATACTACATTCCCCAATAGAATACCTGAAAGGCGTAGGGCCGCAACGGGGCGAATCATTGCGTAAAGAATTGGATATAGAGGAGTTTGGGGACCTGTTATTTCATTATCCCTATCGGTATTTTGACAGAACACAACTCAATAAAGTAAGTTCCATCAGTAAAGAAGGTGAATATGTGCAGATAGTTGGCACTATTGTAAACATACTTGAAGAAGGTGTGGGTAGAAAAAAAAGATTGGTAGCTACTCTTTACGATGATACCGGGCGTATTGAATTAGTATGGTTCCAGGGTGCACAATGGATGAAAAAATCTTTAAAAGAAAATGAAACTTATATTGTATTTGGCAAAGCAGCCTTATTTAATGGTGTTTTTAATATCCCTCATCCCGAAGTAGATCCATGGAATACAGCTACTGCTAAAGCAGGCATGCAGCCCTTATACCCCACAACAGAAAAATTAAAGTCGCAGGGATTGACCAACCGGTCATTTGCCAAGCTTACACAAGTGCTTTTTGAAAAGATACGTCCGGCTGACATCCCTGAAGTATTACCCGCACAAATTATTAATGAGTATCAACTATGCGATCGTTATCATGCCATTAAATGGATCCATTTTCCAGACAGCGAAACGCATATGCAAGCTGCCCGGCATCGCCTAAAATGGGAAGAACTATTCGCATCACAACTTACAATTGCCAGGCTGCGGCAACAGCATATTATACAACAAGGTTGGAAATTTGAAAAAGTAGGAGATCATTTCAATCGCTTTTTTAAAGAATGTTTACCCTTTGAATTAACAAATGCTCAGAAACGTGTAATAAAAGAGATTCGTGTAGATACTGTTACAGGCAAGCAAATGAACCGATTGTTGCAGGGTGACGTTGGCAGCGGAAAAACAATTGTAGCTGTTATGTCTATGCTATTAGCCATAGATAATGGTTTTCAGGCTTGCTTAATGGCACCTACTGAAATATTAGCTCAGCAACATTTTCAAAGCATCAGGAAAATGCTGGATAAAATGCAAATACCTGTTGCACTGCTGATGGGTAGTACAAAAGGCAAAGAAAGAAAAGATACGCTGAAAGGATTAGCTGAAGGTGCCATTCCGATTATCATTGGAACACATGCTTTATTAGAAGAAAAGGTTCAATTCAAAAATATAGGCTTAGCAGTTATAGATGAACAACATAGGTTTGGCGTAGGTCAGCGTGCTCGCTTATGGACGAAAAATGAAACACCACCTCATATATTGGTAATGACAGCCACACCTATTCCCCGCACATTGGCTATGACCCTGTATGGAGACCTGGATGTTTCTGTAATTGACGAATTACCACCCGGGCGACAGGAAATAAAAACGATACATCGCACAGACATGAGCCGGCCTAAGGTGATGGAATTTATACGGTCAGAAATTGATAAAGGAAGGCAATCTTATATTGTATACCCGCTTATTGAAGAATCAGAAAAAATGGATTACGAGAACCTGGAAGCGGGATATGAACAGGTAAAAGTATTTTTCCCCGAACATAAATATCGTATTGCCATCGTGCATGGCAGGCAGGAAACAGATCTGCGCGAGCGCAACATGCAGCGTTTTGTAAGCGGTGATGCACAATTATTAGTTGCAACAACAGTTATTGAAGTAGGTGTAGATGTGCCCAATGCCACGATCATGCTGATTGAAAGTGCTGAACGGTTTGGCCTTTCACAAATGCACCAATTAAGGGGCCGTGTGGGGCGTGGCGGAGAACAATCATATTGTGTACTTCTTACGGGCAATAGACTGTCAGAGGATAGCACATTGCGTATCAAGACAATGACATCTATTACAAACGGCTTTACTATTGCCGAACAAGACCTGGCTATGCGCGGGCCGGGAGAGCTATATGGCACCAAACAAAGCGGAATCATCAAATTCAAACTGGCTGATATTGTAGCAGATGCAGCTATCCTGGAACAGGCCAGGAATGCAACTGTCCAGCTTATTGCTGATGACCCGGCACTCATTAAACCGGACAACCAATCTCTCAAATCTCTTCTCACAAAAAGGACCTCCCAAGCAAACTGGAGTAAGATCAGTTAAATGCCTTCATTAACAATAAATTAAACATTTGTTTAAAAAATATTAATCAAACGTTTGTTTAATTATTAAACATTCGTTTAACTTTGTGCCGTGAACAAGATTTTATGGAATACAACGATAAACAATTAAAGATCATAGACACTGCTGAAAAGCTATTTTCTAATAATGGCTTTGAAGGTACATCCGTAAGGGATATAGCTAAAGAGTCAGATATCAACGTGGCAATGGTGTCTTACTATTTTGGCTCTAAAGAAAAGTTATTAGAGGCGATTTTTGCTTACCGTATTAGTATTACCAGGCTAACAATGGAAAATATACTACAAAGTAAAGAGCATACCCCTATCCAAAAAGTAGATATACTCATAGACCGGTACGTAGAGAAAATGATGAATAACCAGTGCTTTTATCGCTTAATGCTGCAGGAACAAACTGTAAGGGAGATCAACAAAGTAAGCGACATCGTATTGGAGGCTAAAATGAAGAACTATGAAATGGTTAAAAAGATCATAGCTGAGGGACAACGTTCAGGAGAATTCAGAAAAAATGTAGACGTACAGTTTATGATGGCTACTATGGTCGGAACAGCAAATCATTTTATGATATACGAAGACTTTTATAGAAGGCTCAATCACCTGGAAGACCTGTCCGACGAAGAAATAAAGAACCATATCAGGAAAAAATTAACGCACCATTTAAAAACATTATTCAAAGCATATCTTACTCATGAAGCATAAAATAATAACCATTGTAGCATTTATTTTGTTTTCGCAACACATATTTGCACAGAATACAAAGAGCTTGTCCTTAGACAATGCCATTCAACTGAGTTTACAAAATAGTAAACAATTAAAGTTGAGCCAGACAAAGGTAAAAGAGGCCACAGCTATATTACACCAAAGCCAGAATAATATGATACCTGACCTAAAGGCATCGGGATCTTATCTGCGCATTAACAACCCAAACATAGACCTGAAAGCAAAACTGGGTAGTAGTAGCGGCGGTAGCGACACCTCCAGTAAAAGTTCATCCAGCTTCAATGTGAATGAAGTGATGTATGGTATTATTTCTGCTTCAGTACCTGTATTTTCAGGTTTTAAAATACATTACGGTATACAATCAGCAAAATACCTGGAGCAGGCTGCCAAGCTGGATGCGGACCACGATCGTGAAATGATCATTCAAAATACTATTGATGCCTATACTAATTTATATAAAGCAGGTAAAGCTGTAGACCTTGTAAAAAGCAACTTAAAACAATCACAGCAAAGAGTATCAGATTTTTCAAACCTTGAAAAAAACGGCGTACTTGCACGTAACGATCTTTTAAAAGCACAATTGCAGGAATCGAATATAGAATTGTCTTTGCTCGATGCTGAAAACAATTTGAAGATCACCAATGTAAATATGGATCTGATGCTGGGTTTGCAGGAAGGCACTGAAATAATACCCGATTCATTGCACCCCGTAACAGCTGACAATAAAAATATTACTGATTGGGAGTTGACGGCCATGCAAAACCGCAAGGATATGCAGGCGCTCGCCTACCGTGAAAAAGCTGCCCATGCCTATGAAAGATCAATAAAAGGAGAGTACTACCCTTCTGTAGCACTTACAGGCGGCTATATAGCACTCAACATCCCTGATTTTCTTACCGTTACAAATGCTTTAAATGCAGGTATTGGTGTTAACTACAATATTGGTTCTTTATGGAAATCAGGCGCTAAAGTAAATGAAGCGAAAGCGCATGTGCAAGAAATGCAGATTTCTGAACAAATACTAAGTGACCAGGTACATATACAAGTAACACAGGCATATGAGAACTACTTATTAAGCCAAAAGAAAGTAGATGTATATACAAAAGCATTGGAACAGGCTACAGAAAATTACAGGATCACTAAAAATAAATACGATAATAGTTTAACTACCACTACTGAATTGCTCGATGCAGATGTGGCCGAATTACAGGCTAAACTCAATTTTGCATTTGCCAATGCCGACGTAGTAGTTGCTTATAAAAAATTATTACAAACCACAGGAACATTAAACAATAAATAATTTAATAAACTAACAATAGATCATATTATGAGTACGCAACAACATTCTGAAACTAAAACACACCAGGGCCACCAAGCTGAGCCTAAACCCAAAAACAAAAGATTTACCTATGTGCTTATTGCACTCGTCGTTGTCGGCGGCGCATTCGGTATTACAAAATACGTGCATTCTCTGTATCATGAAGAAACAGATGATGCACAGATAGAAGCCAACATCAGCCCGGTAATTCCCCGCGCATCTGGTTATATAGCTGAAGTGCGTGTAAAAGATAACCAATTGGTAAAGAAAGGCGATACCCTTTTAATGCTTGATAACCGTGATGAAAAGATAAAATTGGACGAGGCTGTTGCCGCACTCTCAGGTGCTCAAAGCAATTTAGGTATGGCACAAGCTTCTACAACAGCTTCGCAGGCTAATATTGCAACCACGCAGGCTAATGCATCAACTATAGACGCACAAATAGCCAATGCACGTGTAAATGTATGGCGCACCGGTGAAGACTTTAAACGGTATGAAAATCTTATTAAAGATCATTCTATCACACAGCAACAATATGAGCAGGCTTCTGCTGCAAAGCAATCTGCTGAGCACCAGTTACAGGCTTTGATAGACCAAAAAAATGCTGCTAATAAACAAACTGCTGCAGCGGTATCACAAAGTACAGCTACCGAACAACAGATAAGTATTGCAAAAGCAACTATTCAGCAAAGGCAGGCAGATGTAGACAACGCCAAACTGTTGCTTTCATACACGATCATCACAGCACCTGAAGACGGACTTATTTCTAAAGTAAATGTTCAACCCGGACAATATGTGCAGGCAGGCCAGTCTTTATTCAGTGTTGTGCTCGATGAATCAGTATGGGTTGTAGCAAACTTTAAAGAAACACAACTGGGTAAAATGAAAGTGGGCCAGAAAGTGGTTGTACAGGTAGACGCTTACTCAGGGCATAATTTTGAAGCTAAACTAACTTCATTTTCCCCTGCTACAGGTTCCCGCTTTGCATTATTACCACCGGACAATGCTACCGGCAATTTTGTAAAAGTAGTGCAACGCTTGCCAGTAAAAATTGAATTTACAGATGTTAACGATAAACTGGTAAAGAATTTACGCCCCGGTATGAATGTAAACGTGGACGTGCATCTTGACTAAAAAACTTTTTATTGTACGCTTATATTAAGACGAAATGCAAGACTCTTTAGTTGAATATGGTTTTAGGCGCGTAATAATAACTGTTACAGCTATTTTATGCGCGCTTCTTGAAATAGTAGATACTACTATCGTAAACGTTGCCCTGAATGATATGAAGGGCAACCTGGGTGCAACGCTGAACGAGATCGGATGGGTAATTACCGCTTATGCGATCGGTAATGTTATTGTCGTACCTATGACAAGCTGGTTATCGCAACAGTTTGGCAGGCGCAATTATTTTGCCGCATCAATAATAATATTCACTGTATGCTCTTTCCTTTGCGGAAATGCAACTAATATTTGGGAATTGGTATTCTTCAGATTTATACAAGGCCTTGGTGGGGGCGCGTTGCTGGTAACAGCTCAAACTATTATTACAGAAAGCTATCCACAGGAAAAACGCGGAATGGCGCAAGCTATTTATGGTATGGGTGTTATTATAGGTCCAACACTGGGCCCTCCATTAGGTGGCTATATCGTTGAGCATTTTACATGGCCCTATATCTTTTACATCAATATTCCAATTGGCGTTATAGCTACGTTACTTACATTAGAATACGTTCGAAGTCCTAAATATGCTGAAAAAACATTGCGAAGCCAGATAGACTGGTGGGGCATCGGTTTGCTCGCTGCTGCTGTTGGTTCTCTGCAATATGTATTGGAGCGTGGCCAGGAAGATGATTGGTTTGCAAGTTCTACCATTACCATTTTGGCAGTCATTTCATTCTTCTCATTCTACTTTTTTATCTGGCGTGAGTTAAGATATAAAAACCCTATTGTCGAACTAAGAGCCCTGAAAAACGGTAACCTTCGAATAGGAACCATATTCTCTTTTATATTAGGTTTTGGATTGTATGGCACTACCTTTATCATCCCCCTTTATACACAGGCTACACTGGGCTGGACAGCCCAGCAGGCAGGCTTGCTTTTAGTACCAGCAGCTTTAACTACTGCCTTTACAATGCCAATAATAGGCCAGCTATTACAAAAAGGATTCAAACAACAATACCTAATTTCAGCAGGCATGATTCTTTTTGCTATTTTTTGTATTACCGGTTATAAAATTCTTACTCCCGATACAGGTGAAGGCTCCTTCTTTTGGATGCTGATCGTTCGTGGTTTAGGTATGGGCATGCTGTTCATACCTATCACTACCCTGTCCTTGTCCACTTTACAAGGTAAAGAAATTGGCCAGGGCGCTGCATTTACAGGTATGATGCGGCAGTTGGGTGGCGCTTTTGGTATAGCCATCATTACCACCTTCATGGCGCATCAAACCACCATTTATAAGAGCAACCTGAATGATAATTTAAGTGTTAACAGCTCGCTTACCCAACAAAGGGTTACCGCCTACCAGCATAATTTTATGGCTCATGGCATGGCACCTAATGTAGCATTAAGCAGTGCTTACAAAGCTTTAGATTATACTACTTCCAAGCAAGCAGGTGTATTGTCTTATATGGATGTATTTTTGTACCTTGGTATTGCATTTCTTATTTGTGTGCCATTTATCTTCTTTGTAAAGGATAAAAGTGTAAAAAAGAAAGTGAAAATAGCGGAAGCGGCTCATTAAAAAAGAAAACCCCTGTTTTCACAGAGGCATCTTTTGTATCGCAAGACAGGTAATTTTACTTACCCCTTGCGATCTCGAGGTTTGGCACCATTGCAAAGGTACTTATTTATATATAAACCTGCAATTTGCTATTCCAATGAGGTCAATTCTCACATTTTTCACATTGTCTCATTTTACCCTATCTTTGCGCGGCAAAAACAGGTTCTTTAGTATATGATCAGTCGCAGGAATATCAGGATAAAAGTGATGCAAACATTGTACACACTCAGTTCTACCATGGAACCTGCTGATATAGAGGCAATTAAGAAAAAGGGCTCCAACCTGCTGAATGATAAACTAAACCGCTCTATAGACCTGCTTGCTGCCTCCATTTTATATATACTCAGGGTAGCACAATATGCAGATAACGATGCCCGTCATCGTAGTTCCAAATATCTAACTACAAACGAGGACCTGAATGTCAGCACTAAGATCGTCAATAATGAGTACTTACTGCAGATCCTTGCTAATCCAACTTTTGCAAAAAAAGTAAAAGATTCTAAGATAGAGCACCTGGTAAATGACGAATGGGTTCGTAAAATATATCAGCGGGCAGTTCAGGCGCCGGAGTATAAAGAATACATAGCTACTGAGGAGCGTACCCAAAACGGGGAAAAAGAAATATTACAATTCATTTGGGAAAAACATATGCTCGCAAATGAAGAATTGCAGGAATATTTTTCGGAAGAACTACCCGGCTGGGAAGATGATAAAGAAATGACCGCTATGCTTATGGAGAATTTCTTTAAGAATAGCTCTAAGATCAATTTCCTGGTGCCTCTCTCAGAAGAAAAGAATAAATATGCACATGATCTTCTTGATACAGTGATTGATAAGGAAGGATATTGCATGGAACTGATAAAACCTAAACTGACACATTGGGATACAGAACGCATAGCTCTTGTAGATTTGCTCTTACTGCGTATGGGCGTTTGCGAAATGTTATGGTTTCCTACTATACCTACAAAGGTTACTATTAATGAATATATAGAGATAGCCAAGTTGTATAGTACTCCACAAAGTGGCAATTTTGTAAATGGTGTGCTGGACAACATCCTGAAAGAACTGGAAAAAGATAACAAAATAAGAAAGCAGGAACGTACTCGTAAATCTTAACTTTGCAGGAATAATGAGAATTAGTAGTATTTTTTTATTGGTTTGTTTAGCTGCTTCGTGCAACAATGCTGCAAATAAGGATAATGGGTCATCTGCAACAAGCCTCGTAAATAATCCATACACAGCAAATGGTATAGATACTGCCGCTATGAATGCGAAACCTACAATGGATTTTGTAGATACAATGCATAATTTTGGTAAACTTAGAGAAGGGGAAACAGTGGAATATGACTTTGATTTTAAAAACAATGGCAAAACACCTTTAATTATCACTCAGGCAGTTGGCTCTTGCGGATGCACGGTTGCAGATTATGATCATGATCCCATTGGTCCGGGAAAATCAGGAACCATGAAAGTGAAATTTAATAGCACCGGAAAATCCGGGCACGAAGAAAAATCTGTTACCATCACTACGAATTCTAATAAAGGTGCCCACAACTTGTACATTATGGCAGAAGTGGAAAAACACGATTAACAAGTATTCTTAACTACTAATTATATAAACATGTCTTTGAATTTTTTATCAGTACTGTTACAGGCTCAGCAAAGCAGCCCTATGTTCTCTGTATTTTTCATGGTTGCAATGATAGCTGTAATGTATTTCTTTTTGATCCGCCCTCAGGCAAAACGCGCTAAAGACCAAAAGAAGTTTGCAGAAGGAATGAATACAGGAGAAAAGATCGTTACTACTGCAGGTATTCATGGTAAAATTGCACAGGTAAACGATGATGGTACTTTGAAAATAGAAGTAAATCACGGCACTTTTATGACCATAGAGCGTTCAGCAATTTCAATGGAAATGACTGCCGCTGCCCGCAAAAGAACAGAAGCAGGCACAGCTGTACCAGCAAAATAAATCAAAGCCAATGCTCAAAGTAGGTATCACAGGTGGCATTGGTTCCGGCAAAAGCACGGTATGCCGGTTGTTTAGCGCGCTTGGCATACCGGTTTTTAATGCCGATGATGCAGCAAAATACCTGATGAATAATGATACCACCCTGATTGCTGCAATAAAGGCTTTGTTCGGAGATGGTATTTACAAAAACGGCATGCTGGATAATGCACAGCTTTCTGCGATCGTCTTCCGGCAACCTGAAAAATTAACTCAGCTAAACGCACTCGTACATCCTGCTACTATACAATACGCAGCAGATTGGGTGCAAGGACAAACAGCTCCTTATACCATCAAAGAAGCGGCTATCTTCTTCGAATCAGGTTCTTATAAAGAGATGGATGTGATGGTAGGCGTTTTTGCCCCACAAGAGCTGCGCATTAGCAGGGCCATGCAAAGCCTCAATAAAACAAGAGAGGAAGTATTACAACGTATCGCTCAGCAAATGGATGAAGCTGAAAAAATGAAACGCTGTGATTACGTTATCATAAATGATGAACAAACGGCTATCATTCCACAAGTTCTGGAATTACATAAAACACTCGTGCAAAAAACAAAATAGTAATACGCATGAGCTATCACGTAATTATTTAAGCATTTCCTTATACCTTTTCAAATTACCCTCATCAGTTTCTGCAGCTATGACCTTATCTATGTAGTTTTGTAAAATTGCCTTCCTTTTTTCTACAAATTCCTTTCTTTCCCTACTATCCTTTTTAGACACAGTATAAAAATCTCTCAAGCTGAAAAAATACCCCCCCAATCCTAAACGATAACCTTTTATAGCATCGTTCATCGTCATATTACACAACACGATTGCAGCCTTTTCAAAAGCCACATCACTGTTTACTCTTTGCATATAAATATACAAGCCATATGCCAGTATAAATTTATCTGTACCATATGCAGTTATAGAAGCTTTTTCAAATAAACTAATATCATCTTCACTCGCATGCTTGCCTATTACACTCCACATACTTGTTTTAAGCCTTCCTCTAGGGTTGGTATTTAAAAATGCAATCGCGCTTGTATAAGCCCTTTCACTATCCACCTGGTAAAACGCATTCAAAGCTGCCCCTGCTACATTATACGAGCTATCCAATATTGCTTCCTGCATTTGCTCCGTGATAGACGTTGTTTTCCACGCACCCAGCACATCAAAAGCATCGGTACGAACAGAGTTCTTTGCATCATTCATGGCAAGCATAGATACCATGGGTTCCCATTTCTTTTGCAATTCTTTATCGGCTACCCATTGTATGCTTTCCAAACAAAACTCTTTAATGCCTGTCATGGTATCCTTCAAAGCAAGCCTTACTAATTCTTGTGCGCTGCTGTCAGAAAAATTATTATTCAGTTTTGCAATAGCTATTCTTCTGCTTGCAAAAGTGTTGCTGTAAATAAACTCTGACAAAAGCGCACCTGGTTTCTTTATATCATAATAACCTCCCGGCATTCTGCGCTCTTCATCAGGCACAACTACAGGTCTTATGCCGTTGTGGTAAGGGTAAACATAAGTTTCTGTTCTGTTTTTGATACCCCAGTTTACTATTTCTCTTGTGCCATTATAGATAAGTAAAGATTGTAATGGCAATTGATATACATACCCTGTTGTATCTTTCTGAGTAACTGTAACTGTTAGCTGTTGCAAACTGTCATCGTAATTATATGCAATATCAAGTACCGGGTGTCCTCCATGAAAATAAAATTCATTAAAAAACCAGCTCCAGTCTTGCCCGGTAGCTTGTTCCACTGCATCCTTCCATGCAGATACTTCCGCAGGCTGCAATGCATTTTTAGTCAGGTATATTTTCATTGCCTTATAAAAGGCACTATCACCCATCAATTTATTCAGGTATCTTAATATTGCCCCACCTTTCTCATAGCTTATGGGGTCAAATACATCTTCCCTGTCGTTGTAATAGTAGCGAACAAGAGGAGAGTCTAACGAATTGGCGTATACCAGGTACTTCTGCAGGTCCTCATATGCAAGTCTGTCAGCAGCAGCCTTCCCGTATTTATGTCTTCTCCAAAGCTGTTCCCCGTAATTAGCAAAAGATTCATTCAATGTTATATTACTCCACGATGCAGCTGTTACATAATCCCCAAACCACTGGTGAAACAATTCATGAGAAACCACATCTTCAAATTCACGATCTGCAAGGTCTCTTGATGTTCCATTCATAAATTCACCCAACAAAGTGGCTGAAGTGTTTTCCATGGCACCCGATACATAATCCCTTACTATTACCTGCGAATACTTATTCCACGGATAAGTCACACCTGTTATGTTAGAAAAATGCTCCAGCATTTCAGGCGTATACCTGAATATTGTCCTGGCATTATTGCCATATAAAGGCTCTACATAATAATTCACTTCTCTACCCCTCCACTCGTCTTTTGTAATAATGAACTTACCTATGGCAAACATATAAGCATATGGCTGCACGGGTTTATCCATTATCCATATATCTCTCCTTATATGATTATTCTCTTTTATTGATGCTCCGCAATAGCCATTACTAAGCGTTTGCATAGTATCAGGTACGAGTAACTCTATCCTTGCAGTAAACCTTTCATTGGGTTTATCAAATGTTGGTAACCAATGGGAATTCGATTCTGTTTCTCCCTGTGTCCATATTTGTTGCGGTTTATCCGGTATACTGTTATCTGTATTAATAAAATATAGCCCCCTGTCATCAACAATAGCAGAGCTACCACCCGTTTTACTGGCATATGGCATTGCTTTATAGTCTATATAAACTCGAATGGTATCTGATGATGGAATAGTAACTGGTAGTTTTATTTTTAATTGGTCGTTTTCATATATAAATGCCAAGACATCCCCTTTTTCATCTTTTAATTTCACATCATTTATCTGCATGCCTTTGGCGTCTAATACCAAACTGTCAGTTGCATAAAAATAGGGGTGCATATCTATCCATACTTTTCCATTTGCTGTTTTCTCCTTCCAGTTAAATGACAATACCGCACGCGTATGCACTATATCCCATGAGCGTGTAGCAATAGCTCTATATTCACTGTTCTTGGCGCTGACAACTATTGTATCAAGGGTAATTTGTTTTTTCTTTTTACTCATTCTTTGAGCCTGGCTGCAAAAACCAAATACAAATAGGAGTACTACTGTAAAGGCAATAAATTTTTTCATAAATACGAATGTACAGGGAAAGCTTTTATTTTTTATCACCTCAATAGCGGTAATTCAGCATATTTTGTATACTTTATTCCTTATATACAATTCTAAAATCCTGCTTAAATCCCCTATTTTTGTTACCTGCTATGCTCCAATTTTTAATTAATGGAAAAACCACCCATCAGGTCACAAACCGCGATGGACAAATATATTTAGATGACCAGCCCATAAACTGGGATATACGCCAACTACCCAACGGTTTAATAAGCATTTTACATAATAACAAAAGCTATACTGGTATTGTGGAGTCAATAGATATGGTAGCCAAACAAGTGTTATTACGTATCAATGGACAGCTATTTACAGTAGCAGTAAAAGAGCCTATAGACCAATTACTTGCCAGTATGGGCTTGGATAAGATTGCTGCACACAAAGCAGAGCCGGTAAAAGCCCCGATGCCGGGTATGGTTTTGAGAATTTTGGTTGAACCCGGCCAGCAGATAAACAAAGGCGATGGCCTCATTGTGCTAGAAGCCATGAAAATGGAAAATATTCTAAAAGCAAATACAAACGCTACTGTAAAATCCATAAAAGTAAGCCCCCGTACTGCAGTTGAAAAAGGAACAGTGTTAATAGAACTTGAATAAATGCGTCTCGTTTCTTACATAAAATATATCATTTTGCTATTGCCCTTTGCCCTTTCTCAAGGTGCAGTAGCTCAGTCATTTTCATATGTATATATACAAGGCGACAAACAGCTTCCCTTTTATGTAAAACTCGAAGACCAGATGCAACCTCGCTATGGCAAAAATTATTGTATCATATCGCAGTTGGCTCCCGGTCCTATAAATATTGAGGTGCTTTTTCAGCAAAATATGTACCCTCCTCAGAAATTCACAATTAAGGTACCTGACAATAGCTATAGGGAGTTTTTATTAACTCGTAAAGGAGATGCATTCTCTTTATATGATATCCGGCAACAGTTCTATTTACCGGCTGGTAATAGTGCCGAAGACGATCATATGCCATTGATAGATTCTGCAATTACTACACATGCAACAAGCACACCACGTGGGACCGAAGAAATTCAACAACCCATTGTACCAATAAAAAAATCAAAGAACAAAAAACAACAGGTTGACAATACGCCACAATTCATGAACGATATAGAATTGAATAGCGATAAATCTTTTCAGAAAGACAAACCAATCGCAGGAGATAGTGATGTGGTTATAAATACCAAAATACCTAATAGCGACTGCCCAAAGCCTATAGGCAATAGTGCTTTTGAAGATATATTTAATAGAATGCAGGACCATGATAGTAAATCAAGACTTAAGTTTTTATTGGGAAAACTTGACAAATGCTTTACTACAAACCAGGTGAGAATTTTAACAAAAGGGCTCAATGACGATCCTGAGCGTTTTGAATTCTTAAAACAAGCATATTCGCGTGTGACTGACCAATCAAGTTATACAACATTGGAAAGTTTATTATCTACACAAGAATGGAAAGACCAGTTTCATCAAATCATAAAATAGATCACAGAATGATACACAAAGCTTACATCATCCTTTTATTGTTTGTTATATGTTTTTTTTATTCTTGCAACAGGGATAAAAAAGATGTACTCATAAGAAATTGGCACGCTGTAAAACTCGAAAACCCTAAGCTGGACGATATGATACAACAACAGCTACATTTTATAGACACAGTGGGTACAACAACTGCCAATACAAATATTCAGTTATATGGTACGAACAATATAGACAGTCTTAAAAAAGCATTGAAAATTGAGCTCGATTCGTTTATTATGCTTCAAAAAAATGCTTTTGACAATACTTGGTTCAATTTTAAAAAGAATGGAACTGCGAGTCTCACCTTTAATGGAGTACCCGATTCTGTCAAATGGCATTTTGATAATGAAGGTTCTTTGATATTGGAAGAATCAGAATCCCGTGGTGTTGGGGGCAGGTTAAGTATGGAAGTAGTACAACTGAGTGATACTGTACTTAAACTCAGGTTTGTAGAAAGAGACATAAATAGCATCATAACCTTCCAACCACAAAACAACTGAGAAAGGAACTAGTTATAGTGTGCTTATACCGGATTTTAATGCATACAAAACCAGCCCAGTTCTTGATTTAATATCAAGTTTTGAAAACAACTGGTCGCGGTAACCATCTATAGTACGATGGCTAATACCCATCGCATCTGCTATTTCTTTATAAGTCATTTCGCTGCAACATAACTTTAAAAATTGCACCTCGTTATCATTCAGTTCAGTAGATGTTGTTTCTTTCGATACTAATTGGCGCAGTATTTTTCCGGTCACAATTTCAGAATGATAAAAGCCGTTTCCATACAAAGATTCTATCGCCCTTCTTAATATCTCCGGTTGCGAATCTTTAAGTATGTACCCTCCTGCCCCGGCACGAAACATACCAACAATATTAAATTCCGTATCGTAAACAGATACAGCCAATATCTTCATATCGGGCCAATACTCTTTTATTTTCTTGGCAGTATCAAACCCGTTCATTTCAGGCATATTAATATCCAGCAGGCATATATCCGGCAGCACCTTGGCCTTTGATAATTGATTCATCAATTCTTTACCATTTGCTACGCTGTATAATACTTCCATATTCTCAAAATCAGCAATCAGCTCCTCCACTCCTTTTCTGAATAGAGTATGATCATCTGCGAGCGCTAATTTTATAATATCACTCATGTTGTCTTTACATTTAACGTAATAGTAGTTCCTTTATCGATCGTTGATTCTATGAACACCTCACCCAACAATTTTGCTCTTACATACATATTATGTAACCCCAGGCCTTTATGCTCTATAGTATCCTTCATATTAAAACCGCAACCATTGTCTGCCACCAGCAGAGTAAGCATACCCAGCTGATACTCTAAACTAATAATTATCTCTTTGGGTTTTCCATGTTTTAGCGCATTATTAATAGCTTCCTGCACAATTCTGAATGTAAGTAGTTTTTTCTGAGGATCTATATCGTACGCATCTCCTGTAACTTTTAGTTCACAATGCACATCATTTATATCTTTTATATAGCTCAGTTCCTTTTCAATACTTTCTTCCAACGTTAATTTCAGCACTAAGCCCCCATTCATTACATGGCTCAGGTTACGCAGGTCATTCATTGTTTTCGCTAATAATTCATTACTATCTTCTATCCTTGCCTTAAGCGCTGCATCCATTTCCTTGTCCGCTGTCTTATATAGTTTCATTCTCACCAGGCTCAGTGTTTGTGCTATATTATCATGCACTTCTTCAGAAAAATATTTGAACGACTGCTCCTGTACTTCTATTTGTGTTTGTAATACCTCGCTCTGAAACTGGTGTTTTAGCTCCAGCTTTTCCGTTATATGCATCACTTGTTTATTTCTATTCTTAATTATCACAAGCATTATCACCAGCAATATAAGTGTACCAATTATAAATATAAATCCTGACGTACTCAATCTTGTATCTTTTAGTATATCAAATATATAGTTAAACAATTGTAAAGTTTATACTTATTATACTAATAGCCTACCGTGTTTTCACGGTCTTTTCTCTTGTGTTAATACTGTCATTTTTTGTTGGTTTTACGCTGTTCTGGCCTCTGTTCTCGTCGCAACTTTGTACTAACAAAAACAAAAAAAAACTCATGAAAAATACGATCATCATTTCCGCATTAGCTATCTGCTCTCTATCAATCAATGTTTACAGTCAGGAAGCATTTACTAAAGTATCTCTGGACACTAAACATAATAGTCTTAACATTAGCTTTACCCTGCCCTCTGAAGCAAATGTTACATATTATAGAATAGAAGCAGGAAAAGACACTGCCTCCTTCGACATTATCAGCAGGGTACATTCCCTCGGTAACACAGTTTTGGCAAGAACCTATAGTTGTAAAATATATAAC
>JABDFN010000048.1 GCA_013286485.1 Bacteroidota bacterium
TATTCCTAATTATTCAGGATTTCAAGTAATTATTGGTAACCCACCTTATGTATGTTCACGAAATATGGATAAAAAAACGCTCAACTTGCTTGATAAATGGAGTGTTACCAAAAGCGGCCATCCTGATTTATACATTCCATTTTTTCAAATTGGGTATGAAAATTTGATAAATGAAGGCATATTGGGGCTCATTACTGTTAATACATTTATTAAGAGTATTAATGGTAGGGCTCTGCGAGGTTACTTTTCTGAAAATAAAATTGAGCTTAAGATTATAAACTTTGGTGGGGAGCAAGTATTTAAGGATAAAAATACTTATACCTGTCTTTGTTTTATAAGGAAAAAAAAGGGACTAATTTTATATAAGAGAACTGAGAGCTTAACGTTACATAAGTTAACCCCTGAATCTTTTTTTTCTTATGCTTATGATACTCTTAATCACCATGATGGATGGAATTTAGTTGATACAGGAGACAAAAATGAGTTTATAATTAAGGTTGAAGCCGTTGGAAAACCATTTAAAGACTTATATGATACACGCAATGGCATTGCTACACTCAAAAATGACGTATATAAATTTATTCCTGATAGTGAAGATGCTAATTTTTTTTACATGACTAAATCTGGGATTGAATACCCAATAGAAAAGGGTATTTGCAGAAGAATAGTTAATGCTAATAAAATTAAAACAGAAGCTGATTTAAAGGATAAGGAAGAGCAAATCATTTTCCCATATACTAGGCAACATAATGACGTTACTATTTTGCCTATAAGAGAATTTAAACAGAATTATCCATATACATATTATTATTTAAGAAGGCAAAAACGTGAATTAGATACTAGAGATAAAGGGAAGATTGAAGACTATGAAGAATGGTATGCTTATGGAAGGAGACAATCAATGGATAGCTATGCCTATAAACTCTTTTTTCCGCACATTTGTGAGAGACCAACGTTTGTTATTTCAAGAGACAGAGATCTGCTTTTCTATAACGGTATAGCTGTAATAAGTGAATCACTAAATACCCTTAAAGAATTAAAAAGCTTATTAGAATCAGATGTATTCTTTGAGTATATAAAACATACAACAAAAGATTATTCTTCAGGTTATATTTCGATGAGTAGGAATTACATAAAAAACTTCGGCATTCCGGAAATTACAAAAGAGGAAAAAGCTCAACTAAAACTTGCAAAGACTAACCAGAATTTATTTTGGAAAAAAATATACGCCAAATCTTTCGATCATTAGTATCGTTTTTGTATCATTTTAGAGCTATTCGTATAATACCAGGCTATTTTGTAAAATGAGTGAATCCTAAATCTACGGATATCACTATTAACAGCAATTTCTGCAGCTTCGCTTCAATATTATTTTCAATAAACTATGTACCATCTCTTCATTATCCGATAGGTCATTACAATTGCTTAATTGGTCGGATATATAATCCTAGCACTTTTGTGTTAAAGTTTTCATACTATTTTTTAATAAGTCTTCTTACTTGTTCGGGTCCAAATTCATTACCCCTAGCTGTTTTAAAGCCTGCTTCATTTAACTCTATTGCTATTTCTCTTAATGATTTGTCGTTTTTACTTAGCAAGTTGATTACTTTTCTTGCTTTCTGATTGTTAGGATTTGTATTGGCAATCTCTTTAAGTTTTATTGGCCCCATTTTTCTTACTTTGTCTGTAAAGTTTTTAGGAGTTCCAAGCTTCACACCTCTTTTCTTTAACTGCTGTAATGCCTCTTTAGTTCGGCTGGATATACGTTTTCGTTCCCATTGTGCAAGAGCGGCGAATATATGAATGGTCAATTCATTGGCATCAGGCATATCGCAGCAAATGAATTTTATCTTAGCATCCATGAGTGTAGATATGAAAGTAAGGTTTCTTGAAAGCCTATCCAGTTTGGCTATAAGTAGGGTGGAGTTAGTTTTCTTCGCTAACTCTATCGCCTTTAATAGTTCCGGGCGGTTATCATTCTTCCCGGTTTCTATGTCGGTAAACTCTGCTATTAATGCTCTGTTATGCAAGAAAGATAATACTGCACTCTTTTGTGCTTCTAAGCCTAATGCCGATAATCCCTGACGTAGGGTACTTACTCTGAAATATGCTATGAATTGTTCCATGGAGGCTAACCTAAGAAATACCTGCCACAATTCGGAATCGAGCGATTACAATTTGTGGCGATAGCTATCTACTGCAGATTTCGACATATTTTAAAATAAAAACTTATAATTAAATAACTAGAAGTTCTATATATACTACATTAGTAGAAATTATCACTATCTCTCCTTCGGGCAATTAGTCTATGTTTTCTTTTCATTATTTCTCTTTTGAGAAATATAGAATTAGAAACGGTTTCCCATTTTGGGGTGCACAAAATCTGCAGTCCCCATATAAATATGGGGATGGGATTTCAAAAATTATTTTTACGTTTACATCAGGAACTATTTACCAAAGAAACCAACTATTGTTAAAGATTAGTTGTCTTCAATAACCAGAGAGATAGACAGGATATAATTAAGGCCCCCTAACACTGTTTTCCAAACCGGAAAACTTTCCCATAAGTTGTAAGTGTTTGTTTTATCAGGAATGATGATATGCTGTTTGCATAAATGCAAGTAAGTGTGAGCGTCTGTTTTAAAAAGCGAACGAAAAAGCCGTTCGGTAGATAAAACCTGACGTTTAGCGGACGAAACGACACTTTCGACAGATTGCGAAAATAATTAAGCGAGGGATTTATATTTTACGGCAGGATAAGATTCATTGATTGGTAACACGATATTGTAAATAATGCGGCCAGTATTTTTTACCTATGCTATTAGTTACTATGAATAAATATAAGAGAGTATATTCTATCATTGTGATGTTTGCTTTTCCATTCTTAGAGGCAAGCGCTCGCAGTATTGCTACTCTCAAAGTACATACTGACTTCCCGTTTTTATCTGAGAACAAACTCACACAAGATTTATTTTATAGTGCTGATAGTGCTTTTGGCGGAGTATTACAGATCTATTGTTACAAATTCAAGTCGGAAGATGATAGCGTGCTCATCTGTGCCAAAAGGAACGTTCATTTGAAGTTTAAAAGCGGAATAAACAGCGTGAAGATACTGTATATCACTTCTGATACCGATGTGTTTTGTTTGCGCTCTTTTTACGATGTACTTGTAAAAACAGATGCAATGCCTCCGGGCAACTACAAAACCTACATTAATATTAAAAGTGACGATTCGCAGTTTTCAAAAATATTTTTGCAGACTATAGATAGTAATCTTTCACCCAATTCCCCTGTTCGTAGGGAAATAAACTCAGTTTTACTTCCTAAACAGAAGAAAATACTTGGAATTGATATTGGAAATAAATTAAAAAGTAGCATTCCGGCTAGTAAGACACTTGACCTTGCTGCTGCCAAAATGAGTCGTTCTTTAGCAGCAAAAGGATATATAACCGAACATCTGAAGATAAACGGGAAGGATTATGTTGACGTGTATTACAAGGACTGGTTTATTGGCAGATATGAAGCTCCGGTTAATGAATCTGTAAGTAGCCAAATGCAGAAACAGCAAAACGCTTTAATGAATAATACACCGTCCCTTACTAATACAAGCCTTGAAAACCATCCTTCTTTATTCTCACAATTCAGAACATTAAAAAAAGAAAAGGAGAAAGAAAATAATATAGAAGGTGAGATATCTCTTTCCAGGAACTTTTCTAACGGGCAGGAACAATATTCTGACCAGGATAATAATTTTTATGAATTAAGAGGGCGAATTGAATTTCCGGTATCCGGTATGCCCGTTGAGGTTGAGGGGCTCTATACTACCCAGGATGCCAATCGCCAAGTCAAAGCCAGTTATATCCACGTTCATTATGATGTAGATAAGGCAAAAACCGAACTAGCCCAGCTGACAAACAGTTATAACACGATTTATTCCCAAACTCTGTCAACAAGCAAAGGAACCGCTCAGGTGTTTCAAACTTACATTAACAAGCTTGAAAGACAACAGGATAAGCTGCAGCAGGAACTCAAAAATGAAGTTGGCGCCGACACTAAATCGGGAGGTAAGGTGGATTTTGATGCGCTTAAACAAAATTCAATACAATCAGCTGAAAAGCAAAGATCAAATACTGCATCGGCTGATTCGGCGGGCAGCATAAACAAATCAGCCGCTGATGAGCAAAAAATAAAAGACTCTGTTAACCAAAAATATAAAATCGCTGAGGAAAAATACAAGCGATTGCTGGCCATTGAAAAACAAATCAATAAATACAAAACACTGCTCGCCCAAGATAAGAATACAAATTATTTCGATTCTGCCATTGTGTATTCAAAAATGAAAGGTATTCAGGACCCGCAGCAGATGAGCTATAAACAGCTGGCTAAAAAAGCAGATAACCTGCTTCCGGATGGACAAATAAAAAAAATTACAACAGGCATCACCAATTTCGATGCCGGAATGTTTCCAAAATATGAGTCTCAGTTTACGATGTCGGGCCAAACTCTGAAAGGAATAAGTACCGGATACGATTTTGGTATTTGCCAAGCTGGCTTGACAATTGGTAATACAGAATATATTGGACGTGATGGAAGCGTTGATAAGTATTTCAGCTATGCTGCAAAAATAAGTTCTAAAACATACGAAGGCCAAAAAATAGGCCTGGTATACTATACTTATTTGCCTAGCCATCAAATGCTATCTGACCAGTTTTTTAAGAATATGGATATAGCCGCTCCTGGTTTCCGGTCACCGGTACATATTGTGTCGGCAATTTATGATGGAACAATTTCCAAATACGTGATTATTAAAGGGGAACTCGCATCATCTATGAATCAAACTGATTCGGCAATAAGCAACCACCTGTCGTCAGGAGATAAAACGGCATATGCGATTAATGTAGCCGGGAATATTCCTAATACATACGTCACCGTTGAAGGCAATTACAGTAAGGCGGGAACCGGCTTCCAGAATAATACTTTGCCCATTTCACCTGCCGGAACAGAGCAATATAAGATTACCGTGACAAATGAATTCTTCAGATCATTTCTTACGGCAGGGATAGATTATAACTATATGCGCCAAAACAATTTTGCTTCTACCGGCGGTAACAGGCAATGGGGGTTTAACGTACAAACACATACAAGAAGGTATCCTTCACTTGGGATTTCTTATAAACCATTTTCAACCTTCCGTTCCTATACAGATACATTGAGCATTCCACAACACCCGCTTATTGGATCTATCTGGACCGGCAAAGCAACCTACCAATTAAAAAGAGCAGGCGGCAAATCTTTTCGCTTTATGTTCTTGTATAGCAAGAATACGAGTTCAATGGACACAGTTAGCTATGGAAGCACGCTATTGCAATTAACCTGTATGTATACGATAAAACAATTGATGTTATCGGTAACAGGTGGCCAAATGAAGTTGTCGGGCACAAATACCGATTCGCTTGCCACAATGCCTAATAATACAAAGTTTATGAGTCTCACGGGTAGCTATAGTCTCAGCAAACAATTTAATATATCCGGAGGGCAGGATTTTGGTTTTGCTGATTTTGGTTTTTGCAGGTATGCATTGAATGGCGGGATAGTATATCGTTTTATGAAAATACCGGTAATAACGAGAATAAATTTAAGGTATAACACTTACGAGTTGGATCATACGCAACCATGGAAAAATCTCTATAGTGGCAATATCGATCTTACATGGCAGTTTAAATCAAAAATGCAAACTAAACAACATTAATATTTTGGAATATGTACCAGAGCTATGTTAAGAAGCTAAAGATTTTTATACTAACTGCGGCATCTTTGTTTTTCAGTATCGGCGGTAACGCCCAGGGGATCATTATCAATCTTTCATCAATAGATGGAATAGAAATAACGCCTGATAATATTCTGAATTTCCAGGTGCAATCAGACCGTACTGTACCGGCTGTAATTAAAGGCAGTATTCGCTACCGCAATTCTAATCTGCTGATCACCTGTAGTTTTAACTATACGATAAAGCAAGGTGTAAATATGATCGTAGGCGATATGATACACCCCCAATGGCAATTTTCTTCTTCAGCACTGCAAGAACTTTTCCTGAGCTATAAAAAACTTCCGGAAGGAACGTATGAATATTGCGTTTCAATAATACCATCATCAAAACTTAATAGCGAGCAGCCGGCCGGCAATACATATAGCGAATGCCTGTATCATAAATCCGACGACATATTTCTCATTAACCTGGTTGACCCGGAAAACAATGCGAAAATTCATGAGTACAATCCAATGCTCTCCTGGATGGTGAATTATTCTTTTGCCAACGAGCTTACGTACAGGATTAGAGTAGCGCCCATACTAAAAGGACAAAATCCGCAAAATGCAATTACCCGAAATAATCCTGTTTATGATGAGAGTAATGTAACCGGTTATAGTTTGGTATACCCCGTGTATGCAAAACCGCTTATTGTAAATCAGCCGTATGCATGGACAGTGGATGCGTACTTTAAAGGCATCCTGTTAGGAGGAGCTGAAACATGGAAGTTTACGATTATTGAAGATACAGTCTTTTCGGGAGCACCGGGCGATATGTCATACATTGATATAGCAAGAGAAAAAGGAGTCACGGAGCTTTCAGCTATTGGTCATCTAAAACTCAAATATGTGTTGCAGGAGTCTAAAAAAGATACACTAACACTTAAATTATTAAATAGTTCGGGTGATGAGGTGCGTTTAAAAAACAATAAACTAGCGGCATCATACGGCGATAACAGGTATGAACTTGATTTAAGGGAATCAGTTAATCTCAAACATCTGAATACATATCATCTTGTTATTACCTCAGCTATTGGGGGTAAGTATATCCTATTATTCAAATACTATAATCCTGATTTTGTAAAATAACTAAACAAATAAGCATGAACAGACCCCTTATACGAACATTAGTTTTTTGTGTGCTTTTGAACATTATAACCGGTATAGTGGTGTACAGAATAGTTTCCCATTTGAATAAAAAGACCGCTGTTGTTGATGTTATACAGTTATGCGACCAGTATAATTTAAAAAAGGAATTGGAAGCACACGAAAAGGTAAAGTTAGAGGCTATTAATGCCCAACTGGATAGTATCGCTAATAAATTCAGGATGGCGCAAGCAACAAAAAATACCGAGGAAGCAAACAAACTTGGCAATGCGTATGGTTATTTAAAAACGCAACTTCAAAATGAATACAACCAGGGTAATAAAGAAATAAATGAGCAGATATGGAAACGGCTTAATCCGATTCTCGAAGAATATGGAAAGCGACATGAATTGCATTTGATCATCGGTGCTAACGGTATGGGTACTGTCTTATACAATGATGAATATTTCGACATAACTAAGGACGTTATAAAATACGTAAACAAAAAATATGAACAAGGTAGTTAGCCATATTTTTCTTGCTGTTTTACTCCTCAGCATTACTGCATGTAAGCGACACCTGAACGGCCCGAACTATATAAAGTATATAACGGATGAGAAAAACGGGTTAAACAAAATGGTACAGATTGGCGATTGGGAATTTGAAATGTTATATAAGCCGTCCGATTATATCATGTATATGGAAAGTAAGGGTGATAAACAATATGATTGGAATACCCGATCAAAGAATTTGACAGGAACGGTATGGTTTAATATTTCATTTAAAAGAAAGTCGGCAGATGTGTCCCCGTTGAAATACAATGTTTCTTCTTTGGAGGAGTACAATATGCGGCTTAATTATTTTCTCAACTATGCTCCTAAGGATATTGCACTGCTGTATGGTAAAGACACTATCAAACCGATGAGTTATTTATTTGAGACCAATTATAATCTTACCCCGCAAGAAACAATGGTTGTAGGATTTGATTTGCCGGGGAGGCCTGAAGCGCCGCAAAAAGACATGCAACTGGTTTATTACGATCAGGTTTTTAAAAATGGGTTTATAAAAGCAACTTATTCGATTGAATCAATTGATAAAGCACCAAGATTAAATAAATAAAACTGAATACTACGCTGTATGAAATACAATAAAAAATTGATGAAAACAACATCAATGGTTCTTTCACTCGCATTGATGTACCAGGTGATTTTCCCAAGTGTAGCCAGCGCCCTCACGACAGGGCCCAGCCAGCCGGAAGTGCAAAGTTTTGAACCGGTAGGAACAACAGACATGGTAGACATGTTTTCCGGAGATTTTGTTTATAATATTCCCCTTCTGGATGTGGAGGGGTACCCTGTGAATATTTCATATCATGGTGGTGTAACCATGGAGCAGGAAGCAAGCTGGGTTGGCCTTGGGTTTAATATCAATCCCGGCACCTTAACCAGAACTGTGAGAGGACTGCCTGACGATTTTAATGGAGAGACCATATCAAAGGAATTGAACATAAAAGATGAAACAACAATTAGAGTTGGGATGGGAGTTGGAGGAGAAATCGTGGGAGCGGGAGATCCACTCCTGTCTTTATCGAGCAGTTTGGGAGGCAGTGTAACTTTTAATAATTATAGAGGTGTGAGCGTTGATTTTGATCTTGGCTGCGGTATTGATCTTTTTAAAGCAGTTTCAGCCGGTGTAAACGTTGGTGTTGGATCCCAGACCGGAGCTTCTATTGATTACAATGTTAATTTAAGGGCACAAAGCTCATCAATAATTAGTTCTGACCAGGCAAATGGCGGAATAAGCCTTGGCTGCGGGCAAGGCTATAATTCAAGATCAGGCTTAAAAGATTTCAATTTCAATATCGGCATTTCTGCAAATACACAATATGGCAATGGTTCAATTAACTCATCCGTAAATGTACCGATCGGAGTAAAAAATTATGTTCCTGTAATTACGAATAGTAATACCATGTCAACGATCTCCGGTCGCATCAAAGTTGGTTTAGCGGGTTTATGGCTTTTGGGCTACGGTACGATCAATGGTATGTATTCTACTATTCATTATAATGATGATGGTTCAAGAAAGGGATATGGCTATCTATATGCAAATAACGCAACGACAAATGATATATTGGACTTCACGCGTGATAAAGACGGGATGTTCAATAAAACGATGGAATACCTTCCATCCGGCAACCTGACATATGATGTATATAATGCAACAGGACAAGGGACAGGTGGTAATTTCAGGCCTTTTCGTAACGATTTTGGAACTGTTTTTGATCCTTTAGCCTATTCGGCCGCGTCATCAACAAGTGGTGGCGTTGAAACCGGGTTCCCCTGGGATTTTTCATTGGGATTTGATGGCACTCAGCAAGATACCAAAATAACTTCCGGCCCATGGATGGACCATTATAGAGGATTTGTCGGGAGACAGAGTGGAAGTTTATATGAGGATGTTTATTTTAAGCAAGGCGGAGAATTAACTTCAGTAGATCCTTCCTATTATTCATCAATTGGAGGCACAAGCCCGGTTGAAGACGGTTCCATTCCAAATGTAAAGCCCAATTCGTCTTCTAAAAGGGATGTAAGGGCTAATTTACTGCACTATTATACAGCCACGGAAGCATCTACTCACGGGGTTGGAATATCTGATAGCATTGTAAACTACCTTGATACCACCGGGTTAAAAGCCGCACCAAGCGTACAAAAGATTTCCAGAATTGGCAGCAACGATCTGCAAAGAGAGCCTTACCAGATATCCGAGATTGTACAGACCCAAACTGATGGCAAAAGGTATATCTACGGTATACCGGCAATGAATAGCATTCAGCGGGAAGCAACCTTTAGCATTAACGCACCGACAAATTCAACTGATCTTGCTAAAGGACTTGTACCTTATACAAAAGGTACTGATGATTCCAAAAGCAATGGAAATGGGCTGGAAAATTACTATAGCAGTACAGTTACTCCATCGTATGCACATAGTTATTTACTAAGTACAGTACTGTCTTCAGATTATGTAGATATAACAGGTGACGGTCCTACTGATGATGATCTTGGGTCATATACAAAATTTAATTACAGCTTAAAGGAAAGTGATTATCGTTGGCGTGCACCCTATGACAGCGGTAAGGCACAATATAACGCAGGGTATCTTTCTGATACTAAGGATGATAAGGCTAACTACATTATTGGCTCGAGAGAACAATGGATGCTACATTCAATTGAAACAAAAAATTTTGTCGCCGAATTCTATGTTTCTAAAAGAAATGATGCATTAGGATGTAAAGATGCAATAGTAACAACGGGCCCATATAATCTCTCTCCGTATAATTCCAGTTTATCACAGGCTGCCAGTTCGTATAAACTGGATTCAATAAAATTATATAACAAACATGATCGGTTCATTAATGGTACCGGGGCAACACCGATAAAAACAGTATTCTTTGTGTATGACTATTCTCTTTGCCAGGGGGTGCCGAACTTTCGCAGCGGCGCAGGTACCAGCGGGAAGCTGACGCTCAGGAAGATATATATGAAGTATGGAAATTCTGAAAGAAGCCTCCTTAGCCCATACCAGTTTGATTACAGCGGGTTTAACCCCAATTATGACCTCTCCTGCAAAGATCGCTGGGGCAATTATAAACCTAATAATAGCGCTTTTACTAATTATGAATTTCCGTTTGTAAATCAGAACGATACGGCTAATAATACATATGCTTCCGCTTGGTCATTAAGCAATATTACATTGCCGTCGGGTGGCGTGATACAAGCCAGCTATGAATCGAATAACTACGGCTATGTGCAAAACCAGCCTGCTGATGAAATGTTCATGGTTCAGGGCGTTGGTAACTCACAGAATTTTAATGCCGGCCAAGCTTTGTCAAACAGATGGGGTCCATTTTTATATGCTTATTTTTTACGGCGCACAGGAAGCGAAATAAGCGGTATTCCCTTTAAGAACAATTATTATAACGGAAGCCCCATACTATTTAATTTCAATCTGAATATCCATTCAAATTTATATGAGCAAATAAAGGGGTATGCAAATATAGACGATGCGAACATTGGTATTTGTCCGAACGACTCGCGATATGGCTATATTATGTTCAAGCCAATATCTCCGACAGGAAGTTCTTCAGTATTGCATCCTGCTACTTATACTGCAATTAATGTATCACGATACAACCTGCCACAAATTATTTATGGAGAAAGAGATCCGAGCAGCGATTTTGATAAAATTTTATCGGGGTTAAAAGGCGCTTTTGATGACCTGTTAAATATCGGAGAAAATCCGGTCTCTGAATTAGCGGGGCAGGGTTGTGGCAGGGACATCAACTTATCTAAATCGTATATACGGTTATTGAGCCCTGGTCAACGGAAACAAGGAGGGGGGCAAAGGGTTAAGTCGCTTTTATTTTATGATTCCTGGAATGCATTAGCAGGCGGGAATGAACAGCAAGCCACCTATGGCAAGAATTATGATTATACAATCAAGGATGACAGTTATGGTTCGATCAGTAGTGGCGTGGCCAGTTATGAACCCTTGATCGGAGGTGACGAAAATACCATGCGTCAGCCCATACCGTATACAGCCGCATCCGGTAGTAATTTTCCTCCTAATGATCCGGTCGAATTGTACCAGGAATCACCAATCGGAGAAACGCTGTTCCCCGCACCCACAGTAGGGTATCGAAAAATTACAGTAACCAGTATTCACAAATCTGAAGGAAGATCATCACAAGGCATAGACGAATATCAGTTTTATACAGCGAAAGATTTCCCGATAAAGGTTTCCAGCACGGGGCTGGATAAAACAGAAGATGAATTTGACTTTGATCTTTTTGAGCAGAAAAATCTATTTGCCGGTTCGGAGGGATACTCACTCGTATTTAATGATATGCACGGAAAGCCTAAAAGTGTAGAGCATTTCGTTTATCATCCTCAAGGCGGAGATACGCAAATGATAAGCTCACAAGTGTATACCTATAATGCCAGTGGGGGCAGTTTAAACAATACCGTAGACGTTCTGACGTATGATCAGGGAAGCAATAAGATGTTGAAACAAAGCCAGCAGTTAGGTGTTGAAGCGGATGTAACAATAGATACGAGAGAAAAAGACGAACGGACTCACAATGCTGATGCAAATGCTAATCTGAATGTATGTACTATTCCCATATTGTTTATCCCTCTTACGATACCGATACCGTTGGGTTTTGGTTACGATGGTTGGTATGAGAATCGCTTCAGGTCGGTCGTTACCACGAAAATTATTCAGCAATATGGCATTTTAAAACAAGTTCAGAATTTTAATGAAGGTACAGTTACCGTTATGACCAACGAGATATTTGATCCTATCACCGGTCAGCCGATTGTAACTTCAGTTAATAATGAATACCAGGACAAAGAGTATAACGTGAATATCCCCGCCTATTGGGGATATAGAAGCATGGGGCCAGCATACAACAATATTGGCTACGAGGATGATGATACCTTAAAGATCGTGGAGAATAACTATGGTATTCTAAAAGCTCCGGGTAAAGTTGAAAACTATAATTATGGAGACGAGCTATTAGTTACCTATACCTATGGAGGTACAACAACAAGCACGACTGCGTGGGTGATGCAGTCGCGTTTTGGGGATACAGAATTAGTGACGCCATGGACATTACAAGGTGCTTCTCATTGCTGTACGCCCATATTATTGCCGAGGTTTCCCCAGAACACAACAAATTGGACAAACGGGAACAAAATGCTGGCTCATGTTAAAGTGCTAAGGTCGGGAAGGTATAACAGGCTTAATGAGAACATAGAATCGTATACTACTTTGGATAACCCGGTAGATGGTTCCGGGCATTGGAAGGATACCTTAAAAAAACTCATCAATCTTAGAGCAACTACATTTGCAGATACGATTACAAGGCTGTTAGATCACTATGTCGCAAGCGATACCATCAATCCATTTGCAATAGGAGAAGCCGGTCAATACAGGGTATCGAAAGAATGGACCTACCAAAAAAGCAGGGATTACAGCACGCCGAGTTCCAGGACTGCAGGTTTATTTTCCGCTTTGAATTTCTGGACTATGTATCCGCCTCCGGCCCCGCCTTTGGCTTGTGGACATATTCCACCCCCGTGGAATGCCAGCTGGCAGAGAGACCTTTTATTTAATTGTAACGGTATAAGTACGAATTCGTACATTTTTGAAAACAGCGGCCGCGATCCAAACTGGATATCTTCCAGAACGATAACAAAATGTTCCCCTTCGGGTAAAGAAGTTGAAGACAGAGATGCTATCGGAGTGTATTCAACCGCCGTATATGGATATGCAGAAGAGCTTCCGGTAGCGGTAGCCTCAAATGCCCGCCATGCTGAAATTTTAGCAGAAGGTTTTGAAGATTATACCCTGTTAAATACAACCAATAATTTATTGAGATTTAATTATTCCCCGTTTAAATCTCTTTATTCGCTCTCCCAGTTGGGCACATCTGCATATAGTTTGCTGGGGATCAGTTCAAGCCCCCAATTGGTGAGGAATATTGCCCATACAGGATATTACTCATTGAAGGTCCCATCTACAGCAAATTCTACTGCAACATCATTAGGTCATAGCATATCAGGAGTGTGGGGTATTAATATTCCTTTTGTTGGGGAAAATTGGGGCCATTTGACGGTCGGGCCATATTATCATGAAAACAGGCCGATATATGACCGAAATGAGATCCTGCCGTTTTCAATATTTTGGAATCCAGCCCCGGCCGCTTCCCGCAAATATGTTATTTCATATTGGGTAAAACCGGTTTCAGGTTCCGGTGATCCAACTGCCTATTCTTTATCCAGCTTTAATGGCATAGCAGTATCCAATGCTGCCTGTACCGATCATAATTTTTATCAGGCAACAAGTAAATCGGATATTATTGACGGATGGCAACAATTTGAAGCGACAGTTTCAATACCTGCATTTAGCGGCGGTAGCCCGGGTGCTGTTTTGCTTCTGCCGTTGAATTATTATGTTGACGATATACGAATTTATCCTGCAGATGCGAATATGAAGTCGTTTGTATATAATCCCGGGAATGAAAAACTGATCGCAACACTGGATGAAAACAATTTTGCAACATTCTATGAATATGATCAGGAAGGCAATCTCATAAGAACTAAAAAAGAAACAGAAAAAGGCGTAATGACCATTTCGGAATCAAGAAGTAATAATCCTAAGAGCAATGCAAAAGTTATTCAATAAGTTGTTACTGGCAAGCCTGGTGTATAGCTCTGCTGTTTTTGCGCAAAAAACTGACACAGCTAAACGTGAAATGCTCAAAAATATTTTCTATGAGATCAAATCTGAAAAACAGATCAGCTATAAGTATATAATAACGGCAAATTTTCCGGATGGAACTACCCAGGCGGTAAAAGGTAATGTCTTGATCGATGCGGATAAGAAAATACTGGTAAATGATTGCAGTGCGATGACCCTAATACTTACGGGAGATTGGTATTACAATGCGGATCATAGAGAGAAAAGCGTTGACATCGTAAACCTAAAAAACAGTAAGCGCAGAATCGCAAAGGAAAAAGCACAGGATATTGCTTTCGGGAATAATGAAATAATGGATGTCTATGTTGATTCTGCAATTCTCAAATACGGAATCATAAAGCAATTTATCCAAAAGGGCGATTATGTTTCAATTGCAATAACCTTTCCCTCACAAATATCAATTCGCAGTATTGATATGATATATGATCAGAAGCGCAAAATGCCTGTTGTCTATACGGTAAAAGCCTATTTCCCATGGCCGGCCAAAGGTGATCCAAGATTTAAAGGTAAAGGCACTACTAAAACAGTGAAATGCATTGACTACAGAAAGGACGTAGAAAAAAACGGGTATAATACCGATAATTTTTTTGTTGTGAACAGCGGTATAGCAGTGTTGAAAAAGTACAAAACGTATAAAGTAAAAACTGAACTATAAAAAACCATCATATGATGAGGATAATTAAGACACGATGCCTGATAGCAATGTGCGCTTTTTTGATACTTTGTGATAGTACCGGCTCTCATGCGCAGGTATTCAGCTATACTGCCACAGAGGCTTCCGTAGTTGAAAAAGGATTTCAGCTAAAAGCAGGCAGCCTGCCAACTACACTTACCGTTTGGTGTAATGATTGGGGCTACATGCTTGGTCATTCCGGTACCTGGCGAGGCTCATTTAAATATAAAAGCAACCATTCATTTGTAAAATTTTATATTGACCATAACTATTCTAAAGTAACCGATAGCCCATATACCTATCAGCTGGCCTACGAATTACATGGGTATACCAGCACCGATACGTCAACATACACAACGATCCATGATACCTTAACGATCGGATATAATCCTGATTCTTTAAGCGCTTTTCAGGATATGCAATTAAGGGAGTATAGCGGGTTTTGTAAAATCACAGTTAGTTTGAATAGCCTATTAAATATGACTGATACAACTGCTGCGCCTGTAAGTATCACTGTCAGTAATCTGAAAAGATTAAATTTTGGGATAGAGGCGTCCATACTCACACAACGATATGATCTGCCAAATTATGGGAGTAGTTCAACAGTGAATACCAGCTGGAACGATTCACATAAAGCCAATAATTATCTTGAAGTAACACTTAGTGAATCAAGCGGCTCATTGCCGACACCGGCCAATTATGAATTAGAGTGGACATACGTTGATGATTATCAAAGAAACATTCATACCGATTCCTTGTGGCGTGCGTCTACGAGTAATTTAAGTTTTGATTTTTTGCATAATTGCACACGGGTCTGGCTGGATACTCCTTATTATAAGGTACCACTTGTATATCCGCGCGGATATATTGTAATGCGTGCAAGAATTGTAAGGCCGGATTCATTCTCATATAGATACCCCATTTATTCGGGTTGGTCATATTCAGTTCCTGACTCTGATAATATTGCTGATTTAGCTTCAGCTAATAGTTACTATTCAATAGACAGCGCTTATGCAAAAGACAGTCTCAACTGGCAATACACTGTAAGTTTTGCTGAGGGTAGCAAGTATAAGCACGTTCTTAGCTTTTATGACGGGTTATTAAAAAATCGTGAGAGTATTACGCGCTTTAATACGTCTCCCGATAAGTTGATCGTTACACAAAATATTTATGATTACGAAGGCAGGCCGGCTATTAAAATACTACCAACGCCGGTAAAAGACAGTTCCTTGTCATATCAACATAATGTAAGCCTCAATTCGGTTACGAGCCAGCCGTACCAGGCTGCAGATTTTGATACCATCAGGTTGCAGAGCTGTCCATCAGAAGCATTATTGGCACCATTAGCCAATACTGCTTTGGCCAATAAATATTATTCGCATTTTAACCCAGATACCACAGGATCACAGATGTACGTCCCGGATGCTGAAGGTTATCCCTTAGTGCAAACTATATATGAAGCCGGGTTTAACGATCGTATTGAGAAACAGGGAGGTG
>JABDFN010000049.1 GCA_013286485.1 Bacteroidota bacterium
TGTTTCCTTTCTACAGGGCAATTTCACCCAATTGAAACTTCAGGAATTCGATCACTTGTACTTTTACAATTCCTTTTATGAAAATCTCGACGAGCTTGGCAGAATAGATAAGGAGATCGACTATTCAGAAGGACTCTATGAATATTATACCGGGTACCTCCATAGTGCTCTAAAAGAAATGCCTAAAGGCACTAAATTAGTTACCTACCATTCCTTCACCGCAGAAATACCAAGGGAATACCAACTTATTGAGACTTTTGAAAATGGCAACCTAAATTTTTGGATGAAGAAATGAAAATAGATCAGGATGTTCAGACCGAAAATTATTGATACGCTAAAAAACTACGACCGCGCCCAATTTTACAAAGACGCAGTTGCCGGAATAATTGTAGGTATTGTTGCACTGCCCCTCGCAATTGCATTTGCGATCGCATCTGGTGTATCACCCGAAAAAGGTCTTTTTACTGCAATAATTGCTGGCTTTGTAATATCAGCTTTGGGAGGAAGCCGTGTTCAGATCGGCGGGCCAACAGGGGCATTCATTGTTATAGTATATGGCATAGTTCAACAATTTGGCGTTAACGGACTGATTATTGCAACATTCATAGCTGGTATCCTTCTCATTATAATGGGGATTGCTAAATTAGGTAATGTCATAAAATTTATTCCACATCCCCTTATTGTAGGGTTTACTTCCGGAATAGCTATAATTATTTTCTCTTCTCAAATAAAGGATTTTTTAGGTCTGCATATGAGTTCTCTACCGGCTGACTTTATCGAAAAGTGGGCTGCTTACAGTCATAGCTTTGCTTCGACTAACATTTATTCGTTAGTGGTAGGGCTGTCTACATTGCTAATAATAATACTATGGCCTAAAGTCACTCACAAAATTCCCGGCTCGTTGGTGGCAATTATTGTCACAACTTTTGTGGTGCAGATCTTCAAACTACCGGTAGAAACCATTGGCAGTCGTTTCGGTGCTATTCCCTCAGCCTTGCCCAATCCTGCTATTCCCAATATTAACTTTCAAACGATTAGACAACTTATCAGGCCTGCATTTACCATTGCATTACTCGGAAGCATAGAATCTTTGTTATCTGCTGTTGTTGCCGATGGCATGATAGGAGGAAACCATCGCTCTAATACAGAATTGATAGGACAAGGCATTGCTAATATTTGCTCTGCTGCTTTTGGGGGTATTCCTGCCACGGGTGCAATTGCAAGGACTGCGACGAATATTAAAAATGGTGGCAGAACGCCCGTTGCAGGAATAATACATGCCATTACCTTACTCATCATTCTCTTATTTGTAGGCAAATGGGCAGCGTTAATACCTATGTGTACACTTGCTGGTATATTAATAATTGTTGCCTATAACATGAGTGAATGGGAAAATTTTGCTTTTATATTAAAAGGTTCAAAAAGCGATGCTGCAGTTTTAATTGCTACATTTCTGTTAACTGTACTGGTTGACCTGACAGTTGCTATCGAAATAGGAATGATATTAGCTGCATTTTTATTTATGCGACAAATGATGAAATTGAGTTCAGTTGAAATACTAACTTCTTCCTCAGAAAACGCACCCGAAAGAATGTTTAAAGAGTATGCGTTACCTAAGGGAGTGGAGGTTTTTGAAATTAATGGGCCGCTGTTTTTCGGCGCTGCTTATAAATTCAAAGATGCAATGAAAATTATAGAGAAACCTGCGAGAGTATTAATTATTCGTATGCAAAATGTACCGATCATCGATGCTACAGGTATTCGGGTATTGAAAGAAGTCAGTATTGATAATAAACGGAACGGCACCAAATTGATCCTTGCAGAAGTGAATAGTGACAGCGTAATCAACGAATTGAAAAAAACACGACTATTATTTCAAATTGGTAAAGCTAATGTTACCAGTACTATGGAGGAAGCAATCAGTCGTTCTGAACAAGTGATGTTATTGGATAAAAACTGATCATTTGTACCTCCATTTCGGCATAGTCGCAGACTATGTCTGCCCTGCCAAAGGCGGCGGTCGTTGTGCGATTAATTTCCTGATTGCCAATTTAAGGTAACCCAAAATTATTTGCACGATTCACACTATCTGCCGCTACTTTTCCCCTAAAACATGTGAGTTATGTAACTTATTTACAAGAAGGTGTAACACATGGCGTGCAAAACAGCAGCACCTTTGTATTGTGATCATTTGTTCACGCCTTACCGCAGGCAGCGGGTAGTTAAAATCAGTTACAATGAAAAAAAATAAAAAATTATTGCTGGCACTGGCTATCGCGATGTTTTGCGGTACATATTCTGCTTCTGCACAGATCTATGTTCATGTACGCCCAATAGCACGTGTAGTAGTACGCACTGAACAACCAAGCCCGCAACATGTATGGGTGCGCGAAGACTGGCGTGAAAATAACGGCAGGTACGAAGATCGTGGCGGTCGTTGGGTGGCACCACCTGCTGAAGGTTATAAGTACCATGAAGGACATTGGGATCATTCAAGACAGGGGCACAGATGGCACCAGGGTGGCTGGAACAATTAATCCAACCCCAACCAAAGAAAAAAGAGCATGCTTGTTAAAGCGTGCTCTTTTTGTTCCATGGTTAGTTGTAGTGTCCGATTGAACCAATTTAAGTAACTCGAAATGCAATAATATTTTTCTATACCCTATAGTTTAGCTTTATATCATAAAACAAATATTCATCTTCCCTCTCATTCGGCACCAAAATTGCGGCTTTCTATCCGTCAGTACCGCTTCCGGCGGTCAGACGGTTGAAGTTCTTTGACATACTGTAAACCCAAAACTCTCCCCCTCAGACAAGGAGGAGTACTCCGTGAGAGGGAGGTGGTTTGATACCCTAATGAGACATCAGAATAATACACCAATCTTATCATCTTAATTTCCTATGAATTTTAGTTCAGACAATTTCCACTCCCGAATGTTTAGATCGGGACGTTTTTTCAATTTTTCACTAAAAGTGAAATTAGCCACAGGCAGTTATATTATAAATTTCTTATGCATAAAGGAGCTGAAGTATGGTGAAAGTGAAGTGAAAGCAAAGTGAAATAAGGTGAAAGTAAAGTGAACCAAAGTGAAAGCAAAGTGAACATCCGGACCAGGCAAAAAGCTAAAAGGAAACACTCACTATATATTAATAGGTATCAAGTGTCACAAAAATGATACTAACTTGTCTTATGTACGGTATGAATGACAAAACGGATATTTTTTTAGAGTACAGATCGCTGCTGTTTTCCGTGGCTTATAATATGCTGGGCAGTGTAGCTAATGCAGAAGATATGGTGCAGGAAACCTACTTGAAATGGATGGATGTAGACCATACCGTTATAAAAAATACAAAAGCCTACCTGGTAAGAATAGTTACCAACGAGTGCATTAATTTTTTAAAAAGCGCGCAGGCAAAACACGTAGCCTATGTGGGTGTTTGGTTGCCCGAACCCATTGTAGACCAGGCACCCAACGCTGCACAGCAAAGCACCGAATCTTACCATGCCTTGTCTATCGGCTTGCTGATGCTAATGGAAAAACTCACGCCCAGGGAAAGGGCCATATTTATTTTGAGAGAGGTATTTGCATACGATTATAAAGAGCTGTCTGAAATATTTGAAAAGACAGAAGACAACTGCAGGCAAATATTTAAACGCGCCAAAGAAAACCTGGGCAGGGATATGAAGCGGTTTGAGGTAGACCTGAAGGTGCACGAAAAGATGTTGCAGCAGTTTTTAACAGCCGCAGAAGGTGGCAATGCAGAAATGCTGATAGCATTACTGAAAGAAGACATTGTTCTATTTGCCGAAGGTGGTGCAGGTATTGCTGTTAACGGACAAAGGCTGAACGCACCTCACAAACCTATTTACGGCAAGGAAGCTGTAACCAAGTTTGTATTAAGTATAGTAGGTAAGGTGCGCACACATCTGGCTGGCTTTAGAAGAGAGCTGGTGATGACAAATGGCTTGCCCTCTGTGATCAATTATATAGACAATGTACCCATCAACCTTATTTCTTACGAATGGGATGGCGAGCAACTGAAGAATATATATATACAGGCCAACCCCGATAAACTGAAAGTATTTACCCGTCCATAAATTTCATCATCGTTTATTTAATACGGCCCCGGCATATACCGGGGCTTCTCATTGAATAAAAAAATACACCGATAAAGGAATACTATCGGCTCAGTTGTCACATTGTTTCGCATTGTTTGTCTCGTGTAGGAACAAAAAAGAAAAAAATGAAACATGCAATCGACTGGTTCCAGATACCAACAACAGATTTTGAACGCGCTATCTATTTCTATCAAACTATTCTTTCCGTTGAATTACAAGTGAATGATATGAACGGTATGAAAATGGCTGTGCTGCCACATAACAGGGAAGAACATGGCGTTGGAGGTGCCCTTTATCATGGCCCGGGACATGAGCCATCCAGCACTGGTACTATTGTGTTCCTCCACGGCGGAGATGACCTCTCTGTTATATTATCGAGAGTAGAAGATGCTGGCGGAAAAATAGTGGTGCCCAAAACACCTATTGGGCAAAACGGGTTTGTAGCCAGTTTTTTAGATACAGAAGGCAACAAGGTAGGCATACATTCAATTCACTAACAAGAAGAAATACACGATATGAAATCGAGATCAATACAACTGGTTCGCCTGATGCTATTCTTAGCATTGGTTATACCGGTTCAATTATTCGCACAAACAACAGGTAGTATAAAAGGGAAAATAATAGACCAGCTTACCAAACAACCGTTAATAGGTGCAACTGTTGCATTAAAAGATAAAAGTATGGGGAGTGCCACTGACACAGCTGGTGTCTTCGTAATAAAAAATGTGCCGGAAGGTGAATACTCAATCACCATCAGTATAATAGGATACCAAACCAAGATAGTTGACAATATAGAAGTAGTAAGAAATAAAACCTACTATGAAGAATTTGGATTGCTGGAAGAAGGTGGCAAATTAAACGAAGTATCCGTAACCGTATTCAGGGGAGAGAATAATCCGCTAACACCCGTATCTGCATATTCATTTTCGAGAGAAGAAATATTCAGAAATCCCGGAGCGCAGGGAGATGTGTTCAGAGCTATAGGGATACTACCGGGTGTAACGAGCAGTGGCGCTCAGTATAGCGCCATTGCCGTTCGCGGACAAGGCACCGGAGATAATGTGTATATGGTAGATGATATGCCTATGTTCGACCTGTCGCATTTTGAAATAGAGGGTTTTAATTCAGGATTCAATGATCCCAATGGCGGACGATTCAGCATTTTTGCACCTCGTGTAATTGATAATGCAGATTTTCAGGGTGGCGGCTTCGGTGCTGAATACGGCAGAAAAGCATCTTCTTTATTGAACCTGGGAATAAAAGAAGGCAATAAAGAAACACCTTCTTTCAGCGGGCAATTTGACCTGCTGGGTTTTACACTGATATATGACGGCCCAAGTTCTATTGATAAGAAGACCAGCATTTTCGCAACTGCACGTTATCAGAATTTTAAACTACTGGAAGGTGTAATAGGGCTTACCAATGCAGGTCTGCCTGTATATGGTGACTATATGATAAAAACAACAACAGAGCTGAACAAGAAAAATAAACTATCGTTTATCGCCATGTTCAATTCTGAAACATATACAAGAACAGTTGACGATGTAAGAGACAGCAAGAACCTGAATGATGATAACAGTTCGAACTTTACCGGTAAGTCTGAACTGAATAAAGCCATATTCGGGCTCAATCTTCGCACACTTACCGGCAAGAACAGTTATTGGCGCAATGTTTTGTACTACAGGGTATCTAACCTGGATAATAATTTAGGCGTTTCCAATCCACAAGTAAGTAGTACTGGCGAATTGATCAACAAAGATTATATCCCTTACGAATATGATCTGCGGCATATAAAAGACAACCAGTCCGAGCTAGGGTACCGTTCTATTTTCACCAAACATTTCGATAAAGTGACAATCGCTGCAGGTGTAGACTTAGCAAGGGTTAATCTTGATTATGAACGCACACTGAAACATACCGATACACTGTATACATTCGGACCAAATGATTACAGGCCTGATCCATCACAGTATTACCTGGTATTACAGCCATCTCAATTCAATGCCAAATACAATGATTTCGCGATCAATGCTTCGGGCTACGTAGATCTTTCATTCAGATTATTTAAAAGATTAACACTGAATCCGGGAGTACGATACGACCATACAGGATTCAACAAAGAAGATTTGGTCTCTCAACGCATAAGTGGTAGCGTGGCGTTAAACAATGACCAGAGTATCAATTTTGCAGCAGGTATTTATTACCAGGATCCTTCTTATATCAATATCGCCAGCCAGCCGAGAGGACATACGCTTACGAGCGAGCAGACCACACAATACATTGCAGGATATAAAAAACAATTTTCGAGCGATCTGAAATTTGTAGTTGAAGGATGGTATAAACAATTAGACAATCTTATTGTACAACCCAAAACAGGTGAAAGCTACCTGACCAATGACGGAACTGGATTTGCTTATGGCGGAGATATAAACCTGACCAAAAGATTATCTAAAAATTATTACGGGCAAATAGGTTATTCATACATGGTATCAAAAAGAGATGATCATGACGGGCAAGGTGAATATGATTACATCTTCAGTCAGCCGCATGTAGTGAGCTTATTAGGCAGTTACAATCCCAATAAAAAATGGATATTCTCCGGCAAGTTCAGGTATTCAACCGGGCGGCCCACTGACAAATACATTGTGCACAGCAATGTATTTAATGATGCTTCTTATATGCGCTACTCGCAGCAGATCATTGAAAAGAATGGCGACCGGCTGAACGATTTTGTGAGCCTTGACCTGCGCGCAGATTATAAAGTACAGAGAAATAAAACTGCTATTACTGCATTTGTAGACATTGTAGACATTTTCAATCAATTCAATCAAAATGAGGCCATCTTTCAACCGTTGACAGGCAATGTATATTACCTGGGGCTCGCAATCTTCCCAACGTTTGGAGTGAGGCTAGAATTTTAAAACTATCAAAAATGAAACCAAACATTATAAAAATCATTTCGACAATTTTTACTGTAGTTGTAACCATCCTTATCGCCGGAGGTGGCATAGCTATTCTATCTGGGTCAAAGGGGGCTACCAAAGGTCTGATAGATATGGGTGTAGGTGACTATTTAACATTGCTCGGCATTATGCATATTGTCTTTGCGATTTTGTTTATCTATCCGAAAACATCAAGGCTTGGGTTTTTATTGTTATGCTGTTATTTAGGTGGCGCTATCGCAACTGAGCTTTCTCATGGACAAAAGCTCGAAGCCATTTTCCCATTAATTCTTGTATGGATAGCTGCATTTCTCAGGGACAGGCATATTTTCTTACCAACTCATCAACAAAAAGAAACTAACAAAGAAGTATAACATTATCTAAAACAAATAATATCATGAACTACTTAGAACTAAAAAAAACTAACTGGGTTTCTATCTCAGGATTATGGCTCGGCAGAGTTGTAATGGTCTTTATGATCTTTATTTTTATCATGATAGGCATAAGAAATTTATTTACGCCTGTGCAAGCCAATGCTATTTATAAAGTAACGCTTGGCTCACCCGAAGCTATTACCAATACACGTGTTGGAACAGGTGCTTTTCCGCTTTCATTGGCTATTATATTGGTCATCTGCGTTGTTTCCGCACGCAGGCAATTATATGGATTGATAATGGTAGCAATTGTGGATGGGCTACTGACAATGGCCAGGGTATACGGCGCTGTAGTAGATGGCCCAGCCACAAGGACATTACAAGTAATGAAGCCGGAGATAGTTGTTTTAGTATTATCCCTTGTAGCTATAACGCTCGAAGTACGAAGAAGAAACCAGTCACAAGCTACCAATACAATTGCATAAAGTTAAGTGCATTCTATAACGACCTGATATTAGTTATAGGATGCACTTCCCATACTGTTCTTCTTTTTGCTTTTGCTTTAGGTTGGCCGGAATCGAATGACATATTGTTATGTTCCCAATCATACATCAGCCAACCTGTTATCTCTACCTGCATCCATTGGTTCTGGTTAATATAATCAGCTGTCCAGCCGGATAAAATACTTTTTGAATAAGGCGTTAATTCTACCACTACACAATCGCCTATAGATGTAGCGTTCTTATCCAAAGCAATGTACACATGTATGTCATGGTCGGCAGCGTAAGGCGAATAGCAATTGCATGCTTCCGAGTCTTCATCTCTGGCCTGGAACAAATAACCTTGTATGATTACCGCCTGAGATTGATCAAATTCAGAAGTGTCGTCGTGTGAATTATATAGATCGTCCAGTGTAATAAGGTTATTAAAATCTGCTGTCTGCGGTTGTGTATTCCTGTTTTTCAGCAAGCTCAGTTTTTGTGTTTTTATACATTTAGCTGTAGATGTACTGCCGTGACAAGAACCTTTTTTTGTGCACTTCTTGTGTCCTGTTGCTATACCCTTTGCAAATATGTTCAAAGAAAAAAATGCAAGTACAAGGATGAGAAAATATACATGAGGTCTCATAAAAACAGTGTTTGGTTTACACAAACGTACTGCTCTCTTGTATAAAATAACAGCGTATTTCTACGCAATTTTTATTTGCTCAACACTCAACCCCGCACTATTTTCTGTAAGGTATTGATTGAAAGGTTTTTATGAAATATGTACTTGCTAAAAAAATGAAAGAAAAATTTAGTCCTTATGTTCGTCCCATCTTTTTTCTCCTTCATGGAAGAATGCAGCTAAAAAATTTTTGAACAGCCATTTGCCTAAAAAATAGCCGCCTATTACTAAAGCAAGAAATATGGCTCCTGAAACGAAATAACCCCACCAGGAGGAAAGTATAATTATCAGCATATAAAAATTATGAAAAAATCAACTCACTAACCTGTATATCATTATCGGTCGCTGCCGATCTTTTCTTAATGAAAAACTTAGGAATAATATAAGAACGTATCCATTTGCGAAGCCAGCCACCGGTTTTAATTACTATAACCAATAAGGCCAATGGTGCAACGAAAACCAACCAATCAGGTACAGGTGAGCCTGGTAAGTTTAATAATACTGTTAGCATACCATGTTTTTTTATTACCTGTAAGATACAAATATTTATATTATTATTTATGTGACTATATAAATTTTAAGATTTTTTCAACCATTTCTCATAATTATCCGTCTATATACTCATAAACCTCTTTTAAACCCCATTTTTGCGCCTATATCACGTGCCTTATTTACCAGGCCTTGACCACAAAGTGGAGCCTTATCACTATTCTTTTCTATCCAACACGTTTCAATTTTATATAATACCGAATCTTCAATAAAAGGCATAGTTTTGTGCCTTCATTTGCCCACCCGTAAATTTTTTGGCAATATCTATGCAGGCAACACTTGAGCAGGCAGTAAAACTTGGCCTTCGCGAAGAAGAATTTGAACAAATAAAACAGATACTCGGCCGTACGCCCAATTTTAATGAAGTAGCTATGTACTCCGTAATGTGGAGTGAACATTGCAGTTATAAGAACTCTATAAAGTGGTTGAAAACACTGCCACGCGAGGGAGAAAAATTATTGGTAAAAGCAGGAGAAGAAAATGCCGGGCTGGTAGATATAGGTGACGGGCTGGGCTGCGTATTTAAAATAGAATCTCATAATCATCCATCGGCTATTGAACCATTTCAGGGTGCTGCTACAGGTGTAGGTGGAATCCATAGAGATATATTTACAATGGGTGCTATGCCTATAGCTTCTCTGAATTCACTGCGTTTTGGGAATATGGATCATCCTAAAACGAAATGGCTGCTCAAAGGTGTGGTAAAAGGAATCGGGCACTATGGTAATTGCTTTGGTGTGCCAACTGTTGCAGGAGAAGTATATTTTGAAAATTGCTACCAAACCAACCCGCTTGTAAATGCCATGAGTGTGGGCATAGTAAAAGTGGGCGAAACGGTATCTGCTACTTCGCACGGAGCAGGTAATCCCGTTTTTATAGTTGGTGCGTCAACAGGTAAAGATGGTATAGGCGGCGCGTCATTTGCTTCTGCTGATATTACAGAAGACAGTGCTGAACAATTACCGTCTGTGCAGGTAGGTGATCCTTTTGAAGAAAAGAAATTACTGGAAGCATGTCTTGAGGTTATAAAAACGGGAGCACTAATAGGCATGCAGGATATGGGTGCCGCAGGCATTACCTGCAGTACCAGCGAAATGAGCGCTAAAGGTGAGCATGGCATGATCATACACCTGGATAAAGTGCCCACACGCCAACATAATATGAAAGCATGGGAGATGCTGCTGAGTGAAAGCCAGGAGCGCATGCTGATAGTGATAAAAAAAGGACGAGAGGCTGAAGTGCAAAAAATATTTGACAAATGGGATATACACTGTGTGGAGATAGGTGAAGTGACAAAGGAACCCAACCTGAAATATTATGTACATGGAGAATTGGTAGCAGACGTGCCTGCAGAAAGCCTGGTACTCGGCGGCGGAGCACCAGTATATACACGCGAGTTCTCAGAACCCAAATATTTTGAAGCAATAAAGAAATTCAAACAACAGGACATAACTGTTCCGGGAGACCTGAGAGCTATTGCATATGAATTGATTCAACTGCCCAACATAGCATCTAAGCGTTGGGTATACGAACAATATGATTCAATGGTTGGTGCGGGCAATACGCACACTAACGGGCCCAGCGATGCAGCAGTAATTCGTATACACGGCGCTAAAAAAGCATTGGCTGTAACAACAGATTGTAACAGCAGGTATGTATATGCTGATCCATACAAAGGCACTATGATAGCAGTAAGTGAAGCAGCAAGAAATATTGTATGCAGCGGCGGATCTCCGGTAGCTATTACCAACTGCCTGAATTTTGGTAATCCATACAATCCCGAAGTGTATTACCAATTTGTGAACGCAATAAAAGGGATGACTGCAGCCTGCAATAAGCTGGGTACACCGGTAACAGGCGGTAATGTGAGCTTTTATAACCAAAGTGAAGAAGGCCCTGTATACCCTACCCCTACGATAGGTATGGTGGGTGTATTAGATAGCCTGGAACAAAAAATGACTATTGGTTTTAAAAACGCCGGCGATATTATATATGTGATAGGTACGATGACGGATGATATTAACTGCTCTGAATACCTGCATCATATTCGCGGCGTTGCGCACAGCCCGGCACCACATTTTGACCTGGAAGAAGAGTATAATGTACAGCATGCAACAGCAAGAGTGATCAGTGAAAAACTAATTAATTCCGCTCATGATATTTCTGAGGGTGGTTTATTTGCCTGCTTATTAGAAAGCGCCATGGTACATGGTTTTGGATTTCATGTAGCTACTGATGCCAACATACGAAAGGATGCTTTTTTGTTTGGCGAAGGACAGAGCAGGGTGCTTGTAAGCGTGAACCCTCATATACATGCAGTATTTGAAGCAGAATTGAAAGGCATACCTTTTGCTAAAATAGGCACTGTAAATGCTATCGAACAAATGACCATAGATGATCATAACTGGGGTTATATCAGCGATTGGAAAGAAGCGTATGATACTGCGTTGGGAAAGCTGATGCAATAAAATCCTGAATCGATATATCAAGCTTCGTAGCAAACTTGCGCATATTGCACTTCTCCGTTCATAGCAGGATGGTATTTACGTAAGGTTATTTTTATTTTTTCAGCAGCGGGAAATTGTGATCTTAATTCTATGTGTATATGCTGTACCAAATTTTCCAGCAATGAGGCAGGAACATCAAACACTTTTCTCACCGTATCATTAATACGCGTGTAATCAACAAAAGGCCAGGGATCTACATCGTCGTGCGGCAACCATACATCTACATCTATTTCAAATTCATTGAGCAATAATTGCTCCTGTGGATACAATCCGTAAGGTGCGTATAAACATATACCATGCAGTGAAACAGTCAGCATCTTTCAAAATCAAAAGTAAACAACTTTAGAAATACTATTTAAACCGGACGGCGCCATTGTAAGGAAATGCCTTCAATTCATAATTATTGTAATTATAAGGCGCTAATGTGCTGATGTCTATAATATTATACCAACCATCTTTATTGCCCTTTACAGCATGGTGCTGTGCGGGGCCGTCTGCATCCAGGCTAAACACATACAATAAGTTATTTTGATTATCTACAGTAACGCCATGCGGCTGAAAGAAATTGCCATATATCACTTTTTTAACAGCATAGGTGTTATAGTCGATAACATAAACAGACCCCAATGTAGTTTTTGTAGCATAAGTAGGGTCTTGTTTGCAACTAACAAAAAGATAGGGGGTGGCAGGATTGGATGAAGCATCCATTTCCTGGGGGTAAAGACCCACAGGTATCACTGCTATAAGCGTATCTGCATGAGCATCCATAACCCTCACTTGATTCGTATTCTGAAGCGTAACAAAATATTTAGAATAATCAGGACTCATCCAGATAGCATGCGGCCCTAAATTCTCTTTTGACGTGAAAGACGGATCATCTGTTGCAGTTGCACTGTCTAAACTAATGAGTGCAGGCGGGTTAGAAGGATCAGTACATTTATAAATACAATTACCATTCGAAGCCGTTACAAAAACAGTATCGAATGTGCTATTGGCAGCTATACCGTGGGGGTAATTTGTGCTTTTATAAGTATGTGAGCCATCTGTTGTCATAGTGCCGGTATTTACAGCTACTACATTGCCATTTGATTCCCAGCTTGATACCCATAGCCGCGGATTATTAGGATCGAGCAACATGATAGACCATAAACCGAGACCCATATTTGCATAGCCTGATGCTGCATCATTCACTACATCCATTTTTTGCAATGTTGTGCCCGCATAAAAAGATTCATATGCAGTACTACCGTCCGAAGTGATTTTTATATCATGGCCTGCTTCAATATCTGCATCACTTATACCTACTTTGATATACCGCATGATCACTTTTTTCTGCGCATCTATTACAGCCACCAGGTCTACCCCGTTATCATTACAGAGGGCGTATATTTTCTGCCTGACAGCTGTGTTTGAACCAAACGGGATATTACCATTCTTATCTGGTGCTCCTGCAGCTATCCAATTAGATAATGTATTGTATTCATCCTTTGTAAGAGAAGCAGCATATGGCATAGTTGGTTGAAGCACAGGCCCCAATGATGAATCAGTATTTACAAAATACAACAACGGGCTATACTGTGGCCAATAAGGGACTACAGCAGCCCCGAAATTATCACCATTAAACAAATGATCCCATGTATCTAAAAGCAAGCCCGACGCATTGACATAGCTTCCCTGGTCATGGCAACCTGCTGTAGCACAGCGCGTGATCATGATATTAGCAACATCGGGTGGAAAATTGCCATCGGCAACCGGAGTGACCGGTTTGGGTTCGTGCGTGCAGGAAATAACAAAACATACCAAAACACAAGCAACCGTTAGGGTAAAGGCAATACGGGATATCATAGACGGCTATTTATTTAAAGTTACGAAAATTTATACATTTTTCTTGCCTCATACCAACCCCAGATGGTATCTTGCAGCCTTAGGAATGAAACGAATCCTATTTTTTGTTTTCGCCTGCAGCCTGTATTCGGCCTTATGCCGAGGACAGGCGAAAGAAGCCATTCATAACGAGGCAGACACCATGGCCAAATATGTGCCTGAGCGACATCTTTCAAAAAAGGTGATCGTCAGACAAATTGTTATTGAGGGCAATGCCATTACCCGAAAATCCATTATAACGAGAGAAATGAGCGTACAAGAAGGTGATACCCTTGAAGTGGATTCGATACGCCAGTTACTCAATCAAAATAAATTGCGCCTTGTTAACATGTCTTTATTCAACGATATAAATATGAATATTGAGGAGGTTACCAAAAACAAAGTTGACTGGCATGTACAAGTAAAAGAGCGTTGGTACATACTCCCTAAATTTACCTTTGAGCTTGCGGACCGTAATTTTAATACTTGGTGGGTACAACAGAACCATGATTTCAGCAGGGCCAATGTGGGTGTAACTATATATGATTATAATTTCAGAGGAAATTTAGAAAATCTTTCTGCAACTATTCAATTAGGGTATACCCAAAAATACGCACTCAATTACCAAATACCTTATATAGATAAGCAACAAAAATGGGGAGTGGGCTTTAGCATTAGCGTGGCACAAAGCAGGCAAACCTATTTTGCAACTGATTCTAATAAACTGGAGTATGTAACCAGCAACAATAACAGTGATATATTATTGCAAACAGAGGCCAGCATTAATTTTGTATATCGCCCTGCATATGCCACAAGACACCGTTTAACCATTACTTATAAAGATTACAGTGTGAGTGATACGGTACTTCAACTAAATCCATTGTATTATGCTGACAGAAGCGACAGGGCGAGAATGGTAGAATTTTTATACCGGCTGGAATTAAATTATGTAGACAACTGGAATTACCCGCTGTATGGATTTAAACTGGTTGGTTATGCTGTTTCAAGAATCGGTATACAGGGATTATCGGCACAAAATTTTATCAATATTGAAACAGGTGTATTTGGTAGTCCATTGCCCAAGTGGTATGTATCGTGTATACTAAGAGGCAGGTTAACTACACCTGAAAAACAGCCTTATTATTTTGAAGGCGGACTTGGTACTCAAACTGATTATGTGCGGGGGTATGAGTACTATGTTATTGACGGATCACAATACGGCGTTGTGCGTTTTGACCTGAAACGAGAAATTTTCAATAACACTTACCGCTTACCATTACAATATTTTACCACTATACCACTGCGTATATACCCAAAGATATTTGCGGATGTTGGTTACATTAAAAATAATCAGCCCAGTTATAACAGCTTTTTAGATAATCGTGTATTGTACAGTATAGGCGCGGGTGTAGACATAGTAACACTGTATGATCTGAAGATACGTCTTGAGTTTGCCTACAACCACCTGGCGCAAAATGGATTATATTTACACCTAAATAGTGAATAAAAAGGGTTATGATAGTAGCGTTATATAACAGAACGTTTGAAGAACACGATGTACCGGTATTGCAAAATATTATCAGCAAGCTGGAACACCAATCTATGCAAATGGTTTTTTATAAAGACTTTTTCGAAAAACTATCACCCCATGTAATATTTAAAAACAGCCCTAAAATATTTACCAGCAGAAAAGATTTACCCAAACAAACCGACATGCTTTTTAGCCTCGGTGGCGACGGCACTATGCTGGACGCCGTTTGTTTTGTGGGTGGTAGTAACATTCCTTTAATTGGTGTAAACCTGGGCAGGTTGGGATTTTTAGCCGCTATACCTGAAGAAGAAGTAGATGGTGCCATATTATCATTAGTAAGAGGTTCGTATACATTGGAGAAACGTACGCTTATACATCTCGATTCCAGTATACCTTTATTTGACGGATCGCCTTTTGCACTGAATGAGTTTACCCTGCATCGCAAGGACTCATCATCTATGATAAAAATACACACCTACCTGAATGGTGAGTTTTTGAATACGTATTATGCTGATGGGCTTATAGTAGCCACACCAACAGGGTCTACCGGTTATTCATTGAGTTGCGGGGGACCTGTGGTGTTCCCTCAAACATCCAGCTTTGTAATTACCCCTGTTTCACCGCACAACCTTAACACCCGTTCTATAGTGGTACCTGATGATAATGTCATATCATTTGAAGTAGAAGGCAGGTCAGAACAATGCCTTTGCACACTTGACGCTCGCACAGAAACCGTATATAACACCATACAATTAGCCGTAAAAAAAGAATCTTTTACCGTCTCACTGGTTCGTCCTGACGAACATAATTTCCTTAATACGATACGCCAAAAGCTATATTGGGGCATAGATAGGCGTAATTAACCTGTCCTACACAATAAAAAATTACATTTGCAGTTATCTCTAAACAATGCGCCTTATATACAAAATATTAATATTTTTTAGTGCCCTTCTTATAATTATCCCGTCTTTTGGGCAGGAATTCTTTACGGGTACAGAATATGGCATTGCTGTAGGTGGGTCGGAATATTTTGGAGACCTGAATCAAAACTATGGGTTTAACTACGTTCGTCCCTGCGGGGGCGGCTTTGTCCGCTACCAACTCAATCCCTTTATTGCATTAAAAGGTGTGATGAATTATGCGCACGTAGGTTATGATGATGCTTATTCATCTAACACATATAACCAGCTGCGCAATCTGAATTTTCAAAGTGATGTGATTGAATTAGCAGTAC
>JABDFN010000050.1 GCA_013286485.1 Bacteroidota bacterium
CTAAAAGAGGAATATAAAAATTCAGATGGAAGAGAGGCAGTGATGAAAGCAATGATAGATAACCTGCAGACGCAGGTGCAGATAACAGGAAGACAATTACAGATCATACAATCTGTAAAACAAAAAGAAGCAAGAAATAAATCACATGTTTGACCTTATAAAATATATACAAATGAAAAAGCTGAGTATAATATGGGTGACCATAATGACATTGTTCTTATGTACTACAAACGCCCCGGCCCGTGAATATGAAGCTACCAAGGAAAAAAGGATGGGCAAGCACTACAATGTGCAGTTTGGTGACAAACTCAGGATCAATAACACCTATGGCAAGGTGCATATTAACACCTGGGAAAAAAATGAGGTATCGGTAGATATAGTTATTACAACGAAGGCTAAGACCGATGAGAAGGCTGAAAAGCTGATGGACCGCATACAGATAGATGAGCGTAATGAAGACCATATACTCAGTTACAGAACTGATGTAAATAACACTAATGTCATTAATGGCAACATAGAAATAGATTATACTATCAATATGCCCAGGAAAAATCCGCTGGAGGTAATGAATAAATTCGGGGATGTGTACCTTGATAATTTTGACGCTTCCCTGAGGATGGAAGTAACCTATGGTGCCCTGAGAACTGAAAAACTAATAGGACCTGATGTGCGAATAAAAGTTTCTTTTGGCAGTGCCACTATTGAGCACTTGGAAACAGGCAGAATAAATATTTCATATTCCAAATTAACTATTGAACATGCAGGAGAAATAGAAGTGGTAAATAAATTCGGAGCATCTGATATTACCACTGTAAAAAAACTGCAGGTAGACCAGCAATACGGCGACCTGGATATTGAAACAGTAGATGAGATAACCGGTGATGTGCAATTTGGGGGCCTGCACATCAATAAACTCAACAAGTCAGCAGATATGACCCTGAAATATTGTGGTAAAGCAAGTATAAATGCAGGCAAAGACGTGGATGCACTGAGAGTGAATGGTGCTTTCAGTACCATGTACTTTAAGTTTGATAAAGATGCCAGTTTGAGCGCGGATATTTCTACCAGCTTCTGCGACCTGAAAAGCGGCCCTTATGATATGTACAGCAATAGCAAAGACGAACCCAGCGACCGCAATGGCAGGAGATATACAGGTAAAATAGGTGCGGGCAAAGGAACCATGCGGGTGTATGCCAGTTATGGAGATGTAGTTTTTTTGAAGTAGGATGCTGAACCTGAAAAGAATTAAAATTATTTGTTCTTCATGATCTGTTCAATTGCATCTTCGAATGTTGCAACAGCTGTTTGCATGTGAGTGGCGCTAGGTAAAACTTTAGTACTGAGCTTAATGTTGTGATAATTATTTGAGAATTGTTGTGTGAACTTGTTAAATGCATCAGCCGTTTGAGTAGTAACCATACCATCTTCTGCATCTTCCAATTCACCCATGGTGATGTACACTATAGACGGGGCGGGCATAACTCTCTCAGCTAATTGTTGAAATTGTGAGATGATATATTGGTTACGGTAATCGAGGGATGGGCTGGCAGCAATATAATTGCTGAATGTGGTGCTTGTGTTTGTAATGTCCTGCTGCAATGCAAATAGCGTAAAGTAGCCACCTAATGAATGTCCCATTAAAGTACGATCATTTTTTTGTGTATTGTAAGTGGTATCAATATAAGGTATTAATTCCTGTTTTATAAAGTTGTAAAATTTATCTGCGCCTCCACTTATATTGAGACTATCAGAGACTAAGGCAAGCGGGTATGTATAATCGCGACTACGTAATGAATCCATTTGGAATGCATTTTTATAACCAATGCCAATTAGAACAGATTTGCGGTACAGACTGCTTTTGCAAAGGTTTTCAATATGTCCGCTTACCGCATCAAAATATGCGTTTGCATCCAGCAGGTATATAACAGGGTATTGTGCATGATTGATTTTAGTATAGCCTTTTGGCAGACTTACAAAAATGGAGAAAGAATCTTTTACATAATTTGAGTATAGCCGCGCTGTTGCAATAGCTTCTTTTTCTTCTGATGCCTGCTCTACTGTTTCTTTACTATTTGAAGGTACGAGCGCAGTAATATACATGCGGTAATGGTGTGGCGGAACTGTCCAGATGCCAATGCTATGTGTTCTTACAAAGCTTTTTGAACGACCACCCAGCTTTATTTCATATACGATCGGATATTCTTTTTTACCGGAAGGTAAAAATTCAACTGAGACAATAATGTCACCTTTGAGCCTGATGTTATCGTTTGCAAGATCGAAACTGAGCCATCCGGGCCTGATGGATTTAGTTTGTAGTATTTCTTTTTCAATAATTCTTTTACCGGGCATTTTTCCATCAAAGGCATAAAAGTTTATTCTGAATATGCCACTGTCTTTTCGGGGCTCATTTATGTGTAGGTTGAGTGAGGTGAGTTTTACTGTTTTATTACCAAGGTGCATTAACTGTGCTATTTCGAATATATCATCCTGGCCGATGCTGCCATCTGTGAAATGCAACAGCGGGTTGTACTTGTACACACCTATTTTCTTTTCTTTAAGTCGTGGCGCTATGGCTGATACGGTGTCTAATTGTAGCAATTTAGGTGTTAATTGGAAATCGCTTTGTTGTAAAGAAATGATCTGTTTTATGGGTAACGAGAGCTCTTCATAACCAACGCATGAAAATATTAGCGTATCGTTTTGATATTTTTGTTCAAGCGTTAAAGAAAAAATACCGATGCTATTCGCAACAGAGCCTATATTTTTATGCCTAATACCAATATTTGCAAAAGCAATTTTATCTTTTGTGATAATGTTCTTTACACTTCCTGTAATTGTTATTTGACCCCATACAGAGCAATATGTAAAACCCAGCAAAACAAATATCAGTAGTCGCATTGTTCTATATTACATGCCCATTCTTTCCTGCTCTTCCGGTGCATCGTGATTGCTTCGCTGATGTGTGTTCTTTCCAAAATTATAAGTCACACTCAGGCTGAGTTGCCGGTTGTCCCACCTGTTCTGTGTGCGGCTGTCGAGGTTGTACCAATTATTCAGGTATGTATATACATAAGCATTGAAGGGGTCTTCAATATTGAGCTTTAATGTGGTTGTATCATTGAATAATTTTTTTGAAAAGCCGAGACTGAGCCATTGGCGAGGCTCTTCGTCAGTCATAAAACCTTCTATATTATTACCTGCGCAGAAATAGCCTGCCTCTGCCGCCCAATTATTTTTAAAGGAAAATTGATTGTTGGTATGAAAATAACAACGTGTGCGGGATATGTTGAAATTCCTGCCATCGAGTACACCCATAAAAGCTACATTGTAATAACTACCGGAAACTGACAGCGACCACCATTTGAATATAGGGGCATTGTATGTAATGCCAATCCCCAGTTCATTGATCACTGCAATATTTTCTATTGATTTGTATTCGGTATTGCCGAGAATGTGTATTACGTCGCCTGCCATGCCATTACTATGGCTATAGCTACAAGTAGTTGTAAGATGATTGTGATAGGTGTGTTTGAGCTCTATATTATTGCTATACTCAGGTTGTAATGTTGGATTACCAACCTCGTAATAGTACTGAGATAGGTATCGCACATAAGGATTGAGCCAGGTATAAGACGGCCTGCTAACGCGTCTGCCATAGTTGAATTCGAATCGGTTGTTTTTATTTAAAGTATAAGCTATAAACAATGTTGGGAACAAAGAGGTAGTATTATTGCTGAATGATTGAGTACCTGTTTCCTGTATGCCAGATGTTATATCATTCTCACAACGAAGCCCTGCCTGGGTTTCCCATTTTTTGCCAAAGCGTTTATTGGCTGAAATATAGAGTGCATTAATATTCTCGTGATAGCTGAAATGATTGCTGCGCATAGTGTCAGGTATGTATATATTATTCTGCAAAACGGAATCATTCAACCTGTCGCTAATAGTAGCATAGCTGCTTTTTGCGCCTGCTTCTATTTTTACTTTATTTTTCAACTGCGCTGTATAATCTACCCTTATTGTAGAAGCATTTATCAGGTTAGGGTGCAAGTCTTTAAATATATAACCACCCGGTATGGGCTGCATAGATGCATCGTAATTGGTATTTACTGTATTATCAAAATCGTTCTCGTCGCGGATCAAATAATCTGCCAATACGGCAATGTTGTTGTCTTTATTGAAATCGTGCCTGTACTCTGCATTTACGAGGATATTGCGTCTTAAAAATCCGCGTCGCGTAAATGCGTTGTTATAAGAGCTGTTGTTAACCGAATCAATGATATGGTCATTCAGATAATCACGCTCTGCATTAGTGTGATAAATGCCGGTGATATTGCCGTTTATAGTCGTTTTGTCTGAGAGTTTATATGCTGCACCGAAATGGAGGTTATGGTCTTCAAAAGTTTCTGTAAGAAATCCATCTTCGTCAAAATGGTATTGTGTGAGGCCATTTTGTTCATTCTCAATATTATGCCAGCCATTTTGTTGCTCAAAACCGGTCATGTGCAGGAAAGTATAAGAGGCTTCGAGATGCAGTTTGTTTTTTGTTTGTTCTATACGAACAGAATTGATAGTGCCGGGGTATACACCTTGTTTGTAGCTGGCCATGACCGTACCGTTGAGCCCTTGTGTTCTGTTCTTTTTTGTTTTTATGTTGATAATACCTGCATTGCCTTCCGCATCGTAGCGGGCAGATGGCTGTGTTATTAATTCCAGTTGTGCTACTTGTTCGGCTGATAGGGTTCGCAGATAGTCAGCCAGTTGTTGCCCTGATAAATAAGTTTCTTTATTGTCTATTAGCACTAATACACCTTGTTTGCCCTGCATAGTGATGTTACCGTTCATGTCAACTGTAATGCCGGGAGAGCGTCGAAGCAGGTCGAGCACGTTGCTGCCGGCAGTTGTGATGGATGAAGAAACGTTAACGATGGTTTTGCCAAGGTCTTGCTCAATAAAAGGCCTTTTATCAGTAACGGTTACTTCTTTTAATTGAGTACTACCTTTTTGTAGTGTGATGTTAAGCTGATAGATATTGGTGGTGAGCGTAATTTTTTGTTTGTTGTTTTTATAGCCTGTAGCAAATACATCTACTATATAGTCGCCTGTGGCAATAGCTTTAAAATTAAAGATGCCGCTATCATCTGTATATTCAGAACGTACCCATGAAGAATCGGATGCTTTGAGTAAGGAAATAGTAATGCCTGTTATGCCCTTGCCATTTATGTCTTTCAAAGATCCAGCGATATTGAATGATTGCGCCTGTGTGCAGTATGCAGCCAGGAGTAAAGAAAATAGAAGTATTATTTTTTGCATTTTAAATAGGATCAGGATAGTTATCAAAACGCAAACCTATAGCACAGCATAAATGTAGAAAGGCTATTTGTTAATAAGGTAATGTGAAAAAACTGTTTGGGAAAAAATTAACTGAAAAGGGGTTGAATGTTAAGAGGGGTTAACGTTTTCTAATTTTTGAAATAAATATTATCTTTCTCAAAATAATGCTATGAGTAAGTATGCAAAAATCTGCGGGTTAGCTATAATGATATTTGTACTCTGCAGCTTTGCCCCTGATAAATGGGTGGTATGTACACCTCCTAACGCACGTTGCAACATTATGTTTCCGGGTACACCCTCAAAAAAACCAGACAGAAAATTGCTGTTAGCTACCATACATATAGTGGGCTACTCAGTAGGTAAAGATGATGCATACTTATTTGGCTGGACAAATTTTGGAGAATATTATAGCAATTTTTCTGTTTCAAAGGCACTTGAAGATTGTAAAAATGGCATGACTAAAGGTGCAGATGAACTGCATGTGATAAAACGGGATTATAATAGCAGTGCAGCCCACGTAGAATATGTATTTAAGGTAAGGGGGATGCATGTTCATGTGAAATTATACATGATACATAAGATGCTGTATGAGATCATGTATATCTCTACCCGCAGCGCATTAACAGCAGATGCAACTAAATTTATAAACTCTTTTAAATTCTTGCAATAAAAAATCCCATTCGACTGAATGGGATTTCAATATGGTGTGTATAAGAATTTAGTACTCATCTTCGTTGAAGAAGAAGTCTTCCTGTGTAGGGTAGTCGGGCCAGATGTCTTCTATGCCTTCGTATATTTCTCCTTCATCATCCAGTTCCTGCAGGTTTTCTACTACCTCAAGCGGTGCGCCCGAACGGATGGCATAATCAATCAATTCATCTTTTGTTGCGGGCCAAGGTGCATCTTCTAAGTGTGAGGCTAGTTCTAATGTCCAAAACATATTACTAATTGATTATTTTAAATCCGATTTTTCGCAAATGTAAGTGTTCATTTCACAAAAACAAATTTTATTGTTTTACCTGTTCCTCATCCTTTATTTCCTGTTAATTGTATGATATGAATAGCGTATTTCGTATTTAAGTTTCTATTTTTGACATAGCATATGCTTTCTGCTAAAAACCTGTTCAAAAAGTATTCCAATCTTATTGTCGTTAACGACGTATCATTAAACGTTGATAAGGGTGAAATAGTATCTATTATAGGGCCTTCTGGGGCGGGTAAAAGCACGCTATTACACCTAATGGGTGCGTTGGATAAAGCTGATGGTGGCAAAGTGGCGATAGATGGTGTGGACCTATTAGGGCTTGCATCTAAAAAACAGGCCCAATTCAGGAACAAGCACATTGGCTTTGTATTTCAATTTCATCATTTATTGCCTGAATTTTCGGCCGTAGAGAATGTGGCAGTGCCTTTGTGGATAAGCGGCAAGGGTAGAAAAGAATCTATTGATATGGCAGCTGAGATGCTGGGTACGGTAGGACTGACAAATCGTATAGAAAATAAACCTTCTGAGTTATCCGGGGGAGAGCAACAAAGGGTAGCTATAGCCCGTGCATTGGTAAACCGACCGTCTATAGTAATGGCGGATGAACCAACAGGCAACCTGGATAGCGCTAACGCACAGGCAATACATGAGTTATTTTTAGAATTGAGGAAGCAGTTTAACCAAACATTTATTATGATTACTCATAATGAGGCATTGGCAGGGCTTACTGATCGTACATTAACGATGAGGGACGGGCATATAGTAGAAGAAAAAATAAATGTCAGTTAAAAGGATTAAAGAGGAAAAATTGAAGGAATTATTTTATTTTAAGTATTTTTAATTTGATAATATAGAAGCGGGTTTATAAATAAATTATTAATCCCTTTCTCGTTTTACTAAAAAGTATATTTTTGCACCAAAATTAAATTGCATTAGCCATGTCTGAAATTGCAAATCGCGTAAAAAAGATCATCGTAGACAAATTAGGTGTTGACGAATCAGAGGTTACTTCTGAGGCAAGCTTTACCAATGACCTCGGAGCAGATTCGTTGGATACCGTGGAACTGATCATGGAATTCGAAAAAGAATTCAACATATCAATTCCCGATGAGCAAGCGGAAACCATCACTACAGTAGGCCAGGCTATTTCTTACCTGGAAGAACACGTTAAGTAATTAATCAAACCAGTCTGTAACTGAAATTGTGTCAATGAGTTTAGGGTATAAACGCGTGGTTGTTACCGGTATCGGTGCCATAACACCATTGGGTAGAACAGCTCCCGAATATTGGGAGGGTCTTATCAATGGTGTTTCCGGCGCAGATCTCATTAAGCAATTTGATGCCAGCAAGTTCAAGACCCGCTTTGCGTGCGAGGTAAAGGATTTTAATCCTGAAAGTTATTTTGAACGCAAAGAGGCAAGAAAGCTGGACCGCTATTCTCAATTTGCAATTGTTGCTGCTGATGAAGCAGTAAAACATGCAAACCTGACACAGGAAGGTATCAACCATGACCGTGTGGGTGTTATTTGGGCATCGGGAATCGGTGGCATGATCACGTTTATAGACGAAATGCGTAATTTCTTTAGTGGTGACGGTACCCCCAGGTTCAATCCCTTTTTCATTCCCAAAATGATATTAGATATAGCCGCAGGGCATATATCTATGAGGTATGGTTTCAGGGGCCCAAATTTTTGCACTGTTTCGGCTTGTGCTTCTTCTACCAATGCTTTGATTGATGCGCTTACTTATGTACGCCTGGGAGTAGCTGATGCTATTATCTGCGGTGGCTCTGAAGCGGTTATTACAGAAGCAGGCATAGGTGGGTTCAATGCTATGAAGGCATTATCTGAACGCAACAATGAGCCCGCTATTGCAAGTCGTCCGTTTGACTTGAACCGTGACGGGTTTGTTATGGGCGAGGGTGGCGGAGCGATCATTGTAGAGGAGTATGAGCATGCTAAACGTCGTGGTGCAAACATATTGGTAGAAATAGCAGGCGGTGGTATGAGTGCAGATGCACACCATCTTACGGCGCCACATCCCGAAGGTTTGGGTGCATTTAACGTAATGAAAAACGCATTGGCAGATGCCAATATGAAACCTGAAGATATTCAGTATATCAATGTGCATGGAACATCTACCCCGCTGGGTGATATCAGCGAGGTAACGGCTATACAGAGAGTATTTGGAGAACATGCTTACAACGTAAATATCAGCAGTACAAAATCTATGACCGGGCACCTGTTGGGTGCGGCTGGTGCGGTAGAAGGTATTGCAGCTATTTATTCTGTGATTAATGATACATGCCCTCCTACGATCAACCATTTTACAGATGATCCTGTTTTTGATCCAAGGCTGAACTTTACATTTACGAATGCTCAAAAGCGCACGATCAATGCGGCGTTGAGTAATACGTTTGGTTTTGGCGGCCACAATGCATCTATCATTTTCAAAAAATTCAGAGAATAAAATTGCGGCGGTTCACATCTCGCATCTTACACCTTTTTTCGCCAAATAACCAGTTGCGCCGGCAGCTTGAAAATCTTTTAGGCTTTACGCCCAAACATATAGAATATTACCAGCTTGCGCTGATGCATCGTTCCAAACCTGATGAGATACAGGATAATAATGAGCGGCTGGAATTTTTAGGGGATGCTATATTGGGTGCAATAGTTGCAGAATATTTGTTCAAACGTTATCCATATCAGTCTGAAGGTTTTTTGACTGAATTGCGTTCGCGAATAGTGCGCAGAGACACTATGAACGAAGTGGCATTGCGTATGGGCCTGAATAAATTAGTGCAATACAATAAAAGTGACCGTGGGCTGAGCCGCAGCCATATATTTGGCAATGCCCTGGAAGCCTTGATTGGTGCAGTGTACCTGGATCAGGGATTTGCAAAGACAAGGAAGTTTTTGCAGGCGCAGGTAATACGCGCCTACATAGATATAGAAACACTTGAGACCACAGACACAAATTATAAAAATAAAATCCTTAGCTGGGCACAAAAAAACGATCATACTATCAGCTTTGACACATTGGAGGAACGAACTGAAGGGTCGAGAAAAATATTTACGATAGGCGTAGTACTTGATGGAACAGTAGTAGCAAGCGGCACCGGCCACAATAAAAAAGAGGCTGGTCAAATGGCCGCGCAGCGGGCATTAGAACAATTGAAGGTAGAATAAACGATACTTATTGTTAAGATGGATCGTTATCGTCTAAATGCAGTTTGTGAAAAAAACGGTGTACAGCCGGTGCCAATATAATACCTATGGTAGTAATGAACATAACACCACAAAAAAGTGCATAAGCAGATGAAAATATTTTTCCTGCAACAGATTTAATTTCTACAACTGGTCCCATGCCACCCAATATCATAGAAGCATTGTGCAGGGAATCTATCCATGGAACACCATCTACATAATGGTATCCCGCCACACCAATAAACAGGCAAATAGCAATAATTGTTACACCAAGCATTACATGCCTGGCTGAACGTTTTATGAAAACATGCCTATGCGCTAATGGCTGATGTTTTTTCTCGAACATGTTAATAAGTCAAAGACAATGATGAAGGTACTATTTTCTTAGTGGCATTTAAAGTGTTCAAATGGTTCATGACAAGACAAACATTTGTAAAGAGCTTTGCACGAAGTAGCTCCAAACTGGCTTACCAGTTCTGTTTCCTGCGATCCGCACCGGGGGCAGGTAATAGCGTCTTCTTCAAACAATCCAAGGGTGTCCGCAGCTTTTCTATAAGGGGGAGCAATACCATACGCTTTCAATTTTTGTTTTCCTTCTTCACTCATCCAATCGGTAGTCCAAGCAGGCGTAAGCTGAGATTCAATATTTATCTGTTTAATGCCATGGCTGAGTAGTGCCATACGCATATTCATAGAAATAACATCCATTGCCGGGCATCCGCTATATGTCGGGGTAATTGTGATCTTTACTGAAGGAGCATTCCCTTTTTCACTTACTTCTACATTACGTACAATACCAAGGTCCAAAACAGTTAATGCGGGTACTTCGGGATCTGTTACAGAGGCCAGCAATTTATAAACAATATCAGGTGTTAATGTATTCATATATTACCAATCCAGCCCGGGATACGTGCGCTGCAGGAATTGCATATCTGCCAGTATGTAGCCTAAATGTTCGGAATGATGCCCTTCTTTACCCCCATCTTGCATCCAAATATCTGTGGGCAATTGCAGTGTAGCTTGTGTAAAGATGTTTTTTATATTATTGAGCCAATCTTTATGCAAACCGGCAAGATCAACACCAATACCTGCTACAGCCATTGCTTTATCGGTATCAGTCATCTTAAACATTTCACCGGTGTACATCCATAGGTCGTTAATGGCAGTTTGAATTTTTTGATGACTTTCATCTGTGCCATCACCCAGGCGTATTATCCATTCGCTGCTCCAGCGCAAATGATAAGTAACTTCTTTCAAAGATTTTTCTGCAATACCTTTTAGTCTATCATCCTTGCTGTTTTGCAATCCCTTATAAAACAGCTGCATAAAAGCATCATAATAAAAAGAGCGTGCTATGGTATATGCCCAATCTTTATTGGGTTGTTCTACAAGTAGCAGGCTTCTATAATCCCAGGCATCACGTAAATAGGCAAGGTCATCTTCATCTAGATTTTCTCCTGCTGCTATTTTGGCATTAAGCATCATGTCGGAAAACAGGTTTGTTTTTTCTGTGGTGGGCATGTTATTCAACTGTTCTGCTGCATATTGATATAAACTGCGTGCCTGCCCTATATCATCTAAGGATATGTTGGTAAGTGCAATGTCTTGTTCCAGTACCGGCCCATGACCACACCATTCTCCAAGTCGGTGGCTCATTACAGAAGCATTATCTGCCAGGGAAAGTGTATAATTAAGAAGTGCGTTCTTCATTTTGGTATTTGGAATTTCATTATTGGGATTTCCCTCCATTACATGTGTTTTACTTCATCAGGAAGGTCATAAAATGTAGGGTGGCGATAAATTTTATCGTTTGCAGGCTCAAATAATGCTCCGGATTCATCGGGATTTGATGCATGGATATACTTACTTTCTACAACCCAAATACTAACTCCTTCCATTCGGCGTGTATAGGTATCTCGTGCATTTTCTATAGCCATTGCTGCATCAGCCGCATGTAGGCTGCCTGCATGTTTGTGATCGAGGCCTGCTTTGCTGCGTATAAATACTTCCCATAAAGGCCATTCTGATGTAGATTTTTTTTCGTCTGTCATAATTGTTCGCTTTAATTAGAACTCAAAACACTATCCATTATTTTGGAGGACATATTTTCTCCGTAATAGATCAATTTATCTCCTTTGTAAACAAGGTGTGCGGGAGATTCTTTTACCAAAGTTGCATTTGTGCTCATATCTTCTAAAAATTTCTTTTTGCTGCTCTTAATATTATTCCCATACACACCATCATTCAATACAAATATATCTCTGTCAAAGTCGGATTTTTCTAAATGTTGTTTTATCTGTTGTTTATTATATACTAACGAAACCGGTAAAAATTTCACGTTTTTATTTCTATGTTCCCTGTCAATACGCTCGTAGTAATACAGTGGGTAGCAATGTGCGCCATGGCACCAGGGTTTCCAAAGTAACACCCATGTATATGAATATTTATTAAAGACCTTTTTAACATCGTTCCCTGTTATTTCTGTAAGTGCTAGGTTATTTTTAGGATCTTCAACGGCATCTGTAGAGTCTATTGAGAACTTTTTTAAGTGCTTTTTCTGAGTATCTGTCATAGACTTATACCCATTGCCGTTGATCTCTACTACACAAGAACCTAAAACACACATCATAAGCAGTACTATCGGAAGCGGCCTTGCGTTCATAGGTATAAACAATGGTTATGCTGCTTTTTGCGATCTGTTCTTTCTTTTTTCAACATATGCCATGGCAGCCTCACGCACCCATTCTCCATCTTCCCATGCCTTACGCCGCGTGTCAAGTCTTTCTTTATTACATGGCCCGTTTCCTTTTACAACGTTCCAGAATTCCTCCCAGTCTATTTCACCAAAATCATAATGTCCGCGTTCTTCATTCCATTTTAGTGCAGGGTCAGGTATAGCAAGGCCTAAAACCTTAGCTTGTTCTGTTGCCGCATCAACAAATTTTTGTCTCAATTCATCGTTAGAAAATCTTTTTATTCGCCAATGCAGGCTTTGCGCACTATGCGGGCTGTTATCGTCATTTGGGCCAAACATCATTAAAGATGGCCACCACCAACGGTTCAGCGCATCTTGCGCCATTTTTTTCTGTGTAGCATTACCTCTCACCAAAGACAATAATATTTCAAAGCCCTGGCGTTGATGAAAACTTTCTTCTTTGCAAATACGTACCATAGCACGAGCGTACGGCCCGTAAGAAGTGCGGCAAAGTGCTACCTGGTTCATAATAGCAGCGCCATCTACCAGCCAGCCTATAGCTCCCATGTCGGCCCAGGATGTAGTAGGGTAGTTAAATATAGAAGAGTATTTAGCTTTACCGGTATGCAATTGTTCTATCATTTCATCACGGGTAATACCCAGTGTTTCTGCTGCACTATATAAGTACAAACCATGGCCTGCCTCATCCTGTACTTTTGCAAGCAGTATAGCTTTGCGGCGCAGGCTGGGAGCACGGGTTATCCAATTGCCCTCGGGTAGCATACCTACAATTTCGCTGTGCGCGTGCTGAGATATTTGGCGAATATTGGTTTTCCTGTAGTCGTCAGGCATCCAGTCACGGGGTTCTATATTTACCTCGTTATTTATTTTATCCTCAAAGTGCTGTTCAAAAGAAGTCACCTTATAAAAGTTTTAAAAGTGTAGTTACAAATATAGCTATTTATCGCCTAATGACAGATGCTGGCAATGGTGCTTACTGTGCAAAAATGAACCGCAAAGTAATGCCTCCCTGCGTAGTAGTAATAGGGTATGAACTGGAAACATATGGTATTGTCTGCTGCCTGTCGTAGAACAAGTGTAATGTCAGTTTATTATTTACCATATAATCTATAGATGGTGATATTCTTACCACTTTTTGTCCGCGCGAGGTAATGCCAATATTTTGTGCCAGGTAATTATTGGTAGATATGTCATTTCTTATACTAAGGTCAAGTTTGAAATTAAGCTCGTTCTTTAATCTTCTTACCCCGAATACAGAGAAAGGTAAACGTACATTTTTTGCCCTGTAACCACCACCTACTACATATTCTGTACTGTTGGTTTCGGCTACCTGGTAATCTATCATGCTAAGGCTTTCAGTTTTTGCTTTTCGTACTTCAATATGACCCGTAACATTACTTCTAAATGCAACATCAAACCCGATAAGGGGATTGAATTGTTGAGAAATGGTAACGTTTGGTACCTGGAAGAAAGGTATATAGTTGCCCGACGAAGAATCTATGAAAGAAGGGAAGCCTAACCCGTACAGATCATGATATAACAATGAAGTGCTGAATCCATTCATTGACATACTACCTGTATAAGAATGATTGATAATAAAATTAGAGAATATACTGCTAAACATAGGTAGTTTGCTCAACCCTGTGTAGCTAATACGCCAGTTAGGTAATGGTGTAAAAAATCTGAATGGGTTAGATTTTATAGTAGGATCATTATAATCGATAAGTGCTACAGATGCAGCACTCTTGCCGGTATATGCAGCAATGAAAGCGGGAAGCAATACGTCTTGTGAATATTGTGTGTAGCCCTTTGTATAAAGGGGGTTATTAGGATCCGGGACACTATTAGTATATGGGTTGCTCCTACCAAGGCGTTGTGAAATGACTACTGTATTACTAAGAAATTGATTATAAACACCTGAACCGGACCCCGATTCCTTGAACATGGTGTTTAAGGCAATATAAGAGATATTGAACGAGCCTGCCTCATATGGGTTCAGGTGATTAAATATACCGGTGCCAGTGTCTTTAAATAATTCACTATGCGATTTACTAAAACTTTGTGTTAAGCTAAGATCAATACGTAGGTCAGGTACCGGTTGCACAGTTGCAGCAATAGAAATATTCTGCGAATAGTTTTGCATAAACTGTGCATTGAAAATGGAATCTGTACTTAGACGACCCGCTGCGGCTTGTTTCTGCAGCCATGCTGCATTAGGTTGATAGCCATATACAAAATCAAAACCGGGCGCATAGGTAGCGGGGTTGACGCCCAGGAAGCGTGTGCTGTCCATATAGCCGGGCAGTGTGGTGTTCGAGTTTTCAGTATAGTTTACAGTAACCCGCTGCAGCATAGTAGCTAATCGCCCGGCAAATTTTTCTGCCGTATTCAGCTTAGGTATGGTAGCTCTTCGCTTTTTGCGGGCTGCAATACGGTCTTGTTTTTTCTTTATTTTTTCTGCTCGTTTTTCCTCTAGCTCTTGTTTTCTTTGCAACTGTCTTAATGAATCTAACTGTTTATTGCTAAGATCTTTTGCATTTGCAATAATACTGTCGATCTGATTTTTATACTTGTAGGTAACGGTATGTGTGTTGGTGTCTTTATTATTTTTGTTGGTAGGTTTTTTTACCGTGTTATTTCCTTTGTCAGATGCGCTTTTATCCATTTTCACTACGCCTGGTTTTGCTACCTGCGAAACTGGGGCACGGGGGTTGCTTTGTGACAGGCCACGATACCACCGCATTTTATTATACAACGAGACAAAATTAAAGTCTCCGTTTACTGTCTTCACCTGGGTATTCCCTATAGTGTTACCAAGATCTCTTGCAATAACGGAAGCTGCCGCCCATGTATAGGTGGTGTTATACGATGTTTTTATATTGATCCAATCAGTTATTGGTAATTTTTGCAAAGGCAAAGTATAAGTAGCGTTGAAGGATTGCGTATACAATGTGTTACGTCCAAATGTTTTAATAGCGCTGAATAATGAATCTTTCTTTGCTGTGCTGTTTATATATCCAATAGGTTCATCAATAACAGAAGTGTTATTGGCTGTGTAGTCAAAAGATAAAGAATGTGTAAGTTCCCAACGCAGTGCATAGCTTCGTTGCCATGTAAAGTTTTTATAGAAGGTTGTAGGTATTTGATAAGGCCCATTGTCTACATTTCTAACAGTAGTAGCCTCCATAGCGCGGTTCAGATCGTTTCGCAAGCTAAAGCTGGATGGGAGTGGATTAAAATTAAAATCCCTGATCAACGCATACCATTTTGATTTGGATTTTATCATTCTCTTAAACGGTTCTATAGCTCTTGCTTTAATAGCATAGGTATAACCTAGTCCTAATTTAGAAGTAGCGAGTCTGTCTTCTGATATGGTAGGATTATGTTTTAACTGGTTTGTATAAGAAACAGAAAGATCAAAATTCTTGATAGCCCATGGCTTTAGCTTTTTCCCTTGTTTGGAGGGGCTACC
>JABDFN010000051.1 GCA_013286485.1 Bacteroidota bacterium
AAGAAATTACCGATGGGTGCAGGCACTGCAGGTCATTGGTCATTAACAGGAAACGCATCTACAACACCAGCATCGAGCTTTATAGGAACAACAGACAATGTTACCTTCCGCATACGCACTAATAATACCGAGCATATGGTCATAGACTCTACCGGGCAGGTGGGTATTGGTATTACAGCACCTACCGCTTTATTGCATATACGTGGTAATAATCCACTTACTTTGATAGGTGTACAAACAGGTACTTCAGCAGATAGTGAGTTAACGATCAATAATGGTGTAGTGAAGAAATTACCGATGGGTGCAGGTACGGCAGGGCACTGGTCATTAACAGGAAACGCATCTACAACGCCCGCATCGAGCTTTATAGGAACAACAGATAATGTCACCTTCCGCATACGCACCAATAACAGTGAGCGTATGGTGGTAGACTCTACCGGGCAGGTAGGTATAGGGCTTACAGCGCCAACTGCTTTATTGCATATACGCGGTAATAACCCGCTTACACTCATTGGTGTTCAAACAGGTGCTTCAACAGATAGTGTGCTGACTATTACTAATGGTGTAGTAAGAAAACTACCCATGGGTGCAGGTACAGCAGGCTTATGGTCTGTAACCGGTAACACCAGTATGGCGAATGGTACCAATTTTATTGGTACTACCGATAAAGTAAATTTTGTTGTAAAGACCAATAACACCCAGCAAATGGTAGTAGATACCAATGGAGATGTAGGTATTGGTATAGCAGCACCTACTGCTTTATTGCATATACGCGGTAATAACCCGCTTACTTTGATAGGTGTGCAAACAGGTACCTCATCAGATAGTGAATTAACGATCAATAACGGGATAGTCAAAAAACTACCGATGGGTGCTGGTACCGCAGGCCATTGGTCAGTAACGGGTAATACCAGCATGACGAATGGTACCAATTTTATTGGTACTACCGATAAAGTAAATTTTGTTGTAAAGACCAATAATACGCAGCAAATGGTAGTAGATACCAATGGGCAGGTAGGTATTGGCATTGCAGCGCCCACTGCATCTTTGCATATTGTTGGCAGCACCCCGTTGAAAATATTTGGCCTTGCATCGGGTTCATCAACAGATAGTGTGCTGACCATTAAAAACGGCCTTGTAAATAAACTGCCGATGGGTAATGGTACGGCAGGTTTATGGTCTGTAACCGGTAATACAGCTATGGCAAACGGTACCAACTTCATTGGTACTACCGATAAGGTAAACTTTGTTGTAAAAACCAACAATACCGAAAAAATAAGAGTAGACACGAATGGTAATCTAGGTATAGGTACCAACCGCAGTACTTGATGTTGCAGGTACAGTAAAGCTGGGTACGAGCGGTACGCCGTTTACCAATATCATTAAAACATCGGTTACAGTAACAAACAATAGTAATATCACTAATAATGCCCAACAAATAGTTACAGCTACTGTAACAGGCGCACAGGTAAATGCAAGCGTAATGGTAAATCCAAGAGTCACATTGACAAGCAATTTGATACTGATGTATTGTTATATATCTGCTACAAATACATTAGCGATGGTCTTTGGTTGTACCAATGGTACAAAAACATTAGGTACGAATATAGTTTTTGATGTAACAGTTATAAACCCGTGATGCTGCGCCAACTATATAGGATAAGTATGTTTAGTAAAAAGCACATAACAGTATATGTACTGGCAATATTATTGCCGGCAGTGCTGCGTGCGCAAACACAATCGGTAATAATACCTTCAGGAATATACATAGTGCAGAGCCAGGGAAGTTTTTTAACAGGTAGTAATTTTTTTATGAATGGCTCTTATAAGCAGAATGCAGGTGTTTTTACATTTGGCGGTTCTGGCAATATAAGATTAGATGGTTCTGTGCCTATTGCGTTTAACAGGGTAACAGTAGCTTCGGGTATTAATGCCACCGTAAATACTGCCGGCCAAACGATCAATAAAGTATTGCTAAGTAATGGTACACTAAATGCAAATGGTAATCTTACTTTATTATCAAATGCAAGTACTACGGCATTGGTAGATGGCTCGGGTACAGGAAGTGTATTGGGTAATCTTGTAGTAGAACGGTATATAGATACTGCTTATGGCTACAGAATGATCAGCTCACCATTTCAGTATGATACCGTAAATGCTTTTTCGGGAAGAATAAACCTGAGTGCATCTTTCCCTACATTTTACAGGTATGACGAAAGTGATACTACCAATGGCTGGGAGATATACACCGCCATGGGAGACACGGTAAAACCGGGATATGGATATGCTGCTAATTTCGGCAGTTCTACCGCAGCTGATACTATGTCGGTGGCAGGTGTGGTAAATAATGGTTCTTTGTCTTTAACACTACATAATCACAACAATACATACACACTGGGCTATACGCTGATAGGGAATCCATATCCGTCACCCATTGACTGGAACGCATCGAGCGGATGGACCAAAACAAATATTGATAATGCTATTTATTATTTCGACAACAGTGATACGGATCAGTATACAGGGGTGTATAGTTCTTATGTAAACGGTGTGTCGAGCGACGGTGTTGCTAATAATGTTATTCCCGCGATGCAGGGATTTTTTGTGCATGTTACTAATGGCACTTACCCGGTAACAGCTACATTGGCAATGAATAATAATGTAAGGGTAGATAATTTTTCTCCTTTTTATCATAAGCCTCCTAAAGGCGATAGCAGGCCATTGCTGAGGTTGAATGCAAAATATTCGGGAGAAGCTGCGGTGCATGATGCCACCGTTATTTATTTTGATGAGAGCGCTACACTGAATTTTGAAACGGAAATGGATGCACTTAAATTAATGAATACAGATAAGCGAGCGCCTAATATATATATACTTACACCTGATGCGCAAAAACTTGCTATCAGTGCTATGCCGACGCCAAGTGATAGCGTTACAATTATCCCGGTAGGCATAATAACCGGCAAAGATGAGCGTGTTGTGTTCAATGCATCCAGCTTGGGCGGGCTGCCATATGGTATGCATGTATATTTTGCAGATGCACTTAGTAATACTATACAAGACCTGGCATCGAAACCACAATACCAGGTAGTGCTGGCATCAGGTGAATATAAAAATCGCTTTTCATTAATATTCAGTAAAAAGGATATTACTAATACGGCACTAACAGCAAACGGACTAAACGCTTATAGTTCGAATGGGAAATTTTTTGTTAATCTGGATATTAATACCGGGGATAAAGGAGAGCTTGTTATTGTAAATACACTTGGACAAATGGTGAGCAAACAACAGCTTACCGGTTATGGGTATCATGAGATCCCCGCAACATTTGCCCCCGGAGTTTACATACTTAGTTTTTATTCCGGTAATGGCGTTTACTCAAAAAAATTACCTCTATGACCATCGGACCGGATAAGATATACAACAAATTATATAAACGCTATAGATTAGTATGGTTGTTCGGGTCGTTTGTATGCATACTATTCAGCAGTACAATGTCTGTAGCGCAATCACATCCGCCACGCCCCATATCCATATCCGTTAACCCGACAGAGTATATGAAATTCGGTGCGTTTTTTCAGGGCACTGTTGGTGGCAGTGTTATATTGTATGCAGATGGTTCCCGTTCTACAACGGGAGATATTATTGGAGCCAGCCTGGGTTATTCTTTTTCACCTGCTATATTTGATGTGCAGGCGGACCTGGGTACAAGGATCGTTATTATGAATGGTCCTGATGTTGTATTGACGGGTAGTAATGGTGGTTCACTAACGCTTCATCTTGGTAACTCAAATGTAGGTTCTCCGTTTGTTTCTAAAGTGGCGCCCCCCGGCAAAACCCAGGTGATGATAGGAGGAACACTTACAGTTGGAACTGCATTAGCAAACCCGGTAGGTTCTTATACCGGAATGTTCACAGTTACTTTTATACAGGAATAAAGTCCGGCAGCAAGGCATGAAAATAAAGAGTGAAAAGCACAAAGGATTCCTTTATATATACTATTATATTTTTAGTATATCATTGCTATGCTTTCTCACACCTTTTTATTGCAACGCACAAGATGATAATAATGCTGAAGAAATTTCTGTTACAGTAAATGTGAGGGATATTGGTTCTGTGGAGTTACCTGCAGTAATAAACGATGATAAGATCTATCTGCCTGTTATTGACATCTTCAATTTTTTAAAGATCAAACTTAACAGCGCAAATAGTTTTGATTCTGTATCAGGTTTTTTTATTAACCAGGATGCGAATTATCTTATAGACAGGAAAAACAATCTTATTTTTTATTCAGGTAAAACATACACACTGAAGCCCGGAGACCTTATACATACAGAAACAAACTTGTATTTAAAGTCTGATTACTTTGGAAGCATATTTTCACTTGAATGTTCTTTCAATTTCCGTTCCCTGCTTGTAAGCATTACCACAACTCTTGAATTACCCTTAATTAGGGAAAAAAGATTGGAGGCTATGCGCCAGAACATCAGCAAGCTGAGAGGAGAGGTCATAGTAGATACTGCATTCAAGCAGTATTATCCCTTTGCTCATTTTGGTACAGCAGACTGGTCAGTGATATCTACACAGCAAACATCGGGCAACCCGGATACGAGAATTGCATTGGGAGTTGGGTCGGTACTAGCAGGAGGTGAATTTACCGGCAGATTAAATTATGCTATTGGACAGCCTTTGATCGAAAAGGACCAGTTTTATCTTTGGAGACATGTAAATAACGATGCGCCTCTTGTAAAACAAGTGCAGATAGGTAAAATAGCTAACCAGACAATATCATCCATATTTGCGCCTGTTGTTGGTATTCAACTTACTAACACGCCAACTACCACTCGTAAATCGTATGGTTCATATAGCATCAGGGATTTTACAAAACCAGGATGGGTAGTGGAATTGTACGTGAATAGTGTGTTGATCGATTTTAAGAAAGCAGATTCATCGGGGTTTTTCAGTTTCGATGTACCCCTTGTGTATGGAAATTCAATCATCAAACTGCGTTTTTATGGGCCATTTGGAGAAGAATCTTATAAGCAGCAAACTGTGACCATTCCATTTTACTTTTTGCCTGCAGGGCATTTTGAGTATAATGTAAGTGGTGGAATTGTTGAAGATGATAGCAGTAGTACTTTTTCGCGTACTAATTTGAGTTACGGCTTGTCAAGGCATATTACAATGAGTGCAGGTGTGGAGTACCTGTCTTCTATTGTATCGGGCAATACGATACCTTTTTTTAGTTCTTCATTTAGATTAGGACATAATTTTCTTGTTTCCGGAGAATATGACCAGGGTGTAAGAACAAAAGGAGAGATGAGCTATCACCTGGCTTCTAATATGCAATTTGACGCTTTTTATACAAAATATGATGAGGGGCAAAAGGCTATATTAAATGCAGCTATAGAAGAACGTAAATTTATTTTTTCCCTCCCTATTCATGCTAATAAACTTTCTTTATACTCTTTATTTACATTTAACCAAACCATATTTACAGCTACCAAGTATACAACAGGTGAGTGGTTGCTTGCCGGTATATTTTTGGGTTTGAATATGCACCTGAGTACATACGGTGTTTTTATAGATCAAACCAGCCCGTACATATATAGCAGTTTATCAACAGCAGTAAGACTTCCGGGAAAATTGTTGCTTACACCTGAAATTCAATATGAATATGTTACAGCACAATTTATTTCGCTCAAGGCGCTTTTAGAAAAACACCTATGGAAACATGGCTTTGTAGGTATGTCGCTCGAAGAAAACTTTAAAAGCGATTTTTACAATCTTTCTTTGCAGTTTAGGTACGATCTTAGTTCTATGCAATTGGGGTACGCTACTACTTACAACAATAATTCGCTTGCTTTCCAGGAATCTGCAAAAGGAAGTTTTCAGTTCGACCATCATTATGTAGGAGTGAACAATACAGTAAGTGTAGGCCGTGGCGGAGTAGTAATAGAGCCCTTCCTCGATCTTAATTGTGATGGTAAAAGAGATCCGGATGAACCTAAAGTGTCAGGCTTAAAAATAAATATGAATGGTGGTCATATTCAGGACGAAGATAAAGACACAACGATACGTATAACCGAAATGGAACCTTATAATAAATATTATATAGAGCTCAGCAGGTTTAGCTTTGACAACATTGCATGGCAAATTAAAAAACATAGTATTAGTATTGCAATTGTTCCAAATACATTCAGGGTAATAGAAGTGCCTATAGCTGTAGTTGCAGAAGCAAATGGTACCGTGTATTTGTTGAAAAATAAAACTCAAAAAGGTATAGGCCAGGTATATGTATGCTTCTATAAAGGGGATAGTCTCGTAGCACGCACCCTCTCAGAGCCGGATGGTTATTTCAGTTATATAGGCTTAGCACCCGGCGATTATACTGCAGCCATCGATTCAGAACAATTACATCGGGTAAATATGGTCGCGTCTAAGCCGCTGCCTGTGCATATTCAAAAGAATAAAGATGGCGACCTGGTTGAAGGCCTTGAATTTACTTTGGAGTCTACATTACCTGAACATGTTCCTCCGCCACAGCCACAGAATAAAACCATTCCTCCGGGCGAAAAAGATAAGAATAAACCCAAGAAATAATTGGTGGAAGTGATTTAAACGCTATATTGAGTTTCTTTGAACAGCTATAGTTTTTATAATTGTGCTGGTATTATTTTATTTACAAGCCAAATGCAAGCAAGTGTATAGCTTGTGCAATTGTAAATTTAAATATCACCGATATTTTGTGGTGAATGAATTCCGATCTTAGTGTAGTGGAATATCTTCTTCTGCTAATTTCACAGGATTATCTGTTCCTTCTGTTTCATAAGAAACATGCAACTTACCCGAATGATAATTATTCTTTTTTGACTTATCCAGATCAAATGTAAAACGCCTGATAGCGTTAGGTGTATATACAGCAACACCGTTAGCAGATCCTACAGGTGTTACGCTTCCATTTGCGCCTACTAATTCTACAACAATATTTCCATATGTAGACATATTGCCTGTGCGGTTAATGGTCATACTTATTCTTGGTAAAGTATCGCCAACCATAGTAAACGATCCATCAGAAAAGGACGTTTTCGTAGTAGATTCGCCTACGCGTATGATAGCAGGTATGGTAATACCGAACACAGGTGTAAGTTTTACCACTATACTGGAGTCTTTGGTAGCATCAGCTCCCTCACCGAGTGGTTTTTCATTCGGAATGGCTCTGAAATAAATATGTGAACGATATTCACCGGCCGCCAGTTGGTCAGCTTTAACAAGTTGAACTTTTATAGTTTGCGCTTCATTAGGTCCTAACGAAACACTACGCGGGAAAAAACGTAAATATTTACTTGAAAAGTTTTGTCCCGGATCCGGTTCTTTTATTTCTTCAAAAGCACCATCTTCTTTCATTCGTATTTCCATTATGGAAACCAAATATCTTGCTGTGTCTTTGCCTGTGTTGGCAAGGTTTATTTCAAGATTCTTTTTATTTCCCTGAAATATTAAGCGTTTTGGAGATACTAACAGGTTGCCTTGTCCATAGATTGATGAATTCGAAAACGTTGAAAAACCAATCAAATATAAAATAATCAGTATATTTTTGCTGGACATAGACTTTTCTACTAAATATTTAGATATGAGCATAAGGTATCTTGATTTATATTACTACTAACGATCGTTATAAAAGCTGTATTTTTTATTTATAAATCTACTTATTCTATAACGTACAAAGATAATGAACAATTTAATAATATAGGTAATAATTACAGGGTTTCTATACGTAAAATTATTATTTAGAATAAAAATAATATAGAACGTATTTTATGTATTGTGAAATTATTTTATATAAAATGTATAATTTGTTCATTAGTCATCTATAAAATGCGCAATTGAACAGGAACTAAAATTTTATATAACAACGCAAAAAAGTCATTTTATCGAATTACGAAGCCACTTTCCAAGTGGCATTTTTTATGTTTAATATAATGTAAAATATGTTAATGTGATATTGGCAAAATTGATAGAGTTATATTTTATTTTCTACCAATTTTTACTCCCGCTGTAAACCATCTTTATTACCTGAATATTAAATAATTTAAATTTTTATTAGAAATAAATGTAATTATATTAATATTTTATTTTTTAATTAAGCAAAAATAACTGATTAACAATATTATATGTTATTTAAAATCATAATATATTTTGTTATTTAATTGTTATTGCATAAATTATGTTTTTAAACACAAATTACCAGTAGCATTTTTGAGTCTCATTATCAATTTGCTACAATTATGAAACAATTATTATTCATTTCGCCAATCACAAGGATATTATTATCGATTTCCTTGCTTTTAAGCTTTACTGCAATAGGTCAGGTACCTACGATAAGCTCAGTTAGCCCCAATACAGGTACTAATGGCACTTCTGTAACAATAAGCGGTAGTAATTTTAATACTACAGCCAGTAACAACATTGTTTACTTCGGTGCTACCAAGGCTACTGTTTCATCTGCCACGAGCACGTCATTATCAGTTACAGTACCGGTTGGTTGTACAATAGACCGTGTTTCTGTAAATAATACGGCGTCGAATTTGATCGGCTATGCTGAATATCCGTTCTTACCGGAGTTCAATAATAGCAAGTTCAGCAGGTTATTTAACTATTCACCGGTTGTAACATTCAGTTCAACGATCGGGCCAGGTGGTGGAGCATTAGGAGATATGGATGGCGATGGCAAAATGGACGTTATACTATGCGATGCTAATGGAGGTAAAATATCTGTATATAGAAATAAGGCTACAGCAGGTGTAATTAGCCCAGGCTCCACTTTTACAAAAGTCGATTCTGTCACAGGTACTTCAATACACTGTAACCCAATTTCGGTTGCAGTTGGAGATATGGATGGAGATGGAAAACTTGATATGGTTGTAGCAAATTCTGCTTCGGCAACAATGGCTGTTTTCAGAAATACAAGTTCAGGTTCAGGCGTTATCTCATTTGCTCAAAGACAAGATTTGTCTGTAAGTGGATGCCCTGCTGCTGTCTCTTTAACTGATTTGGATGGTGACGGGAAACCGGATATTGTAGTAGCTCTTGGTTGTAATAGTTATGTAGCCGTATACCACAACACCAGTACATTAGGTTCTGTAAGTTTTGCTTCGGTACAGTATTTCCTTACAATTGGAGGTGGTAAATCAATAGCATACCTTACAACGGCAGATATTGACGGAGATGGAAAACAGGATGTAATTGCATGTACTAATGACTCGAATGCCATTTCAATATTGCATAATTCATCAACAAGCGGATCGATCTCATTCGATAGTAGAACCACTTTCGTATGTGGTACTTCACCAAAGTTTGTAGTGGCTGGAGATTTTGACGGAGATGGTAAAATGGATATAGTCACTGCTAACACAACTGCAAAAACAGTTTCAGTTTTCCGTAATACTGCAAGTAGTGGTTCAATTACATCGAGTTCATTAGCAAGTCATGTTGATTTTAGTGTTCCGAATGTTCCTAATGGCATTACGGTATCTGACGTAGAAGCAAATGGGAAATTAGACATAGCTGTTTCTAACGGAGGAGATATTGGTATCTTAAGAAATACAAGCAGCAGTGGTTCAATTACAAGCTCTTCATTCGCAAACCTGGTTAATTTAACAGGTCCTAATACAATGACATGTGTTCTATCGGGCGACATAGATGGTGATGGCAAACATGATTTATTTGGTGGTGACTTTGGTGGTAATAGTTTGGTTGTTTTTAAAAATACACCCCTATATTTAATAACCGGGCCTACAACAGCATGTCTTGGAACTAATATAACATTAACAGATTCAACTGTTAGCGGTACATGGGCAAGCTCTAATACTGCAGTTGCAACTGTGGTAAGTGGTGGTACTACTACCGTTGCAACAACTGTAACACCCGTAAGCGCAGGTACAACAGTAATCTCTTACTATACAAACTTTGATACTGTCAGATATACTGTAACAGTGGCTGCATTACCGACTGCATATACGGTATCAGGTGGCGGTACCGGTTGCTCTACATCTGGAGTAACGATTAATTTATCATCTTCCGACACAGGTATTAGTTATCAGTTAAAGAGTGGTTCTACAAATATTGGTAACGCAGTAGCGGGTACCGGTTCTGCAATAAGCTTTACAGTTAATGCAAGCGGTACCTATACGGTAGTAGCTACAAATGCAACAGGCTGTTCAAAAACTATGGCAGGAAGTGCCACAGCTACAATTACTACTGTACCAACAACATTTACTATAACGGGTGGCGGACAATATTGTCCTACAAGTACAGGCGTTGCAATTGGATTGAATGGTTCTCAATCATCATCAGTTACATATAACCTCCTTTTGGGTTCAACCGTAGTATCCACCAAAACGGGTACGAATGCATCAATTAGTTTTGGTAGTTCATTCAGTACATTAGGTACTTATACGGTTCAGGCTGTTAGTGGTGCATGTACGGTAAATATGTCTGGTAGTGCTTCGGTTATAGCAGATACTACAAAGCCTGTTGTTAATACAAAAAATATTACAGCTTATCTGGGTTCTTCAGGTACAGTAACAATTACTCCGTCACAAGTAGACAATGGCTCAACAGATAATTGCACTATTTCTACAAGAACATTGGATATAAGTAGTTTTAATAGTTCAAATGAAGGGGTAAATACAGTTACACTTACTGTAACTGATAACTCAGGTAACAGTTCGTCAGCAACCGCTACAGTAATGGTTGCAGATACCACAAGGCCAATTGTACTTACACAAAATATCACAGCATACTTAAATGCCTCAGGTAATGTAAGTATTACACCGGCGCAAATAGATAATGGTTCAACAGATAACGTAGCCATTTCGTCAACAACGCTGAATATCAACAGCTTTACTAATGCAAATTTGGGAGCTAATACAGTAACATTAACTGTTACAGATAATTCAGGTAATAGTGCAACTGGCACAGCTGCTGTTACAGTAGCAGATACTATTAGGCCTGTAGTTCATACACAAAATGTCACTGTGTACCTTGATCCTTCAGGCCACGCAAGTGTTGCTGCTTCACAGGTTGACAATGGTTCAACTGATAATATTAGTATCGCATCCGAATCAGTAAGCCCTAATAGCTTTACTGCTTCTAATCTTGGAAATAATAATGTAACCTTAACCGTTACAGACGGATCAGGCAATAGTTCAACAGGTACAGCAACAGTAACAGTGGCTGATACAACAAGGCCTGTAGTAAGCACTAAGAACGTAACCGTTTACTTAGATGCAACAGGCCACGCAGGTGTTAGTACTTCACAGGTAGACAATGGTTCTACCGACAACGGAGGTATTGCATCAGAGTCAGTAAGCCCCAATAGCTTCACAGCATCTAATCTTGGTTCAAACAATGTTACTTTAACAGTAACTGACGGATCAGGCAATAGTTCAACAGGTACAGCAACAGTAACAGTAGCTGATACAACAAGGCCTGTAGTAAGCACTAAGAACGTAACCGTTTACTTAGATGCAACAGGCCACGCAGGTGTTAGTACTTCACAGGTTGACAATGGTTCAACTGATAATGGTGGTATCGCATCCGAATCAGTAAGCCCCAATAGCTTCACAGCATCTAACCTTGGTTCAAACAATGTAACCTTAACAGTTACAGACGGATCAGGCAATAGTTCAACAGGTACTGCAATAGTAACAGTAGCTGATACCACAAGGCCTGTAGTAAGCACTAAGAACGTAACCGTTTACTTAGATGCAACAGGCCACGCAGGTGTTAGTACTTCACAGGTAGACAATGGTTCTACCGACAATGGAGGTATTGCATCAGAGTCAGTAAGCCCCAATAGCTTCACAGCATCTAACCTTGGTTCAAACAATGTTACTTTAACAGTAACTGACGGATCAGGCAATAGTTCAACAGGTACAGCAACAGTAACAGTAGCTGATACCACAAGGCCTGTAGTAAGCACTAAGAACGTAACCGTTTACTTAGATGCAACAGGCCACGCAAGTGTTGCTGCTTCACAGGTAGACAATGGTTCAACCGATAATGGTGGTATTGCATCCGAATCAGTGAGCCCGAACAGCTTTACTGCATCTAATCTTGGTTCAAACAATGTAACCTTAACAGTAACTGACGGATCAGGCAATAGTTCAACTGGTACTGCAACAGTAACAGTAGCTGATACGACAAGGCCTGTAGTAAGCACTAAGAACGTAACCGTTTACTTAGATGCAACAGGCCACGCAGGTGTTAGTACTTCACAGGTTGACAATGGTTCAACTGATAATGGTGGTATTGCATCCGAATCAGTAAGCCCCAATAGCTTCACAGCATCTAACCTTGGTTCAAACAATGTAACCTTAACAGTTACTGACGGATCAGGCAATAGTTCAACAGGTACCGCAACAGTAACAGTAGCTGACACCACAAGACCTGTAGTACATACACATAACGTGACTGTTTATTTAGATGCAACAGGCCACGCAAGTGTCACTGCTTCACAGGTAGACAATGGTTCTACCGACAACGGCGGTATTGCATCCGAATCAGTGAGCCCGAGCAGCTTTACAGCATCTAACCTTGGTTCAAACAATGTAACCTTAACAGTAACTGACGGATCAGGCAATAGTGCAACAGGTACCGCAACAGTAACAGTAGCTGATACGACAAGGCCTGTAGTAAGCACTAAGAACGTAACCGTTTACTTAGATGCAACAGGCCACGCAGGTGTTAGTACTTCACAGGTTGACAATGGTTCAACTGATAATGGTGGTATTGCATCCGAATCAGTAAGCCCCAATAGCTTCACAGCATCTAACCTTGGTTCAAACAATGTAACCTTAACAGTTACTGACGGATCAGGCAATAGTTCAACAGGTACCGCAACAGTAACAGTAGCTGACACCACAAGACCTGTAGTACATACACATAACGTGACTGTTTATTTAGATGCAACAGGCCACGCAAGTGTCACTGCTTCACAGGTAGACAATGGTTCTACCGACAACGGCGGTATTGCATCCGAATCAGTAAGTCCGAGCAGCTTTACTGCATCCAACTTAGGTTCAAATACAGTTACCTTAACAGTAACAGATGGGTCAGGTAACAGCTCAGCAGGTATTGCTTCAGTAACGGTCGCAGATACTACTAAACCAGTTGTTAGAACTAAGAATGCTACGATATATCTGAATGCTTCTGGCGTTGCTACATTAAGTAGCTCAGATGTGAATAACGGTTCAACAGATAATGGTGGTATTGCTTCAATATCATTAAGTAAATCAAGCTTTAATTGTGCTAACCTCGGTACAAATATAGTTACAGTTACAGTTACTGATAATTCAGGTAATGTTTCAACCGGTACAGCATCTGTAACAATTACAGACAATATTGCACCAAGTATTACTTGCCCTGCTGCAATTACTGTATCTTCTGGTGCTACATCACCTGCCACTACAGGTACTGCTACAGCCACTGATAACTGTACTTCAAGCCCTGTAATAACATACTCAGATATAGTTTCGTCAGGTGTCATTACTCGTACATGGAAAGCAACAGACGCTAGTGGCAACTACTCTACATGTACTCAAACTATTACTGTAAATTCTATTAGTGCAACTGCTAGTATTACACAAGTTGCTTGTAAATATGATGGTAATGGTGACAAAGATGATTCTACCGGTGCAATATCTCTGACAGTAACCGGTGGTATTGGCTCATTAAGGTATAGCTGGAGTAACCACAAAACAACTAAGAATATTACAGGCTTAGATACCGGTACATATTCGGTTACTATAACTGACTCTCTTGGAAGCACTTATACTGGAAGCTGGAGATTAGTAGCGCCAACAAAGCTGTCATTGTCAGGTACAGTAGTAGATGCTACATGTAATAGCTCATCTACAGGTAGTGTTACTTCTATAATTACGGGAGGCACTTCACCTATTGTCTATAGCTGGTCAACAGGACAAACTACTTCGAGCATTACAGGATTAGCTGCAGCACACTATACTTTAACTATTACAGATGCTCATGGTTGTCAAATGCATCAGGATTTCGAAGTGCATCAACCGACCGCAATAAATCTTACAGGAACAGCAACTAATGTTTCTTGTAATAGTGGAAATAATGGTTCAATCAATATAAGTGTTAGCGGTGGTGTAACGGGTTATACTTATTCCTGGAGCAGTAGTGCTACTACACAAAATATATCTGGTTTAGTTGCTGGTACTTATAATGTTACAGTAACTGACGGAAAAGGTTGTACAAAAACAGGCTCATATTCGGTTACCCAACCTGTTGCTATAAGCGTTACTGCAGTACAAACTAATGTAGCATGTAAAGCTGGCAATACAGGAGAATTAAATCTTACTGTAACAGGTGGTACGGCAGGTTATAATTTCACATGGAATAATGGTAAACATGACCAGGATTTGAAAAACCTCACAGCAGGTGCATATAGTGTAACAATTACTGATCATAACGGTTGTACAAAAACAACTTCTTATACAGTAACTGAACCGGCTTCTGCTCTGTCAGCTGGTATCAGTGTTAGCCCTGTATATACAGTGCCAACATATGGTGCAGCTTATACCATCTACCTTGGTTATGGTCGTCAAACTGATAGCTTGATTACTACTGCTTCAGGTGGCACTTCACCATATTCATACAGTTGGTCACCTGCTTCTACGGTAAGCAGCACAACAACAACAGCTACTAAGATTACACCAACAAGCACTACTAACTACTCTGTAACAGTTACAGATGCGCATGGTTGCACAGTAACAAAAACACAGTCTATAACTGTAGTAGATGTAAGATGCGGTGACGGTGATGCTGATGATCATAATCATAAGATCACTATCTGCCAGGTGAACAATGGTCATACACATGACATATGTGTTGATTCTTCTGCTGTTGCTGGACACTTAGCAAGCGGTGATCATCTCGGCTCATGTGAATCAGAAGACGACGACGATAGGATTGTAGGTAATAATCAACCTGAAGCTTTCCTTATCAAAGTATTCCCTAACCCGAATACCGGTAAGTTCTCTGTAAGAGTACCCGTTGTAAAAGGTAGCGCTCAGATCCAGGTAATAGATATGACCGGCAAATTGATCGATAGCAAAACGATAACTGATGGTACTATGAGCCAGGAAGTTGAGTTTAATATGTCTGATGCGGTTAGAGGTTTATACTTCATCAAAGTGATTGCTAACGATAAAGCATATATTGAAAAGGTAATGATCCAATAGTTCTAAACTAAGGTCTATAATGTTAAGAGAGCCACCTTCAAGGGTGGCTTTCTTAGTTATAAGAATATTGTTGGTGTGTGGTACCCATTGACATAAAATCTAATATTAAGACGTCTCAATAAAAAAGCCTTCAAAAGCTAAAGGCTAATTGAAGGCTGATTTGTTATGCTCCCCCTCCCCG
>JABDFN010000052.1:0-14638 GCA_013286485.1 Bacteroidota bacterium
AAACGGCGATACTTTCCTGGATATTGGAGCCCATTATGGTTATTTTACCATGCTTGCGTCAGAATTGGTTGGCGAATATGGGCTTGTATATGCATACGAACCTTCCGGTAAGAGCTTTGATATTTTAAAAATGAATTGTGAGCATAATGTCTTCCACAACATTAAATTTTTTAAGGAGGCCATCTCAGATAAAAACGAAATGATCACTTTTTTTGAATTTCCTAATCTCTATTCTGAATACAATTCTATAAATGCCGGGCAATTTGACCAGGAGGGTTGGTAGATTATGCACCTAAAAAAATATCAGTGCATGCTACAACAATAGATTCAATTGTGAGAGAAAACAATTTTCCCCCAAAGATTGTTAAAATTGATGTAGAAGGCGCAGAGTGTAAGGCTATATGCGGTGCTGGAGAATACCTGCAGAATAATTCTGCGTATATAGTAATGGAGTATGTATCCCAACAAAGGGATAATACAGAACATCAAAAAGCAACACAAATACTCGAACAATACAACTATAAACCTAGCTATATCGATAGCAAAGGGATGCTAATGACTATAAAGGATATTAATGAATACTTAAATAGTAAGAAACTGGAATCAGATAATATTGTTTTTAAAAAATAATATGCACACTATTCGGTATATAATCCATTAATTCCCCGTTATTTAAAGTATTTACATCATCTATTATTAACTTCGCACACTTATTATATTTATTAAGTATTTCGTATATACTGCATGGACTCGATCGTAGAAAAGCTGGAAGCTATTAAGGCAAGATTTGAAGATCTGGGCGTGGCATTGACAAATCCTGAAATTGTAAATGACAACAAAAAATTCTCTCAATTAAGCAAGGATTACCGTAAACTGGAAAAAATTTGAAGAGGTTATAAGCGTTATAGAGCCAGTATAGACAGTGCTGCAATTTCTAAAGAAGTTATTGAAAATGAATCTGATCCCGAATTACGCGATCTTGCTAAAGAAGACCTTGAGAAACAAGAGATAGCAAAGGAAGAACTGGAAGGAGAACTCAGGCAATTATTGATACCTAAAGATCCGCAGGATGAAAAGAATGCTATACTGGAAATTCGTGCTGGTACGGGTGGTGATGAGGCAAGTTTATTTGCGGGAGACCTGATGCGTATGTACCTGAGATATTGTGAAAGGAGAGGCTGGAAAGTATCATCTCTTACAGAAACAGAAGGTACAGTAGGGGGTTACAAAGAAGTGCAATTGGAAGTAACAGGTGAAGATGTGTATGGAACTCTGAAATTTGAAAGTGGTGTGCATCGGGTGCAACGCGTACCTGATACGGAAGCAAGTGGCAGGGTACATACATCTGCTGCTACAGTAGCTGTAATGCCGGAAGCAGAAGAAATTGACTTTGAATTAAAAGAAAGTGATGTAAAAATGGAAACTGCCCGAAGCGGTGGTGCAGGTGGACAGAATGTAAATAAAGTAGAAACGAAAGTAATATTAACCCACTTACCTACGGGCACAGTAGTAATGTGCCAAACAGAACGTTCGCAATTAGGTAATCGTGAAAAAGCTATGAATATGTTGCGTAGCAGGTTGTATGAAGAGCAGGTTCGTAAACAGGAAGAAGAAATATCAAGGCACAGAAAGAGCCTTGTAAGTACAGGGGATCGTTCTGCTAAGATACGTACCTATAATTATCCGCAAGGAAGAGTTACAGACCATAGAATAAATATGACCATCTATAACCTTGCAGATTTTATGAATGGAAATATTCAAAACATGATAGATGCATTACAATTTGCTGAAAATGCAGAAAAAATGCAGGCTGGTGAGACGGTAATATAAATTGTATTAAATTGTTTTAGTTTTTAAATATACCTTATAGAAATGGATACACTTCGTTTTGATCTCGTTGACATAGTTAAGGCGATACAAAAAAAGTTTCGCTTTATTTTGATCATGACCATTATAGCTGCCTTGCTGGGCGTTGTGTTTTGCCTGGTTAAGAAGAAAAAATACAAAGCAGCTACCCGTTTCCTCGTGGCAAATCCGCTTACAGGCGATCACAATTATTTATTCAGGAATCATGAAACGAGGTTTGTAGATTATAATGGAGGTGATGATGACCTGGACAGAGTTACAGCTTTTGCTAACTCGGATACAGTTCATGACAGGATCATTCGCAATTGCCAGTTTCAGATTGTATATAATGCCGACATTAATACCCCTAAAGGACATGCGTTCTTAATGGATATTTTCAATAAGAACTTCAACATTAAGCGTACTGAATACAAAGACATGGAAATATCTTACATGGCATATGATTCAGTAACGGCTTCAAACGTTGCGAATATGTCGGTAAAAGTGTTGGAAGAAGTATACCGCAATTATTATGCTTCTATTCGACAGGATATTTATAATTCCATAAAACATAAACTGGCTGACGTGGATAGTCAGGTGAATGTGTTGACAGACACACTTGGAAGGTTAAGAGATCAATATAAAATATACGGTATCATAAGCCCTACAAGGCAAACTATGATAAATGGAGATGTAAAAGGAGGGGGTAACGGCTACGGTAAAGCATTGGAAGTAGTACAAAATATTGAAGCCACGAAAGACCAGCTGGTAGAAGATCGAGCAAAGTTTGCGTCTATATTAAATGAATTTTCCGCATCCTTTAATGAAGATATGCGGTTTCTGAAAGTAATTTCAAAAGCAGACCCCCCAATGGATCCCAAAGGCCCGGGGTTACTTATAACAGCTATTGTTGCGGCAATGTTAGGTTTGTTTTTTAGTGTAGTCTACGTATTGCTGATGGCCTATTACAAAATGGTGAATTCAATTCAGCGTTAATGCAGCAGGACCTACTTGGTAGCAAATGGTTTGCTTTTTTAAGCTTTGCGTTACTGTTTACAACGGTAGTGCTCTTTGCATATACCGGTAAATATGTGCTGTTAATAGCACCTGTCGCGTTATTGTTTATTCTATTGATGATGCTGAATTGGAAACTGGCATACTGGATATTGTTGTTCAGCATTCCTTTTTCTACAGACCTTGATCTTATTAATGGCTCTCTTTCCACCTCTGTACCGGATGAACCAATAGTATGGTTGTTTTTATTATTGTTTGTATTACTATGGGCAAGAAAACCTGATATAATACCAATTTGGTGGTGGCAAAACTCCATTGTATTAATAATAATATTGCAATTTGTCTGGCTAATCGTAGCAGTTGCATTTTCTACCGAATTATTAGTTTCAGTAAAATTTTTATTGGCTAAAGTATGGATGCTGGTTGCATTCTTTATTTTACCTGTGTTCATTATTAGAAAGAAGAAAGATATAAAGAAGGCATTTTTGGTGATTCTGGTGCCGCTGGTCATGACAATGGTGATCATTATTTATAGGCATTGGAAAATTGGATTCAGCTTTATAAAAATCCAGCGTGCTATTGACCCGCTTTATTATAATCACGTAGATTACTCGGCAGTAATGTCTATGATCTTCCCGATTTTGTTTGTAACCTATTCACTGGTAAGAGGTAAGTGGTTGTTACGCAACTTTTTGATTTTGTTGATCGTTTTTTTCTTTATTGCTATATATCTCACTTACGCGCGGGCAGCCATGATAGCTGTTGTTTTCTCATTTATTATTTACTTGGGTATAAGGCTTAAAATTGTAAAATGGGTAATGCCTGTGTTTTACGGACTGATCGCATTGTTATTGACCTTTATGATCAGCAACAAGCAATACATGATATACCGACCCAATTTTAATGAAACGTATATGCATAAGACGTTTACGGAGCATATGATAGCTACATTAAGAGGCCGTGATATGTCTTCTATGGAGCGTCTGTACAGGTGGATAGCATCAATAAGAATGAGTACCGATAATCCTGTAGTGGGTGTTGGGCCGAATGCGTTTTATTACCATTATAAGTCTTATGCGGTCACTTCTTTTCGTACTTATGTGAGCCGTAACACAGAACGATCAACCACTCATAATTATTTCCTGTTCATGCTGGTAGAGCAAGGTTGGCCTGCTATGATATTATATGCTATATTAATAATGCTGCTTTTTGCACAAGCTCAAAAAATATACTATCGTTTTCATGACAGGTTTTATAAAAAATGCACATTAGGTATTGCCATGCTTATAGCAGCGGCGTTCATTAATAACTTCTTTTCGGAATTATATGAAACCCACAAGGTAGGCGCTTTATTTTACCTGGCTGTTGCACTGTTAGTAATACTGGATAAGAAAAGTAAAGAAGAAGAAAATCTAAGAAATTCGGAAACATCTATGCTGTCTTAATAGTATCTATCCACACATTGTTGTCCTTTAATAATTGTATTAACTCCTCTACGGCCGTCTCACCGGGAACATTTCTTTTTATTATTTCTTTACCACGATATAAAGTGATCTTTCCCGGGCCGCTACCAACATAGCCAAAATCAGCGTCTGCCATTTCTCCCGGTCCGTTCACTATACAACCCATTATTGCGATCTTAACGCCTTTCAGATGATGTGTGGCAGCACGTATTTTAGCAGTTACCTCTTGCAGATCGAACAATGTACGGCCACAACTCGGGCAACTGATGTATTCTGTTTTGCTGATGCGGGTGCGTGTAGCTTGCAGTATAGAGAAGGCAGTGTTATTGAGAAACTGCTGTTCATTTTTTACAGGTAAATAGGTGCGCCCACTTCTTTTTGAGTTATGAAGTTCTGTATTGATAAGGCAGATACCGTCACCAAAACCATCAATCAACAAGCTGCCTGTATTGGTTGCTATATCAATAAGCTGTTCATCTACAGTTGGTTTATTACTTCTTGATATCAATATTATCGGGAAAAATATACCCTGCAATGCAAGCTCATTTAAAAACCACCTTATATTTTGCATGGGGTGTTCGCTACTGCTTTCCACGCAAAGTATAGCATTGCTGCCTTCCTTACATTTGTTTATAAACAATTGCTGTTCATCATGTGGCCTGTTAGCGTCTACATAAACGAAAAAGGTTTCATCAATAGTGCCTATTATGCTCATGTATTCCCTTGCGCTCAATACAGGAAAGTATTTTGTTTTGTCTTTCACTTTTCTCCATACAGTATAATCACACAAAACTTTTAGAGTGCCTGGTAAAGGGAAATCAATTGTTTTATCAACTGTGTATACATAATCTGCAGCTGTGTCACTGATATTCCATTTGTCAGTTGTTTCGTCATAATGATAACCAATTGCGTCAAGATCGGTGGTGGTGATTTCTTTTAACTTGCCATAATGTGCTATTACAACGGGTACATGATGTCCGCCAATATTGTCAATTGTATTTGTTTCCTTGCGTTTGTAATTGAATGGATCGTATGATAATACTATTTTTTCTGTTTCATTGCCCGATTCAGAATGCCTGTTAGCATATCTCTTAATTATGTCTTTACAAACGGGTATCTCAAACTCGGGGTCTTCAGTAAGTGATACCCTGATCGTATCACCAATGCCATCTTCCAATAAACTTCCTATGCCAATGGCGCTCTTTATACGTCCATCCTCACCATCGCCTGCTTCTGTAACGCCTAAATGAAGCGGGTAGCATTCCCCAAATTCCTCATCCATTTTTTGTACTAATAATCGATAGGCTTCAACCATCACCAAAGGGTTGCTACTCTTCATGCTGAGTATTATTTGATGGTAGTTCTCATCTCTTGCTATTCGTAAAAACTCCAATGCGCTCTCCACCATTCCTATAGGTGTATCTCCATACCTGCTCATAATACGGTCACTGAGCGAGCCATGATTAGTGCCTATGCGCATAGCGGTGCCGTATTCTTTACAGATATTTACAAGAGGTGTAAATCGTTCTCTGATTCGGTTTATCTCCGCAGTATATTCTGCATCGGTATATTCCAGTATGTCAAATTTTTTCTTGTCAATATAGTTGCCGGGGTTCACACGTACTTTCTCTACAATACGGGCAGCAATCTCTGCAGCGTTTGGAGTGAAATGTATATCAGCTACAAGTGGCGTATTATACCCTTTAGCGCGAATAGTATTTTTAATAAGAAGCAGGTTCTCAGCTTCATTCTTGCTGGGCGCAGTAATACGTACTAACTCAGCGCCAGCTTCTATGCAGCGTATAGCTTGTGCAACAGTAGCATCCGTATCCATGGTATTGGTAGTGGTCATGGTTTGTATACGGATAGGATGATTATTGCCCAGCACTAGGGCACCAACTTTTACTTCTTTGGTAATTAATCGTTTATATGATGTAAGAGACGGACAATAATATTGCAACATACGGCTGCAAAGTTACGTGGGTTAATGATAAATAAGATAAAACGAATCTATACATTGTTTTGATTTGGTTATAGTGTCTGTCTAGCACATTTTAAGAAATGGCATTTAGGTGACGAATGCACCGGCATCATATGCCCCAATTTTACTATTTCAACGGTATTATATCTGCTTATTACCCGATTGGCATATCGTTCTGTGTTTTTCTCATAAACAATAGTATTTTAGCAGGGTATAAGTATACAATGGATTACGAAATAAAACACTTAGGCAATAAGTTCAAGTATGTGGAAGAAGGTGATGGAGAGCCCCTTGTGCTGCTTCATGGCTTATTTGGAGCGCTAAGTAATTTTAAAGACCTCGTAGAGCATTTTAGGCACTCGCATAAGGTAATTATACCTATCCTGCCTTTGTATGATCTTACTTTGTTGGAGACTACAGTAGGGGGGCTTGCGAGATATGTGCAGAAATTTATAGACGCAAAAGGGCTTCATAATTTTCATTTATTAGGTAATTCTTTAGGGGGGCATGTAGGCTTGGTATATGCATTGAAACACCCGGAACCGATAAAAACGATCATACTTACAGGCAGCTCGGGACTGTTTGAAAATGGAATGGGGGAAACATACCCCAAAAGGAATGATTACGAGTTCATGAGAAAGAAGACCGAACTTACTTTTTATGATCCGGCTATTGCAACAAAAGAATTAGTAGATGAAGTGTATGCAATAGTAAACAACCGGCTAAAAGCATTAAAGGTGATTGCGCTTGCCAAGTCTGCTATACGCCATCATTTAGGCGATGAGCTAAAAGCAATTGCTGCCCCTACTTGCCTGATATGGGGCAAAAATGATACAATAACTCCACCTTTGGTTGCTGAAGAATTTAAAAAATTAATACCTAATTCAGAACTTCATTGGATAGATAAATGCGGGCATGCGCCGATGATGGAAGTCCCCCATGAGTTTAATCGTATTTTAGAAGCATTTCTTGCCAAGCATAAGGGTTAATTAATGCTCTGATAGCTCTTTTCCAGTAATTTTGTCAATTAAATGTTATAATTCGGTATTTGCATACTATTATCCATGTATAATACGTCTATAATTAATAGCAAGCAACTATGACCAACGAGCAGCTTATATCACCTATGGTGCCTACACTATCACCTTTAGATACTGGCAGCAAAGCACTTCAATTGATGGTGGATAATCATTTTCAGGAATTACCCCTTGTCAATGAGGACAGTTATATGGCAATAGTGAGGGAGGATGATATTTTTGAATGGGAAGATCAGGATGCTGCGCTCAGTAAGGCCGATTTTTTAGATTACAAACCGTTTGTAACCGCAGGCAGCCACCCGTACGAAGCAATCAAGTTAGCGCACCGGCAAAACCTGTCCGTAATACCTGTTGTTGATAGTGATAGTAAATATATTGGGGCTGTAACTGCTGATAATTTGCTGAATTATATTGCTGAAACAAGTGGTATAGAAATACCGGGCGCTATACTTGTTATAGAGATCGAACCGCGTGATTATAGTATGTATAATATAGCCAGGATATTTGAAAATGAAGATGCTATTATTATAAGTTCTAATCTTTTCAGCAATAAGCAAACCAGCAAGCTGGAAATAACCATTAAAACCAATCGTACTGATATCTCGGGGATTACTGCAACACTGGAACATAATAAGTATAAAGTGCTAGAAGTGTATGGCGAACAGCAAAATGCCGAAGATATAATAGACAGGTATAAACTGCTCATGAATTACCTGAATATATAGGGCTCCTGCTTTCTCAAAAGGAGAAATTATTGTTTAATTTGCATCCCAGACTTAATAATTATGATAGCGATAGATAATGTGCTTCTGAGTGATGAGGTGATACAGGAACATTTTGTTTGTGATTTGGATAAATGTAAAGGTGGTTGTTGTGTAGACGGCGATTGTGGTGCCCCGCTAACAAGTGAAGAAACGAAGATCCTTAAAAAAGTATACCCCAAAGTAAAGCAATACCTACGTCCTGATTATATTGCACAAATAGAAAAAGAAGGAACACACGTATTAGATAATGAGTATGGATATGTTACGCCTACTATTAATCGCGGTATTTGTGCATATGGCTATACTGATGAATTGGGTATCGTAAAATGCGGTATTGAAAAAGCATGGAAAGAAGGTGTGATCGATTTTCAAAAACCCATTTCCTGTCATTTATTTCCTATCAGAATAAAATCTTACAAAACATACGATGCCGTAAACTACGAACCCCGCGAAACGTTATGTAAACCTGCCTGTAAATTAGGCAACAAGCTTAAGGTGCCTGTATATAAATTCCTTAAAAATTCTTTGATACGTAAATACGGACAGGAATTCTATAATACACTCGATGCAATAGCTGAAAAGTATAATTCAGGAGTAAAATAATTACAATTCTTTCCTTAGCCTGGCTACCGGCACATTCAATTGCTCCCTGTATTTTGCCACAGTTCGGCGTGCTATATTATAGCCCTTCTCTTGCAGCATTTCGGTAAGCTTCTCATCAGAAAATGGCTTTCTTTTATTTTCCCCGCTGATAATATCATTCAGTATGGTTTTCACTTCACGGGTAGATACTTCTTCGCCGGTTTCGGTTTGCAGTGCTTCGGAGAAAAAGTATTTCAATTTATATGTGCCAAACTCTGTTTGCACATATTTGCTGTTAGCCACACGGGAAACTGTTGAAACGTCAAGCTGGGTAAGTTGTGCGACATCCTTCAGGATCATAGGCCTCAACATGGTCTCATCGCCGCTCAGAAAGAATTCTTTTTGAAGGTCCATAATAGCCTGCATGGTATGCAATAATGTGTGTTGACGTTGTTTTATAGCATCTATAAACCATTTAGCTGCATCCAGTTTTTGTTTTATAAATATTATGGCCTCTTTCTGTCGCTTATCTTTTTTCTCGCCTCGGTCATAAGCGCGCATCATTTCTTTATATCCTTGGGATACGCGCAGTTCAGGAGCGTTTTTTGAATTCAGTGTTATCTCCAGTATGCCATTATTATTAAAAACAAAGAAATCTGGTATAATATAACTTTCCGCCTTATTCAGAACGGCAAATGCAGATCCGGGTTTGGGGTTTAGTTTTATTATAATATTAATAACGTCTTTAAAAGCCTCATTATTTAAACCCAGTTGCCTTTGTATTTTGTCGTAATGCTTTTTTATAAATTCATTAAAATATTCGTCTATTATTTCTGTGGCATGCTTTACCTCTGTAGAAGGAGGCATGCGTTTCAATTGTAATAAAAGGCATTCCTGCAGCGTCCATGCACAAACGCCGGCAGGGTCAAATTGCTGTATCGTTTGTATTAACTCGTTTATTTCTTCGTTGGTGGTATAAATGTTTTGGCCAAATGCAAGGTCATCTACTATGGCAGTCACTTCCCGTCTCAGGTAGCCATCCTCATCAATGCTGCCGATTATTTGTTCAGCTATTTTGTGATTTTTTTCATCCAGCTCCAGCATCCCTAATTGATCCAATAAATGGTCATGAAAGCTGGTCTCAACTCTTACCGGAGAAGCTGTTTGATGCTCCCCGTCACCGCTACCATAATAATCATCTGAATAATCATAGCCGCCGCTATCATCATCTTCCCGTCTTAAAAAATCATCAATATCCACTTTATCAGCAGTGTCATTGCTCAATTCTACATCTTCAGTTTCTCCATCTTCTTCAAAATCACTCTTTTCATCAGCATTCAGATCATATTCATCAGTACTACCATCATTCTCTGTTGCTGTTTCAAGTGCAGGATTTTCTTCTAGTTCTTCTTTTATACGCTCTTCAAGATTTGCAGTAGGAATTTGCAACAATTTCATCAGTTGTATCTGTTGTGGAGACAGCTTTTGAAGTAGTTTTTGTTGTTGCGATTGCCTGAGCATATGGTTATTCTATGCTTACAAAAATAGATGATTAAGCCCCAAACTGCCAATATTTATCAGTATTTCAATATTGTTAACATTTATCATGTTAAAATTCTTCATTAATAGAAACTTGTTTTGTATATTTCTCGAAAATGACTCCGAATATTCGGATGGCGGGTAAGGCATGACTAAGAAACCATATATTTCCCCTTCGTTTTCATATATACCACTCGAAGAGGCTCTGGAGGTGACGCCTAAAAAGAAACAATTGTTTATAGGCATTCCAAGAGAGACTACTTTTCAGGAGAACCGTGTTGCACTTACACCAGAAGCTGTTCAGGTATTGGTTAATAATGGTCACGATGTGGCAATTGAACATGGTGCTGGTGATGGCTCATTTTATTTAGATACAGACTATAGCGAAGCCGGTGCTAGAATAGTGTATGACAAGGCTGAATTATACAAGGCTTCCGTAATTATCAAATCTGCACCTATATCAGAAGAAGAATGTAAGCTCTTGCAAATGGGGCAGGTGGTAATTTCTCCCATTCACCTACCTTTTCTTAAAACAGAAATCATTGAGCAGCTGATTCAAAAAAAGATAATTGCCGTAGCATTTGAATCTATAAAAGACGATGCCGGTACATTCCCTATTGTAAGGTCCATGAGCGAAATAGCGGGTAGTTCTGCTATACTTACTGCAGCAAAATACCTGAGTAATATTCATAACGGAAAGGGCATTTTGTTAGGTGGTATATCGGGTGTGCCACCTGTAAAGGTCTTGATCATAGGTGCCGGCGTTGTGGGCGAGTTTGCTGCACGCACTGCTTTTGGATTAGGAGCCTCAGTGAAAATATTTGACAATTCTATTTACCGCCTTATGCGCTTGCAGAATAATATAGGCAGGCGCTGCTTTACTTCTGTTTTAGAGCCCGTAACACTTGCAGAAGAATTAGCAAATGCGGATGTAGCTGTAGGGGCATTAAAACCGGTACATGGTATTACTCCAGTAGTGGTTACTGAAGAAATGGTGCAAAACATGAAGGCTGGATCAGTAATTATAGATGTAAGCATAGACAGGGGCGGTTGTTTTGAAACTTCGAGAGTAACAACGCACGAAAACCCTATCTATAAAAAATATGATGTCATACATTATTGTGTGCCCAATATAGCATCCAGTGTTTCACGTACAGCATCGCGCGCAATAAGCAATGTATTGATGCCTATTTTACAACAATGTGCAGATATAGGCGGCATTGAAGGATTTATACATACAAAACCCGGGTTTAGGAACAGTGTATACACCTACAAAGGCTGGGTTACTAATGCGCCCATTGCAAAACGTTTTAAGTTTAAGTACACAGATCTTGATCTGCTGCTGGCAGCGCAGAGTTAATAAGCATCTTCATATAGCATGAACAGGAGAATGAATAAGGTTATGGCAGGGTATCACATCTTAATGATCCTGTCTGCGGTTGATTTTAGATTCAATATTCATGAAGAAAAAATTATCAGGGCGTATTTGGTGAGTGAATTTCCTTTTCATGTAGATATTGATAGAGAAATGCAAGTGATCAGTAATCTTAGGCCCGATGAGTGGGAGCCACATTTTTTAAAAGCTATGGACGATTTTTATGATGATGCCACGGAAGAAGAACGCATTCACTTCCTCAACTTCGCAGTACAACTTGCTAAAGCAGATAATGTAATTACAAAGGAAGAGAACAAGTTTTTAAACTTTCTTTTCGAAAATTGGGAACCCGCTTAGCGTTGATGTAACTGATATACAAATGCGCTTTTTGTTTGTTCTGCTTCTTTCCCACTTTTAATAATACCTGCATACAGCAATCCAAATATGGCCATGCCTGCAATGATACGGTAGATGCCAAATGCTTTAAAGTTGTGTTTTTGAACATATTTGATAAACGTTCTGATAGCGAACATGGCGACGATAAAAGCTATTATATTTCCGGCTATCAGCATGGTCATATCGCTACTATGAAGTGTTAATCCCTGTTTTTTATAATCCCATAATTTCTTCACTGTTGCAGCAAACATAGTGGGTACTGCCAGGAAGAAAGAAAACTCGGCAGCCAGTCTGCGGGTCAATTTTTGTTGCAGGCCGCCAACTATAGTTGCAGCACTTCTCGATACTCCGGGTATCATGGCAATTACCTGGAAACAGCCAATAATAAATGCTTTGGGATAGCTTATTTCTTTGTCGTCATCAATTTGTGGCTGGTTAAATAAATCATCAATGAATAGCAGTATGATACCGCCAACAAACATACTAATGCCTACGGTCAAACTGCTTTCAAGCAGCGCATCTATTTTCTTAGACAAGAGTGCACCAAATATGGCAGCGGGTATAAATGCAGCTATAAGCTTTACATAAAACTGCCAGCGGCTAAAATCAAAGAATTTTTTCCAATACAATACAACAACAGACAATATGGCTCCGAACTGAATGCAAACCTCGAACAGTTTTGTAAAAGCCTCTTCATTAATGCCCATAATTGAGCTTACTATGATCATGTGTCCAGTGGAGGAGATAGGAAGGAACTCAGTAATGCCTTCTACTATACCAAGAATAATAGTTTGTAACCAGGTCATATTATGGGATGTTAATGTATTTGTGCAGTTGTAAAGATAATTGCCATTTTGGATGTTGTTCTATATAGGCAATTATTTCAGGAATAATTTTTTCTTTCTTACTCCATTCAGGCTGTAAATATAAAAGGCAATGTTCAGATACTTTGACAGCATGTGTTTCTGCCCATTCAAAATCAGATGTATTAAAAATTACGACCTTCAATTCATCTGCTAATTTCAGAGTTTCATCCAACGGTTTTTTGAACTTTTTTGGCGATACAGTTATCCAATCCAAATCACCTTGTATAGGGTAGGCGCCTGATGTTTCAATATGTGTTTTAAATTTCTTATCATGAAGCCCATTGCACAAATCGCTAAGATCATACATGGCGGGTTCGCCGCCGGTAATAACAGCAAGGTTACAGGGTTGTTCTGCCGCAGCCTGTGCAATTTCATTAGTATGTAAAACCGGGTGTTTGCTTGCATCCCAACTGTCTTTTACATCACACCATACACATCCTACATCGCATCCGCCCAGGCGAATAAAATAGGCAGCCTTACCTGAATGATGCCCTTCTCCCTGTAATGTATAGAAATGCTCCATTACGGGATATGTATCTGTATTACTTACTTCACTTTTCATAACGCTTCAATAAATATTAATTGTATTTTCCTTTAGGCTGTTTGGCTGCCGTAAGTGTATTTTTCATCAGCCCGCAAATGGTCATAGGGCCCACACCTTTAGGAACAGGGGTTATATAACTGCAATGTGGAGCTACGGCATCAAAATCTACATCTCCTACTAGCCTGCTGCCGCTTTTTTTACTGGGGTCATCTATCCTGTTAATACCTACATCAATTATTATCGCTCCTTCTTTTACCATATCAGCGGTTATATATTTTGGCCTGCCTATGGCAGCTATAATAATGTCAGCAGACTTGCACATTTCTTTTAGATTGCGTGTTTTAGAATGACAAAGTGTTACAGTTGCATTGCCGGGATTTGCATTTCTACTCAGCAATACCGACATAGGTGTGCCTACAATATTACTTCTGCCTACTATTACACAATGCATGCCTGTTACATCTATTTTATAATGTTCCAGCATCAGCAATATACCATAGGGTGTAGCAGGTAAAAACGAAGGTTGCCCCAGCAGCATCTTCCCTTGTGTTATCGGGTGAAACCCATCTACGTCCTTTTCAGGATTTATATTATTGATGATAACATCAGGAGAAATATGTCCAGGTAAGGGCAACTGCACTAATATGCCATCTACACTATCGTCCTCATTCAATCTTCTCACTTGGTCAAGTAAATACTTTTCTGATATATCCGCGTCAAGTCTTAATAAAGTAGAATCAAATCCCAGTTCATTGCAAGTCTTTACTTTCGATCCCACATATGCCTCACTAGCCGGATTATTGCCAACTAAAATAGCAGCCAGGTGGGGTGTTTTACTGCCGCTTGCTTTTAGATCAATTACTTCTTTTTTTATTTGTTCTTTTATTTGGGCAGACGTAGCTGTACCATCCAATATTTGCATGGCGCAAAGATAACCTCTAAAATCACAGTTGCCAAAGCAGTATTACTTACTTACAATACCCATTTTGCTTAATAATTTCCTGTTCTGCCTTCTGTGTATGAGATTATAAACACGGGCATACATTACAGGCAATATTAATAAAGTAAGTATGGTAGATGTGACCAGCCCGCCAATAACAACGATAGCCAATGGTTTTTGTGTTTCAGAGCCTATGCCGGTGCTGATTGCTGCGGGTAATAAACCTATAGCAGCCATTAGTGCGGTCATCACAACAGGTCGTATACGCGATTGCACACCATGTTCTATGGCC
>JABDFN010000052.1:14648-14937 GCA_013286485.1 Bacteroidota bacterium
ACCTATCAGGCATAACGGTACGACCTGGGAAGCACTATGGCCATGTGCAATGTCATTTTCGCTTCCAGATTTTTTTCGAAATACACTGATAAGTATTACCCCGTTTTGTATACAAACACCAAATAAGGCAATAAACCCGATACCTGCACTTATACTGAAATTCATACGGGTAATATGCAGAGCAAGTATACCCCCTATCAGGGCGAATGGCACGTTCATAATAGTAAGAGTTGCGTCTTTGGCATTGCCATATGTAATGAATAACAGCAGGAATATACCTATCAGGCAT
>JABDFN010000053.1 GCA_013286485.1 Bacteroidota bacterium
GCTCCAAAAACACTATCAGGTGCGCGAACAACTACGCTTGCTGATACAGGGGAACTGCAATATGATATAAAGTATGTTCGCTTTAATCTGAACATGACCAATCTCTCTACGTATATTAGCGGAGATGTAAGCACTACAGCAATAGTTAGTGCGAGCAGCATGAGCACATATGTATTTGAACTAAATGATACACTTACCATAGACTCATTTAAAATAAATGGCACTCTGCAAACAGTAGCTACAACACTCCCAAGTACGCGTAGAGTTACTTTAACTACTGCGTTGTTATACGGTACTGTTTTTACAGCGCAGGTATTTTATCATGGGTATTCCCCAACCGGAACAGGCTTTTTTACGCATGGGGTAACACATAATGTATCTACTGGTGGCTCGCAAATGACCTATACCTGCGGAGACCCTAACTGGTGTTCTGACTGGTGGCCATGCAAGCAAGTACTGGAAGATAAAATTGATTCGGTAGATATGTGGGTAACAGTTCCTACAGGAACCATTGCAACCAGCAATGGATTAAAACTATCAGCTACGAGTGTGTCAGGTGGTATACAATATCACTGGAAAACGCGTTATGCAATAGATTATTATCTTATTGCAGTAGACGTTGCGCCCTATGTAGAATATGATTCTTATATACACTATACGGGCAGTACAGATTCCACACTTTTTCAGAATTTCTTTTACGATACATCCACTTTCATAGCGCCTTATAAAAAGAATTTTGACAGCGCGGCGCTTATAGTTGATTACCTGTCGCAAGTATATGGTAGGTATCCTTATGATAAAGAAAAATTTGGGTATTCTTATACCACGCTTGCGGGCGGCATGGAAAATCAAACTTTAGTAACAATAGGAGTTCCCACTACAACCACTATTGCCCATGAATTGGGACATCAATGGTTTGGCGATCATGTTACATACGCAAGCTGGAGAGATATTTGGCTGAGTGAGGGATTTGCGAGTTATACAGAACAATTGTTTGTAGAGCATTTTTGGGGCACAGCAGCAATGGTGAGTTATCGCATACCACGTAATAATACTGTCACAAGCCAACCTAGCGGCAGTGTATATGTAGATGATACCACCAATGTATACAGAATTTTTGACGGCCGGCTTACTTATTATAAAGGAGCTGCTGTGGCACATATGCTGCGTTATATAGCTGCCGATGATTCAACATATTTCCGAATGCTTCGCCGATATCAAAATACCTATGCTTTCGGACTTGCCACAACAGAGAGCCTGAAAGCGATAGCCGCAAGCGCTTACGGAACGAACCTAGATACTTTTTTTAATCAATGGATATACAAACAAGGATATCCTATTTATAAAGCAAAATGGAATTGGAAAGATAGTATTGCCTATGTGCAGCTTATTCAAACGACGTCAGACACTAGTGTATCATTGTTTCATACACCTATAGACATACAACTCATCTCTGCAACGGGCGATACGATTATAAAGGTCTATAACGATCTTGATACACAATTATATAGTTTTAGATGGAACCGCGCTATGAGTAATATGCAGTTAGACCCGAACTATAATGTACTGCACAAAATGACAGGTTTTGGCCCCATAATACATGATACCACCGTTGGTTTGCCAATAATAAATGTGAACAATATAAAGGTATATCCTAACCCTGCAAAAGAAACATGGCGTGTTACAGCGGTTGCTAAAGGCATTTTGTTAACACTTACAGATATGAAAGGCAATGTAGTATGGAAAGGAATAAGTGAGGGCACTGATGTTTTTGTATCTGCCAAAGAGCTGCAGGCGGGAAATTATATCTTACATATTGCGAACAATAATCACAGCACTTTTAAATTAGTGCACTGGTAAGGTGCTTTGTCCTTATTTTTGTTCTGCCCAATGAATATAGCAGCATTCATACATGATATAACTAGTAATCCCTGGGCATCTTTAGCAATTATTTTAAACCTGGTACTTATTGAAAGCTTACTATCAGTAGATAATGCCGCAGTGCTGGCAACTATGGTATTAAGCTTGGATAAAAAAGACCGCTCAAGAGCATTGAGTTTTGGCATTATTGGTGCGTATATATTCAGGGGGCTTTGCTTGTTCTTTGCTTCTTTTCTTATAAAAATATGGTGGCTCAAGGCTATAGCGGGTGGGTATCTTGTTTATCTTTTCATCAGGTATTTTATCAATAAAAGGCGAAAAGGCGCACACGAGAGCATACATCCCAAACAACACGGGAAGCTGTATAACAATGTAGCAAAATGGATAGGTCCTTTTTGGACAACTGTATTGTCTGTAGAACTGATGGATCTTACTTTTTCTATAGATAACGTTTTTGCAGCAGTGGCATTTACAAATAATATTATACTGGTTTGGACTGGTGTTTTTATAGGCATACTGGCCATGCGTATTGTGGCAAGGCTGTTTGTTATACTTATGGAGCGATTTCCTTTTCTGGAAGTTTCGGCATTTATTGTATTGGGCATCCTGGGTTTAAAGCTTACTTTATCTGTTTTAGAACATACCTTGCCACAATTTGCCATAAGTCATTTTCTTAGAAGCGAGGCGGGAGATATCAGCACATCTGTTTTTACTGCTTGTATATTTTTATTGCCGTTAATAAGCTCATGGTTATTTAATATTCCACCAAAGCAAAATAGCGCTGAAAAGCAAGGTAAATAAGTATTTTTTTCATGCAATAATCAGTCGCTAAGGGCGTTTATTTCATACATTTGAACCTTGTGTTGACTATATGATGATTTTTAAGCGGCTTTTATTACAAATATTTATTATTTTTTTTTCATACACAGCCTTTGCCCAGGAAGTTCCTATCGGGTATTGGCAATCTCATTTGCCTTATAATGTAGGTGTAGGAGTAGCTACAGACGGCATGACCTTGTATGCTGCATGCCAGCAAAGTTTTTTTTCGTTCACTAATTCAGGCGTGATCACGCCTTATAGTAAGGTAGAAGGAATGTCGGACATTGGAATGGTGGCCATAGCATATGACGCTGCTACGTCAACTACAGTGCTGGCTTATCAAAACGGAAGTATTGACCTTTTTAAAGACAATACCTTTTATAATATTCCGGATTTGAAAAATAAAGTTGTGACCGGTTCTAAAAACATTAATCATATTTATACCGAAACAGGGATAGCTTATATAAGTACTGACATCGGAATTATTGTAATAGACCTGAATAAAAGAGAAATTGCCAGCTCTTATGTTTTTTACATCAATAACCAAATAGTACCCGTAAATGCTTTTTCCGGTTCCGGTACTTATTTTTATGCTATCACTACGCAGGGTATTTTCAGGGCCAACAAAAACAATCCGCAATTACAAAATTTTGCTGCCTGGCAACATTTTGATTCAACCCATGTATTGAATTATATAGCCAATGTGCAAAATACATTGTTCATGGCCGATACGAATAAAGTATTTACTATCCGGAATGACTCATTGATATTATTATATACAACACCATCTTCTCATATTAAACACATAGACCCTGTAAGTGATGGCATATGGATAGCGGAATATTATGACACATTATATCATGGCCCAATAAAAAAAATGGGACTTAATTTCCAATTCATAGACAGTTTTAAATCAAGGGGAATGGTATTGCAGGTGACAGAAAAATACGATAAAAGTGTATGGGTAGCAGATGTTTTTTATGGATTGGAAAAAAGAAACGATACTGTTTTAGATGTATTTCGTCCTGAAGGTCCGTTGGCTCCAACATCGTTTGATATATATGCAAATAACGGAGAAGCATGGATTGCCTATGGCACATTCAATGACCTTTGGCAGCAACAGGGTAACAAACAAGGCTTTGCCAGATTAAAAGATGGAAAGTGGACAGGCTATACTTTCCAGGAAGTTGATTTGTACGATTCTGTACTTGATTTTGTAGCCATTGTTAAAGACCCTGTAAGCGGTAGTATATATGCGGGATCTTTTGATAATGGCCTCTTTGTACTCAATCCTGACGGAAGCAGTCAATTGATAAACAGCGGGGTTTTTGATCATAGTTCAGTACTCACAGGGTATCCTATAGCGGGTCTTGCATTTGATAATAATAATAATTTATGGGTAACTATGTTTGGTAGCCCACATGAATTATATGTTAAAACTACTAACGGTAGCTGGTACAATTTTGAGCTTACCTACCCGCGAAATATTCCTTATGCCGGCGGACCAATTGTGGTAGATGATAACAATAAAAAGTGGTACGTATCCTGGGACGGAGGAGCCAACGGAGGTGGAATAATTGTGTATGACGATAATTATACACCAGAAGACCCATCAGATGACCAATCAAGAAACCTTACATCAGGTGTGGGATACGGCAACTTGCCCAGCAATAAAGTGTACTGTATAGCAAAGGATAAGAACAATGATATATGGGTGGGAACCGACAATGGTATTGGCATTATCAGCTGCGGAAGTTCAGTGTTTCAGGGTTGTGATGCACAGATACCTATAGTACAATACGATCAGTATGCAGGTTATCTTTTTGCAGGTGAGAATGTAAGAAGCATTGCTGTAGACGGGGCTAACAGAAAATGGGTGGGAACAGATAATGGTATTTGGCTATTGTCTCCGGATGCAAGCAAGATCATTTATCGTTTTACGCAGGATAATAGCCCCTTACCTGCAAACCGCATTGAAAAAATAACTATTGATCATGTTACAGGAGATGTATATGTAGGAACAGAACAGGGGCTTATGACCTATCGTAGTACAGCCACAGATGGTGGTACAACGAATTCGCATGTTATCAGTTTCCCTAACCCCGTACCAAGTGGTTATACAGGTACTATAGCAATCAAGGGTTTGGTTGCAAATGCTGATGTAAGGATCACGGATATATCGGGGCAGTTAGTTTATCGTACTACTGCATTTGGGGGACAGGCCGTATGGAATGGTATGGATTATACTGGACACCGCCCGCAATCTGGAGTGTATCTTATATTTATCACCAATCTGGATGGTTCTGAGACTTATGTAAGCAAGATGGTATTTTTGCAATAACTCCATGCTGCATCAAACAAAAGGAATTGTACTTAGATCTGTAAAATACGGCGATTCCGGTCTTATCTGTACGCTCTTTACATCACTCTATGGAGTACAAACTTATATAGTACAAGGTGTACGCAGTAGTAAATCAAAAAACAATAAAGCGGGATTATTACAACCTGCTACGCTGCTCGATATGGTTGTGTATCATAAGCCAAATGTAAATATGCAGCGGATAAAAGAATATCAACCCGCATATATATACAACCACATGCAGGAAGATGTAGTCAAAAACAGCATTGCATTATTTTCTGTAGAATTATTGTTGCGTTTGTTGCCTGAACATGCTCCATTTCCGGAATTGTTCGATATGGCCATACATTATTTTCAACAGGTGGATATGATGGACAACGATGCCGTGGCTAATTTTCCATTGTATTTTATTATACAATGCAGCAGGCTGATGGGATATGAGATAAAAGGAGCGTATACTGTTGCTACACCTTACCTGGATCTTCAGGAGGGTGGTTTCACAAATCATAATCCTGCTTTGCCTCCATTTGTTCAGGATGAAGATGCAAAGGCTTTATCGGGATTACTAAGGATACTTGATCTTAACAAATTGCGTGATACAGAAATGCATGCCGCCATGCGTTACCGCTTATTAGAGTGGTTTGTCTCTTTTTTACAAAGACATAGTCAGCATATGGGTAGTATCAAATCATTGCAAGTACTGCAAGCAATATTGCATTAAAGAAAAGTCCCGGTATTTATAAAAACACCGGGGGGTAAACTAAACATCACTCTTGCTATCTTTAATTATCTGTGGCTGCAGGTGCAGTTGTTGTAGTAGTACCTGTAACGCCTTTTTTACGTTCTAATTTTTTGCGATCACGCCTTATATCACGTTTGTCATGACGGATATCTTTTGTGTCTTTTCTGATGTCTTTGCCATCTGCTTTTGCGTCTTTGATATCATTTTTCAGATCAGTCTCATCTTTTTTAGCATCTGTTTTATCGCCTTTTGCTATATCATTTTTCAAATCAGCCCTGTCTTTAGCAATGTCAGCCCTGTCCTTTTTTAAATCGCTTACATCCTTCTTCCTGTCTTTTGCATCCAACCTTACATCTTTGCGATCATGACGAATGTCTTTGCGAAGCGAAGTGGCGTGTGGATGCGGTTTAGGCTGTGCCATAGCAGGCAATGCAAACAAGCTGCATAAAACGATTGCGATTGTTGTTACTAGTTTCATAAAATATATTTTTTAAAATTATTGTATCGGTTTATACATTTAAGACGTAAAAGGTATAAAAAAGTTTAATTATGGAAAAATACTTAATATTCGCATAAAACAGGTATTTGGTTTTGGCTTATTTTAGAGCTATTATGAGGCAGTTGTTAGGTATTTTTTTAATATTTCCATTTGCTGTTTTTAGTCAGGAAGAGCTGAACATACATCACTATCCCCAAGACTATTTTCGTAACCCGTTGGATATACCCATTTTCCTTGCCGGTAACTTCGGTGAATGCCGTCCGGGACACTTTCATAGCGGGGTTGACATAAAAACTAAAGGGGAAGAGAACCAGCCCGTGCATGCAGCTGCTGATGGCTATATATCGCGTATTAAAACAGAAAGTGGTGGTTTTGGGCACGCTCTATACATTATGCACCCCAATGGTTATACTACACTCTATGCACACCTGAATGATTTTTCGCCCCCTATTCAACAATATTTACGTAAACATCAATACGAAAAAGAACGCTGGGACTTGGACCTGCAGCTAACCCCTGATCAGTTCCCTGTTAAAAAAGGTGATCAGATAGCATGGAGTGGCAATACTGGCGCTTCTACAGCTCCGCATTTGCATTTTGAGATACGTAATACTGCAACAGAACACCCATTAAATCCGGAATTATTTGGACTGCCGATTGTAGATAACATTCCACCTGTTATATATGAAGCTGCTATTTACGATATGAACAGAAGTATTTATGAACAAAGACCGCAAATAACACCTCTCAAACTAAAAAACAATCTATTTGTGCCGGTAAAAGGAGACACTTTGACCTTCGAATCAAACCTTATAGGCGTAGGCATCAACTTAAAAGATTTTATGGATGGCAGTGATAATGATATTGCATTTAATAATGCAACATTATTTATGGACGATTCTATACAGTGTAGAATACGACTAGACGATATTGGCTACGATGTTACACGATATGTAAATGCATATGCAGATTATAAAACACATGAACTGAATAAAAAATGGATACAGTGTCTATTTCAAATACCGGGAAATAGGTTAAGCCAAATTTATGAATACGAAAATGTGCAAAAGGGCGCTTTAGTATTAGATAAGAATGTACATAAGATACAGGTTAAGGTGACAGATGACAAAAATAATGCCAGTACAATTGAGTTTTTTATTCGTTATATGGGCAAACAAAATGATAGTACAACTTGTCAATATTTATTTGGTTTTGCAAAGGCAAATACATTTCAGAATGATCATGTACAATTTACCATTGAGCCTGGTCTGCTTTATGATAGCATATGTTTTAAATACAGCAGTAACCCTGATCTAAAAGATTTTTCAGACAAGCACCAAATACATTATTCATATGTACCCATCCATCATTATTTTGACCTAAATATAAAAACCAATAAACCTGTACCTCCCAAATTGCAAAATAAAATAGTGATTCGGTATAGTGGTGGTAAAGATGAAGATGGTAAAGCCGCTCTGCCTGTTGAACAAGGCTGGTATAAAGCATCTGTTCGCAATTTTGGTATGTATTGGCTTGTAGCAGATACAGTAGCGCCAGTAATTAAAAGCATGCAAAAAAATGGTGCTAATCTTGCTAGTGCCAAACAAATTAGCTTTGTGGTGAAAGATTCTCTAACATCAGTCAAGAAATTCAGAGGGGAGATAGACGGCAAATGGGTTTGTTTTGAACAACATAACGACCTGTTCTTCTACAAATTTGACGAACATTGCGGTCATGGCAAACATAAACTGGTATTTACGGCTACTGATGAGAATAATAATACCACGACGTACAGGCTCAACTTTACAAGATAATATGGAGGCGCATGTAATAACATTAAAACCTGGAAATAAAGCGCCTGATTTTACATCAGTTGATCAGGATGGTGAGCCTGTTTCTTTAAAAGATTTTAAAGGAAAGAAAGTAGTACTTTATTTCTACCCGGAAGATGACACCCCTACCTGCACTAAAGAAGCATGTAACCTTCGCGATAATTTCGCTTTACTTAAAAAGAAAGGTATCGTAGTATTAGGAATAAGCCCCGATAATTCAAAAAAACATAAAAAATTCGAGGCAAAATATTCTTTACCGTTCACTTTAGTCGCAGACCCCGAACGTGAAATACTGAACAAATATGGTGTATGGGGCATGAAAAAATTTATGGGAAGAGAATTCCTGGGCACACATCGTACTACTTTTCTTATTAATGAAAACGGGAAAATAGACCACATCATAGAAAAAGTAAAAAGCGGCGATCATGCAGCACAGATACTACAGACTTGGGGCTTTTAAAAATTGAATTTTACACTGCCGAATATCCCAAAGTATTTTTCCTTGCTTTCTCCAGGTAGTGGTTGTGGGGTAACACGCCATACAAAATCAATCCTGAACAATTGAAATATATTTTCTACACCGGTACCCAATTCCATATATGGGTTGCCTTGCAGTGTTCGGAATGCAAAGCCCTTATTCAGATTCAGTGCCTGGTTAGCATCACTTAGTGAACCTACTACTCCCTTTGCGGTCCAGAATTGACGCAATTTAAGATTACGGAGTTTAGGGATATGATTAAAAATTCCACCTCCGATAGTATGTTCAAAATTAAAACCAACATATTGATCGCTGATGAATTCATATTTATTCATCATTTCGAATGCATATTTATTATAATAGAGATATTCATTACCAGGGTGTATCTCGAGCAATGGATATGGCAAGGTTCCAAAATATTTACCTGCAAACAGGTTGTAATAAATAGATCCAAAAGGTGCTATGTTAATATGGTCTGAAATGGAGAATTTTATTTTCTGGTAATCATATACATTATTCCATACGCCATTCATGCTGGTTGTAGCATCCAGTTGTAAAATTGGATATTTGCTGCCTAAACTTATACGCAAATATTGCCCTTCTAAAAAGCGTTCTTTATATGCAAACCGTAATGTCAATGTTGCATCCGTGCTAATTACACTTGTTGCTGGGTTCCCGGATGCATCAGTGAATATAGTAGTAGAAGGGAGTAATGTATCAGGGGCAAACTCTTTATGGTGAAATGTGAGTTTATGGCTAAACCCGTTAAAATATTCTTTATAGAACTCTACGCGCGATTCGTCTGTAAATGCCAATTTCCATGGTACGCCCGGTTTGCGAAACAGAACACTAAAAATATTATCAGCACTACCCACCTGGTCATAATAATTAGTACTATGGTCTATGTCGTGCGTATAAGCGGCATAAATGTAAGTACGTGGTTTCCTGTCGAGTAACCACAAACCGGTTAGCTGATACTTAAATCGCTCATCACGTGTACCATAAGCCAGGTAGCCTGTATAGAACATATTTTTAAACAGCTTATTTGAAGTGCCAAAAGAAGCACGGAAGCGATTGCCCTCAATCGGGTTGGTACTATATAAATACCAATACGGGCCAAATTCTATCGGTCCTACATCTTTTACTCCAGTTACCAATACATTGATGAGGTTTTTATAAAACCTAAATACAGGTATGGTTTGCAATGTATCCACCATTTTATAAATGGCCTTTTCATTTTTGCTCAATGAATCCGGGCGCATTCTTGCCCAGGCAGTGTCAGTGTATTTTCTGCTTGAGTCGTACATGATCACATCTTCTTTATATGCTTTGTTATCCAGCACATTCGTGACAGAGGTATCATTTAGAACTATTTTTTTATAGCTGGTGGTTTTTCGGCCTATAAACCCCGGCATCTTTAAACCATAAGGCGCAACAAAGCTTGCAACAAATTTGTCTTTTACATAGAACCAAATGGAATCGCCAATAGGAGCGTATTCCTGGTAAACGCTAATACGGCTCACCCAGTTCACATTGGCCAATGTTGGAACCTCCATGGTTACGCGTTGTAATGCAAACACACTGTCTACCACCCAAAAATCACCATGAAAACAATTTTCACCTGTGCGACGCGGCTCATACTGCACTAATATGATCCTATGTCCATAAGCTTCTTCGGTATCTTTTATCTTGTATTTATAATAGAAATACCCTGAATTGCTGATTGGGCTTACAAATTGCTTGTCAAATACAGGTACAAAATTGTTATAGGCATTTACATTTTGATACATACTGCCAAGCAATTTTGTTATGCTTTCATTATTTACGCCCTTTAGCAAATTAGCTTTTATAAATTCCCTTTGTTTCTTGGGGCTTCTTCGGTAATAATAATCAGACAATGTTTCTGTGAGATAAATCGGCAAAAATGGTCGGCCTTCTGAAACTGTGTCTATATTATCATATAAAAATCCGAATTTCTTAAGAATAGGTATTCTTTCAAATTGTTCCCTGGTCAGGCGTTCCAGGTCTGCTTCGAGTTTATTATAGGCTTCATACTTATAATTATCTATTTTGTCAGGATTATTTATTGGTTTTCTTTTAATGATATTCCTTAACAATACCAATGCTGGATCTTCCCCTGCATGCACTACTACTTCACCTAATGCATTTGTTTTTCTCTCTAGTTCTATGTAAAAAGCATATTTGTGCTTTTTACTGTCAAGTACTTTTTTATAGGTTTTGAACCCTACCGCTGACACTATCAATGTATCCCCTGGTAAATGATTGGTAGTAAGAAGAAAATTACCATTTAAATCAGCAGGTGTCCCGAGGCCTGAATGCGCTATTGCAATAGTAGCAAATGGTATTCCTTCGCCACTTCCTCTATCTTCTATCTTACCGCTTATTTCATAACCCTCACCTTCAGTTTTAGTTTTTATTATAACTGTGTCTTTACGTGTTGTGTCTATAGTGGTTACTATGACCTTTTTAGCAGTATCAGGCGAGGATGTTACATGAGCAGTATCTTTTGCAATATGCACAGAATCTGCTGTTTGTGCATACAGGCAGTTACTGATCATTATCATCAAAAAGTGTATAAGTAATACAGGTATCTTTTTCAAATTCATACTATATTGCAGTTTCAAAGATAACGTAAGTATATTGAGGCTGGTATCTGCTATCAAGAACTTAAGAAAACCTATTGAAGAATCAGATATAAATCATGTCGTTAAGTTTAACACAATTTAAGAAGACCGTAGCTACCAGAAAAAGAAAACTGGTATTGTTTCTAAAAAAATTTGATGAAATAACTGTCCCCGGTCTTTCGGCTATGGTTAAGAAGGCTGATAAAGAGGTATGGAATAAAATAGACTGCATGGATTGTGCCAACTGCTGCAAGACTATGACCCCAACCTACAAAAAAGAAGATATCAGTCGAATTGCAGATCATTTGAACATGAAACCAAAAGAGTTTAAAGAGCGTTGGCTACTGCAAGAAAAAAAATCAGGGGATTGGGTTAATAAATCAACGCCATGCCAGTTTCTGGTAAAAAATAAATGTTCTATTTATGATGTACGACCAAAAGATTGTGCTGGGTTTCCGCATCACCATAAAAAAGACTTTGAATTGTATAATGATACATACATTCAAAATCTGAGCAGTTGCCCAGCAACGCTTATGCTCGTAGAGCGCCTTCAGGAAAAAATAGAAGAAGAATATATCTGGAAGTAAGTGCTATACCCCTGAAGTTTTTGTGATCCTGCCAAAAAGCTGAAGAAATTGTTCTTTTTCGTTTTTTGAAACCGGGATTTCTCTTTTATCAATCATAATAACTGTACCGGAAGTTTCATATCTGCGAATACAATTCAGATTAACAATAAAGGATCGGTGAATCTGGAAAAACAAAGGGTTATCTAATATACTTTTGAACTTGCCTATGTTATAGGAGCTTAATATTTCTCCATCTTTTGTAACCAGCTTTGTGCATTTATTTACACTTTCCAGGTAAATGATATTATTGATATCAATGTAATCTATGCCGGCATTATTAGGAATGCCGATCTTAGAATTTAATACCAATAAGTTTTTAACATTATAATTGGCTAACTTTTTATTACTAACTCTTTCTATTGCTTTATCAACAGCGTTCTTTAGTTCTGTATCGTCTATTGGTTTTAAAATATAGCCGGCTGCTGAAAACTGGAATGCGCTAAGTGCATAATCTGAATGAGCGGTAATAAAAATGATTTCACTATCTAATTCAGGAACAAGTTTTAAAAGTTCCATACTGTTTTTGCCTGGCATAGAAATGTCACTGAATAGTATATCCGGAGGATTATTGCGCAATGCATCTAGTGCTTCTTTCCATGAAATGTATACACCTGAAACAATTAGATTATCATACAGATATGCGAGACTATCTTTTAATAGTTCTATCGCTTTTGGCTCATCATCAATAATCATGCAGCTGATGTTATTTATCATACCCATAATTTTCAATGGTTAGTGTTACTCTTGTCCCTGATAGCGGTTCCTCCTTATCAAAATATACCATATTGATATGCATTTTTTCGTATTTATTAAATACGTTGATAAGGTCTTTGATCAGTTGGTCACCATACGATTCCCTTTTCAGCACACTATCCTCTTGTAATAGTTTTGACTTTTTACGGCCAATGCCATCATCATCGATAACGCAAATTATCTCATTTTTATTTTTCCCAAACCCCATTTCAATTTGTAGCATTCCTTTGCTTTCTTTATGGAATAGGCCATGGTTAATAGCATTTTCAACAATTGGTTGTAATAATAATGATGGTATTTTATGACTTTTTATCTCATCATCTTTTATAACTAATTGATAATAAAATCTATTCTCAAACCTTTCTTGTTGCAACTCTATATAATTCTTCAAGTTTGCAACTTCATCTTCTATTGCAATAAACTTATTTCTGGATGACCTTATGTACGCTCTTAAAAGACGAGAAAACTTATTAATATGTATAAACGCCTCTTCTGTTTTTTTCTTCTTTATAAAATACTGAGCGGTATTGAGTGTGTTAAATACAAAATGAGGATTTATTTGTGAATAAATTGCATTTAACTCCAGACCTAGTTGAAGGTTTTTCTTTTCATTTTTATTAGAAACTATCCTTCTTGTGATAAGCGCAATAATTGCTACAAGGAATAGCAAAATAATGATACTTCCTATCCATAATGTTCTTATACCCCAAACCGTCTGCCACCAGTAAGGAACTATATATAGGTATATATACCTGTTATCACTTCTCCAGGCATTATCATAAGCAATTAACGATAGCTTATAGTATTTGTCGGCCGGCAACCTTGGAAGATTCAACTCATTTGAGTTAAGGTCGTGCCAAGCGCCATCATTGAGTCTGTATGAAAAATGCAATATTCCGTTGCCTTCAGGATTAATAACATCAAATAACAATCTTAAGTTTTTGGGGTCAATAAAAAAAGTATCTGATTGTTTTAGATCATAAAGTCCTTTATTATAAGACAGCAGCATTTTGTATTGTATGGTATTCGAAGCTGCTTTTGATAATTCAGCATCAGAAGGTATGTTAACCGTATAAGATCCTTTATCTGTTTTTAACAATATTTCATCGTCAAACACTGAAAAGTCATTGATGAAATTATAATACTGGTTTTTATTATTGGGATATACTATTTGGCTGGTTATTTTATTTATGCAATTAACCTTACTGAAAAGAATACCAAATTTTCCAAGAATAATAAGGATTTTGTTATGTAAATAAACCGACGCATCATGTAAGTTATAATTTACAAAAAGTCGTTTATAGGAGTTGTTAGAGTAATTGAATACTAAAAATTTATCGTAGTCTTTAATAAATACATTATGGTACATATTATCTATAAGTATGTTTTCAATATTGATTATACCATTAGCATTTAATATTTCTTTAGGGATAGCAACGCCATTATATTGTTTATTGAATACATATATTTTATCATTATTATAAGCCCAGAATATTTTAGCTAATGAATCATATACTATTTTTATGTAGTTCCCATTTACAATACGAGAGATGATTACCTTATTCTCTTCTACTTTGTAATTACATACTCCAACATTACTAATTACAGCATAATAATTATTTTCAGAATCAATTATAACATCTTTCCAGCCCCTGTAAGTAATAGGTTTTACTGGAGAGGAATCAATAGCTAACGGAGCTTTTTTAGAAAAAACACTAACTTCAACTATATTCGTATCATTGATATTTGCTGATATATTTCTGTACTT
>JABDFN010000054.1 GCA_013286485.1 Bacteroidota bacterium
CTTTTGGAAAACTGAACCGCTATCCTGATCCACAACAATGCGCACTAAAAGCCAAATTGAGTTTGCTCCGCAGTATCCCCAAGAACGAGATCTTTATTGGCAATGGTAGTGATGAGATAATTGATCTGTGTTACCGTGTTTTTTGTCGCCCGGGTATTGATAAGGCAATCACCTTTTCACCTACATATGGTATGTATGAGGTATCAGCAGCTACGAATGATGTTGCATTAATTAAATTACCCTTAAATGATGAGTTCGAGATAGAGCAAAAACTAATTGAGCCGTATATACATGATGAAACGGCAAAGTTGTTGCTCATCTGCTCGCCAAATAATCCAACAGGAAATTTGCTCAATGGCATTGATACAATTTTAAGAATCTTCAAAGGAATTATTGTTATAGATGAGGCATATGCAGATTTCGCAACAGCTGAATCATGGACCGCTAAGTTGAATGAATTTCCAAAACTGATCGTTATTCAGACAATGAGTAAAGCCTGGGGGCTAGCAGCCGCGCGTATAGGTATAGCCTATAGTAACAGCTTAATCGTTGATCTCTTGAATAAGATAAAGCCACCGTATAATGTAAGCGGATTAAATCAGGCTGCTGCTTTACAAGCTCTTGAAGATGAAAAGATGTATCAGGAACAAAAAAAATTGTTGATATCAGAACGCGACCGTGTTGCAAAACGACTTTTGGAAAATAGTATCGTAAAAAAGGTTTACCCCTCTGATGCCAACTTCTTGTTAGTAAAGGTGACTGATGCTGATAAACTATATAGTGAATTGATCACCCGGCAAATTATTATCCGCAACCGGAATAATGTGGTAAAAAACTGCATCCGCATCACTATAGGTAATCCTGAAGAAAATGAGCGTCTATTAACCGTATTAGATCTGTTAGCTAACAAAAGAATTATTGATAAATAAAATTAAAAATGAAGAAAGCATTATTTATAGATCGTGATGGTACACTTGTTATAGAGCCACCTATAGACAAGCAAATAGACAGCCTGGAAAAACTGGAATTCTATCCTGGTGTATTTCGCTATTTATCCTGTATAGCCCGGGAGCTTGACTATGAGTTGGTAATAGTTACTAATCAGGATGGTTTGGGAACAACATCTTTCCCTTATGAAGCTTTTTGGCCAGCACATAATAAGATGCTGCAGGCATTTAAAAATGAAGGCATCTGGTTTGCTGACATATTAATAGATAGAAGTTTCGCTTTTGAAAATATTCCAACTCGTAAACCCGGAACGGGCATGTTTGGTAAATATTTGAATGGCAATTATAATCTTAGCCAATCATTTGTGATCGGTGACCGTTTAACTGATATACAATTAGCCCAAAATCTTGGTGCTAAAGCTATTTATATAAGTAACGAACAGGCAGAAGGTGCGGTGCTAACAACTATGAGCTGGTGTGACATTTACCGGTTTTTAAAGAGTGAACCCAGAAGAGCAATTAGAATACGCAGAACATCTGAAACAATAATAACCGTTGACATAAACCTGGATGGCAGTGGTCAAAGTGTTATCAATACCGGGCTTGGTTTTTTTGATCATATGCTGGAACAAGTTGCCAGTCATGGAGGAATTGACTTAAACGTAATTGCAAAAGGTGATTTACATATAGATGAACATCATACAATTGAAGATGTAGGCATTGCGCTCGGAGAAGCTATTGATGAAGCTTTGGGTTGTAAGAAAGGAATAGAGCGCTATGGCTTTTTACTGCCAATGGATGAGTGCCTTGCCCGGGTTGCAATAGATTTTGGTGGTCGCCCCTGGATAGTATGGGACGCGGACTTTAAGCGCGAAAAGATTGGTGATATGCCAACTGAAATGTTTTTTCACTTTTTCAAATCATTCAGTGATGCCGCAAAGTGCAACATCAATATCAAAGCAGATGGCAGTAATGAGCACCACAAAATTGAGGCCATATTCAAAAGCTTTGCAAGAGCAATAAAAATGGCTGTTCACAAGACTGGCGAGGAGACAATACCAAGCACAAAAGGAGTTTTATGATAGCGATAGTTCAATATAATGCAGGTAATACCGGCTCGGTACAAAATGCACTTACTCGTTTAGGTTATGAGAGTATTATTACTGATGATACAGATACTATTTGTAGTGCAGACAAAGTAATCTTGCCTGGTGTGGGGCAAGCTCGCGCAGCTATGCAACAACTACAACAAAAAGGCATTGCAGATATAATACCTACACTTACACAACCAGTTCTTGGAATATGTTTGGGACTGCAATTGCTTTGCAAAAGCTCTTCCGAGGGCAGAATTAATTGCTTAGGTATTTTTGATTGCGCTGTTAAAAGATTTCCAACCGGACAAATAGTGCCGCATACAGGATGGAATACGCTGGAAGAGATGAAAGGCTTACTTTTTAGTTCTATTGAGCGCCTTAAGCCAGATGTATATTTCGTGCATAGTTATTACGCACAGCCTTGTTCTGCTACAGTAGCTATCTGTAACTATATATTGCCCTTTAGTGCCGCTTTGCAGAAAGATAATTTTTATGCTACGCAGTTTCATCCTGAAAAATCTTCAGGTATAGGTGAAATCATTCTTAAAAACTTTTTAACGTTATGAGGATAATACCCGCTATTGATATTATTGATGGTAAATGTGTCAGGCTCACCAAAGGAGATTTTAGCACAAGTAAAGTCTATAACGCACAACCCCTTGAAGTAGCAAAGGCTTTTGAAGCACAAGGCATTAAGTATCTGCACCTTGTTGATTTAGATGGTGCGAAAGCCAAGCGCATTGTCAATTATAAGGTGCTGGAAAGTATAGCTACAAATACTAACCTGCAAATTGACTTTGGGGGAGGGATCAAATGTTTAGATGACGCACAGTTAGCCTTTGAATGTGGTGCTGCGCAAATAACAGGTGGTAGTATTGCTGTGCAACAGCCCGACATGCTACTTGAGTTGCTATTGTGTTGCGGAACCGAAAAGATTTTGCTGGGTGCTGATTGTAAAGAACGATTCATAGCTACCGAAGGCTGGATAAAGAAAAGTGCTATTGATGTGATTGATTTTATCCTTGACCATGAGGCAAAGGGTATTACACAGGTTATTTGTACAGACATAGCTTGTGATGGTGCACTACAAGGGCCTTCAGTCAATCTATATACCGAAATATTGAATAAATCCAGTGTTCAATTGATAGCAAGCGGTGGTATTAGTTCTATAGAAGACCTGAATAATTTGGCAGCGATTGGGTGCACGGGTGCAATCATTGGGAAAGCCATTTACGAGGGATTTATTTCATTATCAGAATTACAGCGCTTATGTTAAAGAAACGAATCATTCCCTGCCTGGATATAAAAAATGGCCGCACGGTTAAAGGGGTTAATTTTCTTCAACTGCGAGATGCCGGAGATCCCGTAAAACTGGCAGAGGAATATACCCGGCAGGGGGCAGATGAACTTGCTTTTTTAGATATATCAGCCACTACAGAACAACGCAAAACCCTGATTCCATTAGTAGAGCATATTGCCAGGAGGATCAACATTCCATTTACAGTGGGTGGAGGAATTAATAGTGTTGAAGATGCAGCTAACTTGATTAGAGCAGGGGCAGATAAGATAAGTATTAATTCTGCAGCTGTGCGGCGTCCCGATCTGATTACGGAAATAGCATCACGATTCGGCAGTCAATGTGTCGTTGTGGCTTTAGATATCCGCTTAACAAAAGGACAGTGGGAAGTATATATAGATGGGGGTACAAAAAACACCGGCTATAATGCTATGCATTGGTCAATGCAGGCAGAACGGCTTGGTGCAGGTGAGCTGTTACTCACATCAATGGGTCACGATGGAACCAAGAATGGCTTTGCTTTGGAGATAACAGAGCAAATCGCTGGTTTGGTAAGCATTCCGGTTATAGCATCAGGTGGTGCAGGCAATACTATTCATTTTCAGGAATTATTTGAAAAAACGAACGCAAGCGCAGCGCTTGCTGCTGGTATTTTTCACTTCAGAGAACTTAGTATTTATGAACTAAAAATTTTCTTAAAAGATAAACAGATCCCAATAAGATGAAACCGGATTTTTCAAAAGGTAATAGTTTGTTACCAGCGATCATACAAGATGCAGAAACCATGCAGGTGCTTATGCTTGGTTATATGAACAAAGAAGCATTTGCTGTCACTCAAACAGCTGGCTTTGTAACTTTTTTCAGCCGGCAAAAGCAAAGGCTTTGGGTGAAGGGAGAAACCTCAGGCAATAAACTGCGCGTAGTGGAAATATTACAGGACTGTGATAGTGATTCATTACTTATCAAGGTTATTCCATATGGCCCGGTATGCCATACAGGACAGGCAACATGTTTTGAAGAACAAACCGCAAAAGGATATTTATATCGCCTTCAGTCAAGGATCAATCAACGTATTAACAGTAATACTGAAGCTTCTTATACTAATACACTTTACAAAAAAGGCACTAATAAGATTGCACAAAAGCTTGGTGAAGAAGCAGTGGAGCTTGTTATTGAGGCGAAAGATAATAATGTAGAACTCTTCAAAAACGAAGCGGCAGACCTGCTATTTCACTTTTTAATATTGCTGAAAACCAAAGAGGTGTCGCTGGAAGAAGTAGAAGCGGTATTAAAACAACGTGAGAAATAGGTAGACACTATATTTGTTGATTATTGTTATTTAAGCAATTAAATCTAAAATCTCCAATAAACCGGTTCGATAAACTTTCTGTTAGGCCTATAGTTTTAATTATATTTACGACGTAAATTTTAGTTCTTGCAAATTAAAGAGTAGTTAGTATTCGTGAGTAGGAAATTTGAGACATCACTCTTTTATTGATGATCAAGATATTAGGAAGGTAGGTTTAGGGACCTGCCTCTCAGCCAAAACAGTTTATTGTAAGGTGTTTTTCTTAAATAAAATACTTAAACAGCCACTCGGTTCTTATCGATCCAATACCCCCACAGAATGATGAGCCATTGTATCAATGCTGCATAAGCAAGGGGCTCTACTTTTGTTGGCGGAGGGCCAAACAAATTCATCATGTGTATAAGAAAGAGAAATGCCACGAGGATCCAAAAACTATAAATGCCGGTTTTATTTTTTGCTTTGGTAGCTGTATAATACATATAAACCCCTATGGCGTATATAGCCACTTCAACAATAATGGTTCCGGCGAAAGAATTCCATAAACCAAGGCCTACTTTCTTATCCATCCAGGGAAATAAAGACAGATCGGGTCCATGAGTAATAAAATCAAGCACCCAATGGCTCAAAACTAATATACCAAGGAAGAATGCAGTTTTTGCATCTTTTTTAAATAAATAATATACTAACCCAAATAACAACGACCATATCAGCACAAAGAACAAGCCATGGGTATATGGATAATAAACAAAATTTAAAGGAGCAACAACAGTATTGCCGGGTTGAATCTCTACCCTTTCAATACCAAGTATTAACATAATGGGCCAGATTAGATCGAGCCATTGTGCTGCCATGAAAAGTGTGCCCAGAGAAGGTCTATTATTGATCTTCTTGGCCCCGAAGCCAAGACCAAAATGTCCAATGAACATATTTACAGATTGTTAGTAGAAAATAAAAATAATGATTTGGTTTTGAAAAATGCAATGGGACCCTGATCATTTCAGAAATTTAATCTATCGATTCACTTATTAAAAACCATTTCAGCATTTCGCGTTGTTATAGTAGCTACTTCCTCTACAGGCATCCCAGTTATGGTAGCTATTTGCCCTGCGATCAATGGTATATATGCGCTCTCATTTCGCTTGCCCCTGTAAGGCAAAGGTGCCAGGTATGGGGCATCAGTTTCCAAAACAATATTCGACAACCCTGTTTCTTTTAGCACTTCGGGTAAATTGCTTTTTTTAAATGTTACCACGCCACCAATGCCCATATAAAAACTGAGTTCTGTTATTTGTCTTGCCTCAATTATACTACTCCCAAAGCAATGAAAGATCCCTTTCAGTTTACCGTTCTGTTTTTTCTTAACAATGTCAATACAATCCTGAATTGACTCTCGGCTATGTATAATAATGGGAAGGTCATACTCCAATGCCCAATCAATTTGCAACTCAAATGCCTCTATTTGCTGAGCTTTATAGGTAAGGTCCCAATAATAATCCAGGCCTATCTCCCCGACCCCATAAAATTTTCTTTTCCCCAGCCATTGCTTCACACTGTCCAATTCTTGTTTATAGTTATCCTTTACATAAGTAGGATGCAAGCCCATCATCGGAAAGCAATTTTGTGCCCATTTGTCTGCAATGCGCAGCATACTGCTTACCGTACTGCTGTCGCAATTGGGCATATACATTTTTGCAACACCGCCATTTACAGCACGCTGTACCATCGCATCTTCATCAGGGTTCAATTGCTCATCATACAAATGTGTATGAGTATCAATGTATATCATTATAAAGAATAACCTTTTGGTTGTTTTAAAACTTTATATATTTTAATTATGGCTTATCCCTCGCTATAAAACGTTCTTTACCCAATAAAAAATTGATTGCTCTAACTACATTTTTATCTACAGATGCCTCTGTTTTTAGAAAAGAAATGTATCGCAATATTTCCAATTGGCGGGAAGGAGCCAGTCCGTCAAATACTTTTTTAGCATCCTTATTGTTCTTCAAAGCTTCTTTCAGCTTTGTGTGCATTGCCACTTTTCTTTCATCAGGATCATACCTGATTTCAAATATTGCAGTATCTCCTACATCTTTACGTGCAGCCTTCCTCATAGGTGTATTCAAGTACAATCTCCAATCTCCGCTATATTTTACTAATGTTTGAATAAAATCATGGCCATCAATCTTAATTTTTACAGGGATTTTCCCTTTCTCCTTACCTGCCTGCTTAAATACCTTATTCAGCACTGATTTCGGTACAAAAACAAATGGGTTTACCCCAATTATATCAATTCTTGCTTTAAAAGAAAAAAATGCTGTTTTATTCATTCCTCATCTGTATGGTCATTTCAATAAGCAGGTAATGCTTTTATTTTCCATTTTTTTTTCACACAATATTCAAGCACTTTAGGGAGCGCATGACTCATACGTTCCCACGCTTTATCACTATCATGAAAAACAACTATAGATCCGGGCTCTATGTGGCTGATCACATTCTCTAAACATTTTTCCGGGGTTATTTCTGTATCAAAATCTGCGCTCAACACGTCCCACATATATATCTTCCAAGGCACTTGTGCCTGTTGCATTTTCTTCACTTGTGAAATTTTTATTCTTCCATATGGCGGCCGGAAAGAATGGCTTTCAATATATTCAGCAGCTTTTTGGATATTCATTAAATAGGTTTCCGGATTTACAAGCCAGCCATTGCAATGATCGTAAGTATGATTAGCCACTGTATGGCCCTCATGTATTATTTGCTTATAAACACCTGAATGCAACACTACATTTTTACCAATACAAAAAAAGGTGGCCTTTGCATTGTATTTCCCTAATTGTTCCAATACAAATTGGGTGACAGTTGGGTGTGGCCCGTCATCGAACGTAAGATATACAGCGGGCTCCGTTTCTGCAGGCATACTCCAGATCACTGATTGAGGAAAAAATCGCTTGAGCCATTTGGGTGTTTTCACCCAATAGTTTATCATATTGCAAACCAACAAAAAATAACGAATACTACCTAAATTTTAGAAAGCAGGCCTTGTTGCATCCATCCCACATGCCCGTCAGGCAGACGAACTTCCATCCAATTGCCTTTTACATCTTTTATTTGCACTGTTGTGCCTTCCGGCACCAGGCTTTGTGTTTTACCTTGCAATGTACTTAGCAGGGGTGCATCATTTTGCATAACTACTGCAGTGCCACTATCTGTTGCATTATCCGCCGCAAAAAATGCGAAAACAAGAAAGAGGACCCAGCATACCCATAAAAATCCTGTGAGCTGAGAAGGAATACTACGTTTTTGTATCCTTTTTATCCAAAGTAATACCAGTATCAAAACAAACAAAACTAAACATACCATTGCCCAGGTAAATGCTTTAGAAGGTTGCGTAATACTGTTCCACCAGTTCACAAAAAATATATCAGGTACTATTGCTACTTTATTTGCAATGCGGTTTTGTGTAAGTACCAGGTTATCTTTTGCATCTTTATTGTTTGGGTCGATGTGCAAAGCCTTTTCATAGTTAAGAACCGAAGATCCTATTTTATTACTGCGGTAATATGCATTGCCCAGGTTATAGTAAACCGTTGCATCATCAGGGCGCAATGAAGCAATTTTCTCATAATAAAAAACTGCGCTGTCAAATTGTTTTTGAGAATAAAAATCATTGCCTTTCTTCCACCATGTATCATATTGTTCCGCAGCTATCGTTTGCAGGGAAAATAATGTAGTTACTACTATGAAAAGAATTTTATTCATGAATTACACAGCTTCCTCCAGGTCACTCAATATTTTTACAGCATCTTTATAGGTAGTATGCATTTGTTTAACACCCATAGTCGGAGCGTATAATGCTGTTTCACACTCAGATACTACTTTATTCAATCTTACCTGTAGCTCTTCAGATACTTTACGCATAGCAAGTGCATCAGTAGCACTTTCCCGCGACAAAGAAGATAATGGTATAGCCAATTTATCACTCAGGTACAGCCATATCGCTTTAGATACTTCTTCGTAAAAAGGTTTCTCGCTATTCTGCTGTAATAATTTCTGTGCGGTCACCAACCGTTTTAAGGCTACTTTATTAGCACGTTTGCTGCGCAATCCTATTATGTCTTTAGACAATTTTTCTTCCCTGCGTTTCCAGAACAACATACCAACAAATGCAAGCAATGGCAATCCATACATAGACCAATAAACGGGTGTGTACAGTAAAGGTTTACCATTAAATGTAAGCGCCTTCAATGACTTGGTCTCAATATTGTGTATGTCTTTCAACGCAATATTATTACTCGCAGATGGCACGTTTGGATTATAATGCTTTCCGGGTTTCACATGTAAGGTAATAGGCTGTGTAGACAAAGACACATAAGCCCCCGTTTGTGGATTGAAATAAGAAAATGGTATCGCTGGTATTTGATAATCTCCGGGCGTATGCGGTGTAATAGCATAGGTAATGATCTTAGACCCGCTTATAGTTGTGCTGCGGCCTGTGATCGTATCAATAATTGCCGGATCAAAAGATTCTAACCCGTTAGGAAGGTTGAGTTTCGGAGCCTCTATTAGTTTAAGATTACCGCTTCCGGTAATGGTGATAGTTAAATTCGCAACATCATCGGTGGTCAGTTCTTTTTTGTCAATTTTATTAGCAATATTAAAATCACCTACGGCATCGCCAAAGTCAGCCGGTTTGCCTTTATCCGGTAATGCAGTAACAGTTATTTTCACAGGCGTACTCTTCAAGTGCACCTGCACATCTCTATATGCCATTTGATTAAAAAAGGCATTGTTGAAGAAAGGATCATTCATCATCATACTGCCCATAGCCTTTTGCATGGCAGGATCATCAAAAAAGTCAGCAAACGGATTACGTTGCTGCACTTGCTGAATGATACGGGCTACCCCTTGCGCCTCTGCGGGGTCCAATTCCAGCGTTCCTGTTTGTTGCGGGAACAAGGCAGATTTTTTCAAAACAAATACCTGGTATTTCTTGCCATTCACCACCTCTTCTATTGGTTTCACATTCCCCTTTGGCATTTCAAAATCCTGTGTCCAGAAACCATTCAGAGAAGGCAGTTTCGAAATTCCCATTTGCATAGGAATCCTTGCATATAATTTATAGCTCGCTGTTATTTGTTCACCAACATGCACTTTACTTTTATCAACAACCACCCTAATAAAAAGGTCTTTGTTGATATCGTCCATATTCACTGGCTTTTGCTGCTGCTGTAATTGCTGCTGCCTTTGTTGTTGTTGCATGCGGCGTTGTTGCATTGCCGCAAACGGATCATCGAAAGGATCATCAAACGGATTTTGATTACCGCGCGGTTGCGCATTGGCAAGACTTCCATTCACTACTTGTATAGAAACACTATTGGATTGATAATTATGTCCTGCAGCATCTTTTGCAACACCCGGAGGAATGGTAAGATTACCTGTGCGCTTCGGACGTAAAACAAACGTTATTGAATAACTGCTGGTTTGCACCATACGGCCATTAGCCACATACATCTGTGTGCTTTGAGACTGAAAGGGCCCCCCTGTTATTTCAAAATCTTTAAAATTATCTCCTTCGGGACCGCCCAATGCTCTTAGGTCCTGTACATTCTGAATGGTATATGTAAGTTGTACCTGGTCCTTCACACCTATTTTAGCTGTAGTTGCCTGGGCGGTAAAAGAAACATTTTGAGCAATACTCATGTACCCGCAAGCTGTAAAAAACAGGCAAGCAGTTACAATAAATAAATGATGTATAGATCTAACCATGCAGCCTTACAAAATTAGCTGCTGAAGGTGTTTTTGGGTAAGATAAACTCTTAAAACTCCGTTAAAAAGCATGTTAAATATCCCCTTTCTGTGGTCTTATTACAATAATTTCCAGGTCGGCCCCTGTTGATAGGGAAAATGCACTCCAAACCGTCTCAGCCACATCTTCCGGTTTTATGAACCTGCTGGCCGGCAATCCGGCTCCTTGCCACGAACGGGTATATACTGCCCCTGGGCATATGGACGTAACCTTAATGTTATCTTCCTTAAGCTCTTCGCGCAGGTTTTCAGAAAATCCTAAAAGTGCGTATTTCGCAATGCCGTAAGAAGCCCCACCCGGGTAAGCTCTTAAACTGGCTATAGAGCACATATTAAATATATGTCCTCCTTTTTTCTTTTTCATAGCCGGCAGTAATTTCCTGGTGATATGATAAGCGCTGAATACATGTACAGTCATCAATTCTTCCAGGTGACCATCTGCTTCTGTGGCAAGTTTACCCGGGTAAAAATTACCCGCATTGTTTACAAGAATATCAATGTTCGTAAATACTGATAGTACATACTTGGCAAAAGCTAACGTTTCTTCTTTTTCACCAAGATCTGCTTTATAAATAAAAACTTTCGACGTCGGGTATTTATTGGCCCATTGTTTTTGCAATTGCTGCAAGTCTTTTTGGGTGCGTGCACAAATGGCAATATCAAAACCCTCTGCAAGCAACTTTTCACTGATAGCTTTGCCTATACCCTGCGTAGCTCCCGTAATAACAGCATTTGGCATGAAAGAGATTTTATTCGGCTAATTTACATTGATTTGCACATAAATGAATCGTACCGCTATAAATACAGTATTGAATTGGAGTTCGGGTAAGGACGCTGCTCTTGCTTTTCACTTATTATCACAAGATAACAGGTACAGCGTAACACACCTACTCACCACAATCAACGCTGAGCACGATAGGATATTCATGCATGGTATAAGAGAATCACTGCTAGACATACAGGCAGAAAAAATAGGTTTACCACTTATAAAAGTAAAACTACCTCCTTCACCTAACGATGAACTCTACAAAAACGCCATGCGAAATGCTTTAGAACAACTAAAGCTTGAAGGCATTACCACTGCAGCTTATGGAGACATTTTCCTGGAGGATCTGAAAATATACCGCGAACAACAATTGGCAGGTATTGGTTTTAAAGGATTGTTCCCGCTGTGGAAAAGAAACACAAAAGAACTGGTCCAGTTAGTTGAACAAACTGGCATCGAAGCAATTATCGTTTGCGTGAGTGAAAAATACCTCGGTAAAGAATTCCTTGGCAGAAAAATAGATACTGCATTACTCAATGACATACCCGCAAATGTTGATCCTTGTGGCGAGAATGGTGAGTTCCACAGTTTTGTCTATAACACACCTTTCTTTTCTTCTCCTATTCCTATTCAGCAAGGCGAAATAGTTTACAAAAGCTATGCACCTGCTACAAACAACGACAACTGGAACAGCGGCTTTTATTTCCTCGATCTATTTGCTCCCAGCTAGTATTCGGGCTATTCAAACTTTACCCATGCTATATGCGAGTCTTCATCCTTGCCATTTCTTTTCATCACAATGGTAGCGTATGTTTTAGTTTCAGGTAAATAATTAGATGCTTCTATATTGCAATAATTATTTTGCCTGTCATCTGTTGGCTCTCCAAATAAATAAAACTTCTCCATATCACCTTTGTTCAATTTATAGCAAATGGTGTTTGAACGGTCGGGGTATTCCAGTAGCTTTCTTTTTTTCTTTTCATCACGGTCAAAATTTTCTGGCCTGTCATTGAACATGATATAGCGGTTAGCATTTGTACTTACATAATCAAAAGACAAAAAAGCGTTATAGTTTTTTCTTAACATGGCCCTGTTCTCATTATACGACCATAAACCTTCATGTTTATAATGCAGGTACAGCGGGTTCATCAGCCATTCTGCATATTGCAGTTTCAATATAGCAGCACCTTCTTTTTCTTTCCCCCTTGTATCCATCACTGTAAGGCCTATATTCCCCAGGTAAGTTCTGTATGTAGTATAATTATTGTGTGTTATAATTTCCTGGGTGTTCGATTCCATTAATACCGTTATTGAATTGTCAGGATTGATGATCATATCCTGCGGTAAACCCTGGTAAGCATCTACATCCAAATGAGACTGCATATACTCAGAAGCTTTATTAGTAGAGATGGGGGCGGTGGTTGTCACGAACAATGTTGCCGGGTCTATATAATTTATCAGCGCCAGGTAATAAGTAGTATTGTGTTTGCTTTTTAAGCTGGTTAAGGTCAGCAGGTTCAGCATGCCGGTACCGGGATTATATTTCATGATCGCCTGCGTACTTCTGAAATCCTCAGAAAAATCTAATTCTTTATTCACAAACACAGAATCTCCGGTAGTTAGCTTTGATATGATCACTCTCGCATCTTCACCAAGTTCCTTTTTCGAATTATATCCGTAAGTGCAAACATTCACTTGCTTATCACCGATCACGGCCATTGCTACGAAATTGATGTATTTATATTTGCCCTTAGGCAGTTCCAGGTAACCCGCACCTATTTTTTTGTTTTGGCCATTATAGTGTACTACCCTTATCTTTTCATTTAGAGTCTCGGCTTCATCATCATAGTATGCAACCGCATAACAGTCCGAATAAGGGTCTTTTGCAATTACAAATTCCCCCGTACTTTTTTCACCCCGTCTTAAAGTGAACTTCGTGCTTATCGGGAAACTACTCAGCTTTTTTTCTTTCAATACTTTACCGGTTTCAGGGTCTAATATGATGCGGAATAAACAATATTCTTTATCTACAAATTGTGATAAAAAAATTACAGGTTGACTATTTATCTCATACAAACCTTCAAGGCTGGTTGCGGGCATTTGTGACGCATCCCAGAGATCGCTTGTGAGCAAAGTTTTAGAAATATTATCCCTTTTCTTATCATAAACATTCACATCTATACCTTGTTTGGAAAAATGCAGTAAAAAAGTATTGCCGTTTTTCATTTGCAATATTTTATTGGCACCACTGCTCGATTCTTCAAATGCAGAACTGTATTCAATAGATGGTTGCGCTTGTAGTACAGAACAATAAGTAACAATAAGGCTCACGAACAAAAAAACTTTTTTCATATATAGTAATTAAGAGGTGACAAAATAAAATAGAATCAGCATAATCAATAAGAAACACAATAATTTTTTCATGAACATTGCCCCTGACTATCTGTTTCAATACCTTTGCACTCCCGATAATCCGAATGTTCGGATCGGGACAATTATTCATATCATGGATTTTCGCATTGAAAAAGATACTATGGGCGAGGTAAAAGTACCTGCCGATGCCTACTTCGGAGCCCAGACACAACGCTCTATCGAGAATTTTAAAATTGCACAGGACATCAATAAGATGCCCAAAGAAATAATAAAAGCCTTTGCCTATCTAAAAAAAGCAGCTGCCCTCACCAATACAGACCTCGGTGTTTTGCCGAAAGAAAAGTCTGACCTGATAGGCAAAGTTTGTGACGAGATACTGGAAGGCAAACTGGATAAAGAATTTCCACTGGTGGTTTGGCAAACAGGTTCGGGCACACAATCCAATATGAACGTGAACGAGGTGGTTGCTTATCGTGCACATGTATTACATGGCGGCAAACTCACCGACAAAGAAAAATTCATTCACCCCAACGATGATGTAAATAAATCTCAGTCATCCAACGACACCTTCCCTACAGCTATGCACATTGCTGCATACAAAATGTTGACAGACACAACCATACCCGGCATTAAAAAACTACGCGATACGCTCGCTGCAAAGTCAAAGCAGTATATGAGCGTAGTAAAGATAGGTCGCACACACTTTATGGATGCTACCCCGCTCACACTGGGTCAGGAACTGAGCGGTTATGTATCTCAATTAGA
>JABDFN010000055.1 GCA_013286485.1 Bacteroidota bacterium
AAAAATGCGAAGCTACCCACCGGTGATGTAGAAATTTCGGTAGATGATTTTGCCATTATGAATATTTCATCTGTGCCGCCATTTACGATAGAAGAAGAAACGGACGGTGGTGATGAACTGCGCATGAAGTACCGATATATGGACTTGCGGAGACCTACGCTGAAACGTAATATGGAGTTGCGATATAAAGTGAACAGGACAGTGCGTAATTATTTAGATTCACAAGGATTTTGGGATATAGAAACACCTTTTTTGATCAAATCCACCCCTGAAGGAGCAAGAGATTTTGTAGTGCCGTCAAGGATGAATGAAGGACAGTTTTACGCTTTGCCGCAAAGCCCTCAAACATTTAAACAACTGTTGATGGTGAGTGGCTATGACCGTTACTACCAAATAGTGAAATGCTTTAGAGATGAGGATCTCCGTGCTGACAGGCAACCGGAATTTACACAGGTAGACTGTGAAATGACTCTGATCTTTGTATAAAAGAAATTTTATAGCAATGCGGGGGCTTAAGCCCCCACATAAAACTATCTCTTAATAATATTTATTCCTTTATTATTTTTTCGGTGCTTTTATCCCCGCTAGTATCACAAACAGATATATAATATACCCCGCTTGCCAGCTCAGCAACAGACATTTGTATTGGTTGGCCTTGCCATACCACCTGCATACTTCTTAGTAATCTGCCTTCGGCATTACATAATTGTATGTTCACTCGTTTGTTTCTGGCATTCTCACCTGGTACAACGTAAATATTTTCTTTTACCGGATTCGGATATGTTATAACATGAAATTCTAAAAGTGTACTAGCAATATTAGTAGCCGGCTCATAATAGAAATGTTGATCAGAATTATCACTATAACCACTCCCCCAGTCTATATAATCAACATACCGTACCGGATCATTATGAACATTGTAAGTAATTATGTCTTTAAAATACAAATACTGAGACCCTAACAATGCGCCGGTTGTGTCAAAAAAATATATGAGTTCAGACTTATAAACCGTATCGGGTACACCAGCAGCGTTTATATGCTTAGTAGTACTGCTCACTGGCTTCCATCCGGAATCAGTATAACCGTAGCTTTCATAAAAATTAAAATAGTTATACCCTGCGGCATAGCCAAAAGTATCTGCATAATTGAGGTACATACCGGTTCCTGTATCTTTTGATGTATAGATCGTTTCTAATTTGCCATCAGTATAATAAGTCAGATCGATTTTTCCTGTGTACTTCAATAACGCTATAGGGCTCTTACTGGTATATTGTTGTATATGATTTATATGCCCGCTTCCATCATAGGCATAGGTAACCTTATTAGACACATACCAGGTGCTCCCGCTCTTCGAATAATTGCTGTCAGCTAATAACTGCCCCGATCCGTTATAAGCAAAATACCTTTCTCCGGATGTGTCCCAGGTAGTACCGTTATGGGTGTTAAAGCTAATACTTGCTGTTACATTACCTGCACCATCATAAGTATTATAATAACTGATACTTGGCGTATACGAAGTATCTATATTCACACTTGAATAGCTTACCAGCATGCCATTCATATCATATCCCGATATAGTAGTGTTGGCAAGTACAAGATGTCCCAGGTTACCGGCGTTTTTACCGATCGCGGTATCACACATCACCTCAGGTGCTGTAACATGGTAACCATGTTCGTCAACCATTGGTAGGTCATAATCAAACTGTGTTGAAGGAAAATTATACTGCAATGCATTCAGGTCAAATTGCGAACCATTATTACCACTGTATTTATATACAGAGCTGTCATAGATGTTCAGCATAGGCCTGAAATTATTTGTGCTATACCTGCTGCCTATAAGCCGCTCTTTAGTGAGCGTTGTTTTTGCAGCGATAGTAGTTGGACGATTCAGTAATTGCATAGCAACAGCATAGGCCTGTTCCTGCTTGGCAAATTTGTAATGTACAGGTGATTGTGCTATTACCTGGCAAACACCGATCAGTAATAGCGAAAGTGTAAAATGCTTTTTCATAAAAAGGTTTTTATTGGTGAATAAATGAATCAAACACTAAACTATACACTACAATTGTTAAAGGCATTATCTCGCAAATCACTTTAACAATCCATATAGCACACTTTAACAATATATACAACTATCAAATAAGCTATATAACGTAAAAATACGTTACACAATTGACATTACCAAATAGTTAATGCCTATCAGCTATTCATTACAAATTGTAACTTGCATATATATTGTATATAGCAACCTCTAAAAAAAGTTTCATGAAAGAGTTTATGTTATTGATCCGAAACAATGGCGATTCTAAAGCCTCATTTTCTTCTGAAAAACACCTGGAATTTGTTCGTGCATGCGAAGTGTACATTGGCAAGCTCACGCAACAGAAAAAACTGATCGCGGCGCAGCCACTCATAAGACAAGGTGTAACTATTACAAATCCAAATGGCAAATGGGAAGAATCCCCATTCGATCAGGCAGGGATTACACAGGTAGGCTATTACCACATCCTTGCAAACGATATAAATGAAGCAATTGAAATTGCCAAAGGCAACCCCGAATTTGCATACAATACAAACGTAAGCATCGAAGTACGTCCCATAAAAATGAAAGAGGAAAAAACAAATTTCGAATACCCGAAATAATTTCATTCGTACTTAGTTTTTTCTTTCTAAAACTTCCTTAACTTTATATAAAACTACCCTATATGAAAAAACTATTCTTTACCACTTCCTTTTCAATAATTACAATCTTAAGTTTTGCGCAACTCTCCAATTTGGATTTTGAAAATTGGACAACTAATAGCGGTAATCTCACGCTTAATAATTGGACGCATTACTTCAACGGTACGGCAATGCCCATCAATAATATATATGGTGCATGGCAAGACTCTAATGCAGAGCACGGCTCTTATGCTTTAACAATAGCCCGTTCTTACCAGGGAGAAAATAACGATTGGGTAAAACAAAGATCTTCTATTGCATCCAGACCCGCAGGCATCACTGGTTATTATAAATACATTAATAACCAGGTAGCACCTCCTTATAATTATGATACAGCATATGTTTTAGTATTTATGACCAAATGGAACACTTCTTTAAACCAGAACGATACTATTGCCACAGGGTTGGCAGCCTTAACAACAAATACCTCATATACTCCATTTACCTGCACTATTAATTATATCAATACACAAATACCAGATACTGCTATTATCTACTTCGTGCCTACTTATATCAACAAATACAATCGCGTCCATAATGTTTGCCTTACTGGTGAATGTTCTTTTTTAACAGTAGATAATTTATCTGTTTTGCCACCAACTGATGTGCAATATGTACAAACTCAGTATACAGAGATTTATCCTAATCCGGTAAAAGATAGATTGGTTGTAGATCTTCATACACATATTTCAGAACCATTGCAACTGGTCATTACTGATATGCTGGGCAAAACAATATTGAGAAGTTCTATTCTTAAAACAAGCACCCAAATAGACCTTTCTCAATTGGCTGTGGGTAGTTACTTAATTATCCTCAAAAACGAAACAGGCAATTTGCAGGTAAGTAAGTTTGTAAAAGAATAAGATACTTACAGATAAATACAAATTATTAATTATATTTGTATTCCAAATTTATTCTTATGGAACCTAAGTTTAAAGTAGATGATACAGTTCATCTTAAATCAGGTAGTGTAGATATGACTATCGATACTGTCAATAAACAAAAAGGCTCTGAAGAATTTGATGGCTCTTATGTCTGTGTTTGGTTTATTGGTGGGCTGGCTTATTTCAATACCTATACCGAAAACGAGCTTGTTTTATCTAATCATATCCCTGCTTAGTACAATTGATTCATTTTCCTTTACCCACATGCTCCTTAGCTAATGTGTACAATTTATAGGCCCGTTGCTACCTTGCATAAAACTAAAATTATTATCATCAAGAGAGAGTACTGTCCAGACTTCGCTGGTTGTAGGGTCATAAGTGATTAGTATATCACGAGTGCTTTGTATTTGCCAGCTAAAGTCCTCAGTTTGATAACCCGATATTTTTACAGATCCGCTTTTATCAGGATTGAATATCACAACATCATAATTATTATCATGCCACCTACCCATTAATTTATCTTGGAACGACTTATCTTTTTTGCAAGAAGTTAATTGTATTGATACTAAACTTAAGATTAATATTATAGCTATGTATTTCATTTGGCTAAAAAATAAAAATATTAATTTTTACAGAAAAAGTATTGGCTTATTTGCCATTTATATTTCACAATACCCAATCTCCTATAACATCTATTTATCATAACACATCTAAAACAATGCAACAAAACAAATATTTGTTTTGACCCATTTCGGTGTCGTAACTTTATGCCACAAACTATCACTTATGTTCACATTTTTTAATTCATTTTTTTTCATAACATCTTCCTCTTAGCTACATTCTTCCGCTTCCGCTTTTTTCTAATTATAGGAAGCAAACAACGTCAAAACAGCTCCCATAGCTCATATTATTAATTTTACATGCGGAAGCAAAGCGGAACCAAAACGGAAATGCCTAAGGGAAAACAAGCCACTACATTTTAACAAAATCAACAATTCAACCTTTCAACCATTCAACTCAATTACGTAACTTCGCAACGCTTTTAACAAATTCTCACCCGAATATGGCATTCGATATTGATCTTATTAAAAAAGTTTACTCAGAATTACCCGAAAAAGTTACAGCTGCACGTAAATTATTAGGCAGGTCGCTAACACAGGCAGAAAAAATATTATACGCTCATACATACTACCCTGCTGCTCATACATACGAACGAGGCAAGGCATATGTAAATTTCGCACCCGATCGTGTTGCTATGCAAGACGCTACCGCGCAAATGGCGCTTCTCCAGTTCATGACATGCGGACGCGCTACTGTTGCAGTACCCAGCACTGTGCATTGCGACCATCTGATACAGGCAAAAGTAGGTGCGGCAGAAGATCTTCAAACTGCTATAAATGTAAATAAAGAGGTGTATGACTTCTTGGCGTCTATCTCTAATAAATATGGTATTGGTTTCTGGAAAGCAGGTGCCGGTATCATTCACCAGGTAGTACTTGAAAATTATGCCTTCCCAGGTGGTATGATGATAGGCACCGATAGCCATACGCCAAATGCTGGCGGCTTAGGTATGATAGCAATAGGTGTAGGTGGTGCAGATGCCGTAGACGTAATGGCTGGTCTGCCATGGGAATTGAAGATGCCAAAACTGATCGGTGTTAAATTAACCGGTCGTATGAGCGGCTGGACAAGTGCAAAAGATATTATTTTAAAAGTAGCTGGTATCCTCACGGTAAAAGGCGGCACTGGCGCAATTGTAGAATATTTTGGCGAAGGTGCTGAAACACTCAGTTGCACAGGCAAAGGTACTATATGTAACATGGGTGCAGAAATAGGTGCTACCTGTTCGCTCTTTGCTTACGATAGTAAAATGGCCGATTACCTGCGTGCTACCAATCGTGCAGATATTGCAACACTCGCAGAAGCTATTAAAGATGATTTACGTCCCGATACTGAAGTGTATGCAAACCCTGAAAAATATTACGACCAACTTATAGAAATAAATCTCGATGACTTGGAGCCTCATGTAAACGGGCCTTTCACACCCGACTTGGCAACACCCATTAGCAAAATGGCTGCAGCTGTTAAAGAGCATGGCTGGCCTGATGATGTGGAAGTGGCACTCATTGGTTCTTGCACCAACTCATCTTACGAAGACATTTCACGTTCTGCACATATAGCACAGGGTGCTTTAAATAAAGGATTGAAAGCGAAAAGTGAATTTACAATTACACCCGGCTCAGAAATGGTGCGTTATACCATCGAGCGCGATGGCATGTTAAACACATTCGATCAAATGGGCGGTATTGTTTTGGCAAACGCTTGTGGCCCTTGCATCGGTCAGTGGGCACGTCATATAGATGATCCTAAACGTAAAAACACAATAGTTACTTCTTTCAACCGCAATTTTGCAAAACGTAACGATGGTTTGTCAAGCACACATGCATTTGTGGCCTCACCTGAAATTGTTACAGCTTTTGCCTTAGCAGGTAAACTAAGTTTCAACCCGCTGAAAGATAAATTGAAAAATGAAAAAGGAGAAGAAGTAATGTTGGATGAACCAAGAGGTTATGAATTACCACCTCATGGTTTCGATGTAAAAGATCCCGGTTACCAGGCACCTGCCGCCGATGGCAGTCAGGTATCAATTATCATTAATCCGCATAGCGACCGTTTGGAAATATTGCATCCTTTCCCTGCATGGGAAGGCACTGACCTGCAAGGCTTAAGACTACTGATTAAAGCATTCGGTAAATGCACTACAGATCATATATCTATGGCAGGGCCATGGTTAAAATATCGTGGTCACCTCGATAATATTTCTAACAACATGTTGATTGGCGCCATCAATGCATTCAACATGGAAACGAATAAAGTAAAGAACGAATTGACAGGTGAATACGACGAAGTGCCCAATGTACAGCGCGCATATAAAGCAGCTAAGATCGGTACTGTTGTCGTGGGTGATGAGAACTACGGCGAAGGCAGCAGCCGCGAACACGCAGCTATGGAACCTCGTCATCTTGGTGTTCGTGCTATTGTCGTAAAAAGCTTTGCACGCATACACGAAACCAATCTGAAGAAACAAGGTATGCTCGCACTTACTTTTGCTGACAAGGCTGATTATGATAAAGTACAGGAAGACGATACCATCGATATCATAGGCCTTACTACATTCAAACCCGGCGACCAGTTAACTATGGCATTGCATCATAAAGATGGCAACAGGGATTATATCAAACTTAATCACACTTACAACGAGCTACAGATCGAATGGTTCAAGGCCGGTGGCGCACTGAATGTAATACGCGCCGAGCTTGAAGCTAAAGCAAAAAATAATTAAACATATAATTACGGGGCTCACTTTCACTTCGTGAGCCCCGCTTTTGAAAACTAACTGCAATTTCTTAACTTTACTATAACCCCATGTACAACAAGCTCGTAAATATGAAAGATTTTATTGAGTGGAAAGCCTTTGGCGTATGCACAGCCATTGGGGAAAGACTCGGTGTGGCCACATCACGCATCCGGCTGTGGTTTATCTATATCTCTTTCATGACATTAGGTTCTCCGCTCATTATCTACATGATACTCGCCTTCTGGTTGAATATGAAACGCTATATCCTCATGAGCAGGCGCAACCCTTTGCGTTGGTTATAAGCTAATTCATTCTCACCTCGCCCAACAATTTCCTTCTTTCATCATAGAACCTCATCTTCTTTACCCCCGGGTATTTAGGTATAATCCCTGCACATACATGTTCTACTTCATAACTCAAAGGATACTTCTTCTTTTCGATCTTACAATACACTTCAATAAAGTCACCGGCTCTCATAGCATCGGTAAAAGTGATGACCATATCATGGTTAGAAGTGGGTTCAGCTATAACTATCACATTTTCTTTATCAAAATCAGGTTCCACTATTTTATTATCCATCGTCTTTGCTACGCCAAACATCTTCCTGAAATCTGCCTGCTTGGTAATGGCAAAGCAATTCACGCCATTACCCAGGTGCACAGAATTTTCCATAAAATAATTGATCAACGGTCTAACTATCAAAACCCACTGTGGCTGGGAAAATCCTATAGCAGGAAACAATATCCATATCAATATCAGTAGACGCATATCAAATACTTTATACTCAAACTTACTCAACCCCATCAACTTATTCAACCAATCAACTAAAAACGTAACTTTGCAAGCTTATAAAAATATTGTTCACTCATTTAAAGGAAGGTACACCATGCCAGTGTTACACAACCGGGTAAATAATGAGGAGCTGAAACAGCGTATGTTGGCCGAGACAGAGCCACGCAAAACAGTTTCCTTCTACAAGTATTTCCACATTACAGAGCCGCAGCTATTTCGTGACGAGCTATATAAAAAGTTCAAAGAACTCAATGTATTTGGCCGTATCTATATTGCTCACGAAGGCATTAACGGGCAAATAAGCGTACCTGAAAATAGCTATGAAGCATTTAGCGATGCATTGTATAATGCCGCTCCCGAGCTTAATGGTATTCGTCTGAACATTGCAGTAGATGACGATGGAAGATCATTCTGGGTGCTTAGAATGAAAATACGTCCAAAGATAGTGGCAGACGGTATTAACGATCCTTCTTTCGATCCTGCCAGGACAGGCAAATACCTGAAAGCAAAAGAGTATAATCAGCTCTCACAACAACCCGGCACTATTGTAGTAGATATGCGAAATCACTACGAATATGAAGTGGGGCATTTTAAGAACGCTATTGAAGTGCCATCAGACACCTTTCGCGATCAATTGCCAATGGCCGCAGAAATGCTAAAAGACAAGAAGGACGAGAACATTATTATGTACTGTACAGGTGGTATACGTTGCGAAAAAGCCAGCGCCTACCTACTGCATCATGGGTTTAAGAATGTATTTCATGTAGAAGGCGGCATAATAGAATATACACGCAAAGCAAAAGAAGAAGGGCTTCCTCTTGAATTTATTGGTAAGAATTTTGTTTTTGATGAGCGTCTCGGGGAAAGGATTACAGATGACGTCATTGCACATTGCCATATTTGTGGTAAGCCCTGTGATACGCATACGAATTGTAAAAACGATGGCTGCCACCTGCTCTTTATTCAATGTGAAGATTGCGCCTCCACTTACGAAGGTTGCTGCAGTGCAGAATGCCGTGACGAATTGCATTTGCCTGAAGAAGAACAAAGAGCTCGCCGTGCAGGCAGAGAAAACGGGCAAAAGATATTTAACAAATCAAAAGATCACCCGTTACGAAAGCATAGGGATGAATGGAGAAAAGAAAGAGAGGAATAATATGCACTCCATTGTTATACAAGACGAAGAGATATACCTGTTACCTGAAAAAGCTTTATGGTGGCCCGCTCAGAAGGTCTTGATAGTAGCAGACCTGCATTGGGGTAAATCTGCACACTTCAGAAAAAATGGGATCGCTATTCCCGCCAATACACAAAGGCAGGACGAAAAACGATTGGCAGATTTGATACAACAACATAAAGCAGAACATCTTATTATTGCCGGCGACCTCTTTCATAGTAAAGCAAACAACGAAACAGATGCTTTCCAATCCTGGAGAAAAGCACATCTTTCATTACAGATCAGCCTTGTTATAGGCAACCACGATATATTGCCGGAGGACACCTACACATCATTGAACGTGCATCTTCATAAAGATGCTTATCATTACGCACCCTTTCTTATTTCTCATTATGAAACAGACACACCGCATTTTACTATTCACGGGCACATACACCCCGCTATTCGTATGAACGGGAACGGCCGCCAGTCAATAAGATTATCATGTTTCGCACAAACAAAAAACAGTTTGATACTACCAGCGTTCGGGCAGTTTACAGGCACGCATACCATAGAAGAAAAAACTTGTAAACACATTTATGTAATAGCAGACAATAAAATACTGCAATGGAAATAGCACTAAATATCCATTTTAAACACTTTCTGTTCCTTTACTTCAACAAACCCCGATCTTTTATAGAATTGATGTGCTTCATGCCTTTTAATATTACTTCTCAACCTTAATGTAGTGATCTTGTTATTCCTGGACCACTCAATAGCTTTTTCAATCAGTAATTTACCTATACCCTTGCCTCTGAAATGCTCATGTACAACCAATCCTCCAATCTCAGCAAAAATACCGGACTCCAGTCTTGTAGTTATAAAAACATGCATCCAGCCTATAACAACCGGGCCACTGACAGCTACATAAATTACTTCATTACTATTCTTACTTATCTCTCTTATATATGACGCAGTATCTTCAGCAGAAGGGTTATACCCCAGTTGCACTGACAGGTCAGCAATGATAACAGCATCTTCGGGTTTCACTTTTCTAATAGTGTATTGCATAAATTATTGTAGTTCCAATTAAAAGTATACCATGGCAATAGTACCGCAAATAGCTTTCAGCAACATTAATCCATCTATTAAGATCAGGTAATAAAATATTTGCTTGCGTCTGTGCAATGAATAAGCCACCCATATCAATGATACAAACGGGATCGTATTCAGCAATATCTTCATCATGCTAAAATGATGCGTGGTTCCATAAGTAAGAAATGATCCAAGCCCCAATATGCACAAAGGAATGAGAATGTAAAATATGGTTTTGCGCAACCCCACCCGTCCCACAAATGTATATATATGCTGATTCACATCACTGGCATAATCCTTGATATCAAACATGATACATAGCACGGTAACAAACATAAAATTCTTAAGAAACAATAAACTACCTAAAAATGTGATAAGATAATGTTGCTTGTTCTCAATATCTGCATACATCAGTGGATAAACCGTAACTAATCCCGCCCATACAAAACCAATAATAAAAGGCTTCAGCCATCCTATTTTTCTGAGATTATACTTTCCAAATGCCTTATTATCCAATCCATAATAAAAGCCACCCGCCACCGGGAATGCTATTACCAGCAACCATTCATAAGGTTTCATCTGCAAAACACTCTGCCAGTTTTGTAGTAAGAACCAGCCGCAACCCAACAATAATATAGCAGTTAATACAAGCTGGCTATATACCATAGTTCTCTTATGTTCATAATACCACAGCGATCTTTTATTTTCTGTACTGCGTTCAGTATGCGGCAGGTATGCTTTAGTATAGAAAAGCGTAGTAAGGGCAAATGACATCAGATAGAACAACCAACTATTTAACAGGAAGTATTGCTGCAAACTCGCCTCGATAGATAAGGCTACCCCGCAAATACCATAAAAATAATTACCGAAGAATATAAATTTAACAACAGAGTTATTGGCAGAAGACGACATATGTTCAAAGGTCGTACATAAGGTAAGAAAGATATAATAATCTATTCACTTTTTACAAACGAATAAACATTGGCATCTATGAACTTCCCATCATGAAATAAATAATCTTTAAAGAATGCATCTTTCGAAAAACCGATACGCTCCAGCACTTTCTTTGACGGCACATTCTCACAATTAACAATCGCTTCTATAGAATGCAGCTTCAGCACATTAAATCCGTAGTCCATTGCAGCTTTCATAGCCTCGTGTATAATGCCCTTACCATGATAAGGTGTATGCAGCATATAGCCTATTTCCGCACGATAGTCGTCTGTAAAGAAATGTACATAACCCACCATACCAATAATGATATCATTCCCTTTTAAAGTAATAGCCCAGTTAATGCCTTCATTTTTATCAATCAGATTATTAATAAATCTCAGCATTTCAACTACTTGTTGTTTTTGGGTAGCCAGGCGGTGAGGTATATATTGCATCAGCATTTTATCGCTTCTGTATATAAACATCTCATCCACATCAGCCATCACAGGGCGTCTTAATACCAGGCGCTTCGTTTCTAATACAGGGAATGGATTAAAGTTGGGAACCAGCATGGGTGCATTATTTATGATATTCACTTTTAAGAATTGCAAAACAAACAGAATCTTCGAGCCTGTTATCCTTAAAAAAATGCTCCTTTAATATTCCTTCTGCTTTAAATCCAAGTTTAGTAAGTAATTTTTTAGAAGCTTCATTGTTTGGGGAAGTAAATGCTTCTATTCTATTCAGATCCATTTTATCAAATCCATATTGTATCAAGGTTTTTATGGCTTCTGTCATTAGTCCTTTATTTCTATACTCCTCATCCATATCATATCCCATCTCTGATCTGAAGTGTTGTGCATACCAATTATGAAAACCTGCGCGGCCAATGATCTTACCGGATTCTTTATCAACCAACAGAAAAGTTTTAAAAGAGGTACGATAGGTAGTTCTGCCACCTTCAAACTTTATTCTTTCTATTTCCATCTCATTTTCAGACTTGAGACCCATAAATTGCGATATCTCTTCATCAGTATAAAAAGTAAAAAGATTATAGATAATATCAGGATTGATCTCTTTCAGAAAGAGCCGTTCAGCTTCAAGTATTATTGGATTAAGCGTAGGTCTGGCGGGCATATGTGTAAATATACAATCAATAGTCAGTTTAGTTTCTAATGCTTTTGTAATTCTACCTTTTCAATGTCATTAAAGCCAATAGGCCTTATCTCAGGCTTAAAAAATACGTTTTATCACCTCTAAAGGCAGATGTCTTATGATTAGAATGATTAGAAAATTTTAGAATGCAGTTATTGGGCGACTCTTTTCAGCATCCGCCAACTACTATCGCTTATGACAGGCATATACATAGCACCCACACGATTGCAGCGCTTGAATACTTCTTCCGCACGATTGGCAGAGTTGGGATGTGTGCTTAGCCATTCCATTTGTTTGGGTATGTCGTTTTTCCTTTGGCCGAAGCGCTGTAATATATTGCCAAAACCTGCAGGGTCTATATCGGCGCGCAACAAGTAATCCACGGCAGCGGCATCCGCTTCGACCTCTTGCTTACGACTGAACGCTGTAGATGATAGGGTTGTAAGTATCTTCTGCACTGTTTGAGAATTGCCACCTGCTACGGATATGACCGCAGTGATGCCTATGTTTTCTACAATGCGCTTCATGATATGATTGTGTTGCATGTGGCCTATCTCGTGGGCTATGATACCACATAGCTCACTGGCACTGTCACAATATTTTAGTAACCCGGTGTAGATGACCATATGCTGTCCCGGCAGTGCAAATGCATTAACATCGTCATTGTGCAGTAGGTGTATGTGTATAGCGCCAGGATTGATGCCATTGGGAGCACATACCCTGTTTTTCAATGAGTCTAATAATTGCTGCAAGCTGTCGGTATCTATCTCATAATTGTTTTTTTTACAATTCTCTATCATATAGTCGCCCAGCTTTTTCTCTTTAAACTTGTTGATTCGCGCTACGGGCAGATGTTTTGTAAAGGGAACTTGGCTGAGTAACCACCACACCCCTAAGAAGACGACCACCAATGTGAAAAACTGTAGTACTGTTTTTTGCATAGTGGGAGACATCAGGGTTTACAAATGAGATTAGTAAGTGTGCCCCAAAACCACCACTCTACATGATGGCCCTTGCGCACACGCACAGCCGCAGATATGGTGATGCTGAACTCTGTGATGTTGAAAAGAAAGATAGTGAGCATGTATGCTATGTAAGTGTCTGAAAGTATACCACTGCCAAAGAATACTGATACAGTCCATGAGAAACCCACGCTATTCATAATGAGTATTGTAAACTGTGATAGGAGGGTTTGCGTGCAGTGCCAACGCACAAAATAGGGGCCTTTACGATTGCCTAAATAAAAGATACAGGTGGCAAATAGATTGATAATGGGAAGAGGCATGCCCGCCATAAGGGCTATGAGGGACATGAGATAACCATTAGACGCTTTTTCCGCCTCCGACTCATCGGGTTGGTAACTAAAGTTTATAGTGCGCATTTACAGGGTGTATTTATGTATATTCCATATCCAGTTGACCATGATAAGAAGTATGAGTGGTATGGCAACCCACTTGTGCCTGAGAAATGCCTCAGTCTTACAATAAAAAGAATAAAAGCTGTTACGCTTACCTGCCATATCATATACTATCCATAACGGGGTTATACATAATACGAGCATTACTACAAAACCGAGCGGGTTATAATAAAACGCATCGACTGGGTGCAGGTAAAATAATGATAACACCGACCGGGTAGTGCCGCATGACGGGCATGGCAACCCTGTAATAAGATGGAACAAGCATGGGCTGAGTACATGTGAAATATGTATAAAATACAAATTGCACAGCACCCAACTATAACCTGCTATGAGCACCATGAGCAATATGATATAGAGTTTGCCTCGTCTCATGGATTTAATACATAACTGTTTGCAGTTTCTGCATGTTTACTTCACGGGTATGACCCATAATGAGAAACCAGTCTACAATAGCCCATATACCCAAGCCTCCACAAGTAAGTAGTTTTGCAATGCCCAACCCGGTTTCTCCTAGCATAAAGCGGTCTATACCAAGGTGGCCACCAATCAACGATACTATAATCATAGTCGTGGGGTCACGAAAGTTGATAGATTGTAACATAATAAACTTGGAATCATCCATTTTGAGTATCCGCTCGTGTATGTATGGTATCTGATGGCTTTC
>JABDFN010000056.1 GCA_013286485.1 Bacteroidota bacterium
ACTTAAAGTTTGCTCAAACCCAGGAGAAAGAAAATAGGATCAGCCGGAGCCGCTGATTGTATGAAAATGAATAAGCACAAATTGCACGTCACTATTGGCAATTACGATATATCTCGTGTCGACCAATGCGTTATAGCGTTTTTAGAACTTGCCTCGAAATCAACTATCTGTTGAATGATTATTGTGGAGAACTGTCGTCAGTTAGTTAGCTAACTGATTTGGATAACATAAACAAGTACATGATTGATTTCTCCTAATAGTTGCCTACTAAGTCCTTTTTATCAAAATTTGGAGCAGATATCTTTGCCTAAATTTTAATAACAGAAAAGATGATTCGCAGTCGTTGGTATTGGAAAAAACCAAATGCATTGAAACAGATAAAATGACGAAGCACATGACGAACACAAAGAACCTAGAAATATCAACACTGACCGTAGCCCATATTGTAGTTGTAGTGTCGGATTTAGAAGCCAGTTGCCGTTTTTATACGGAACTTGGACTCGCTCCTTTTGTCGCTTATGGCGGCGAGGTTGCCATTATTGAGTTGCAAGGGGGTACCCACGTTCTCCTCTTCAAATCTAATGGAGAAAAAAATGAAGATATTTTGCAAAGCACAACAGGACAGTATCGCCGCCGATTTTCTGAACAGTTCGACCTTATGATTCCTGGAAGAAGTCGGGAAGAATTAGAGGTATATCGGCAGGGATTGATTAACCGTGGAATTGTTGCTGGAGAGATTCCGGACGAAATATTTTATGGACACCATCTCTTCTGCATAAAAGACCCAGATGGTCATGGCATTACTATTTACACGAGCCACAGGATAAGCGAATAGGCAAACACGAGAATATGCCTGTCGCAGCCATGAGAAGTACGGCGATTAGTCCCATGTAGAAAAAATTGCTCTGTCTTAAATGACGTATTGGGCTAACTGTAGATAGGCCGGATCTACGTAAACAAGCGTATGATTGATTTATCCTAATAGTTGTCTACAAAGTCCTTTTTATCAAAACTTGGAGAAGATACCTTTGCCTAGATTTTAATAGCAGAAAAAATGAAAAGATATAAAATAGCTTATTGGATTGCAACTACCATTGTTTCATTATCGGGATTAATGGCTGGCATCATATATTTTGTAAATCCTATGATAGTGGAAGAGTTTAAACATTTAGGATTTCCTGGTTACTTCAGGGTTGAGTTAGGGGTAGCACAATTATTAGGCGCGTTCGCCCTCATTTTGCCAATGGTTTCCAATCGTATTAAAGAGTGGGTATATGCAGGCTTTGCCATCACATTTACTTCTGCAATAACAGCCCATATTGCTGTTGAAGGTATGTCAGCAGCAATAGCTCCGTTAATATCATTATTGTTGTTATTTATGTCTTATGTTTGCTTCCATAAGCTAAATAAATATAATCGGATAGACCGAGATTGAAAAAATTAAAAAACATACCAACCTTAAAGGACGACGATGGATTTAAGATCATCATGTCTTACTTTGATCCTAAAGAATACAGCAAGAAAAATTTTTTAGATTTTTATATCCATGGACTTTCTGATGATACTTACGAATTAAAAATGCCGTTACCACCCCATCGGCAGACAAATCATTCAATTATTTTGGTAACCGAAGGCTCTATTGTTGCGGGCGCAGGATTTGATCATTATACTGTTGATCAAAACATGATAATCGTTGTGCCAGCAGGGCAAATAACAAGTTTATCTTTTATGTCAGAAGATATTGAAGGTTTTTACCTACATTTCTCTGATAACTATTTATCTCACACTAAAAATGACCTATCAGACTGGCTAATCCGGCCCGTTATAAAACTCGAAAAGGAAGACTCAGAACATTTAATAGTGTTGCTTAAGCGTATGCAGAAACTTAACGAAAGTGAGGCAAATGCGGACATCATAAAATTCTACCTGACCACTTTTCTTGCTGAAATGACCCGGTCATTTGATTTTCGGAAGAGAGTTAACTTCTCAGCCCATGAACGGCTTGTAATGGAATTTAAACGGTTACTTAATTACCATGTCACTAAAAATAAGTCAGTAGGGTTTTATGCATCGCAGTTGAATGTTACGCCCAATCATCTTAACAAATCAGTAAAATCAACGCTGGACAAGTCCGCATCAGATTTAATTAATGAAATGCTGATTTTAGAAGCCAAAGTCCTAATGCAAAATAACAATATGTCTATTGGTGAAGTTGCTTTTGAGATAGGGTTTGAGGATGTTTCCTATTTCGGTCGTTTCTTTAAAAAACATACAGGCTACGCACCCACAGAATATCGAAAAATGATTGAATTGTCCGAATAGTTGCCTAACCTATCCTTTCCGTTAAAATGTGCATCCGGTACTTTTGCTAAGATTAAAAACGGGAAAAATGAAGCGAAAGTTACTACTATTCATTGCTTTGTGCATAAGATTCGGAGATTCGTTTGCCCAAACTCCGGATAGCTTAAAAACAGCAAATGTCCCGGCACAGGGAGTACCTATCCCGATTGAATTACTTGCCGGTAATCAAGGGTTCTCCACCCAGTTGATCTTAAGCAAACAGTTTTCGCCGACATCGAAGTTTGGATTCTTTAATGTCACAAGTTTTGCCAGTGGTTATGAGCAGGCCAACCAAATAACTTCTTTCATATCGCAGTCTTGTTTGACTGCTGAAGTATTAAAAGGTATTTCAGTAATAGCGGGCTTGTCAGCCATGGATTTTCCCACTACTTCTCTGAATGTCAGACCAACAGCAGGATTGCAATATTTGTTGCTCAGCAAGGATGTTTCAGTTTTTGTGTTACCCCGATTCGACCTGACTCAAACGTATAATTTTGAGATGCTTGCGGTTTTTGAATACAAACCAATGTTGTCAAAAAACTGGGGAATCTATACCAGGGTTGAGGGGCTTTATAACTATAACACCAAACTGGGGTATCATGAAATAACCGAAATCAACCTGCGACTCGGGTTATCTTATAAAAACGTTCAATTTGGAGTCGGCTCGATCCAGGATTTTTACGGACCAGATTCTTATAATGTCAACAACTTCGGACTATTTGTAAAAACAGATTTATTTTAAAAAGGGAAAAGATGAAATTATCTAAAGTACAGTCAATCATCTTGTTTACCATACTTGTTTCCATCGCCATGTCAGGAATTATGAGTTTTGGATTGCTACTAACAAGAATAGGCTGGCAACCTGATTTTATAAAGACATGGTTTTTTAAATATTTTCTTGTTGAGTTATGGCTTTCAATTCCAACAGGCTTTATTGTAGTCCCTTTGATAAAGAAGGCAATTGATAGTATAACAAGAGAATAAAGCCTGCCAATCATAAATCAAGCAAATATTTTATATAGCTCTTTATAAATAGTATTTATCAGGGTTTTAGTTTATATCAAATTTTATAAAGATGAAGGAAGAGATACAATTGTTTCGTAAAACGCTCAACCGGTTATCAAATCTCTCCAATGATAGTTTTGATAAGCTATATTCCATTTTAGAATTTCGTTCCTTGAAGAAAAAGGAGTTTCTAATCAAAGAAGGCGAAATATGCCGTAATCTTTATTTTGTTAATAAAGGCATGGTAAGAACATACCTGATACAGGATGGGATTGAAGTAACAACATGGGTGGCACTAGCAGGAAATTTTGACACTTCGGCGCATAGCTTTTTTAAAGGCATTCCATCCCTTACTAATTTACAGGCCATAACGGATTGCGAACTTATTTTCATCTCAAAAAATGCCTATGAGCAAGTCCTATCTACTCTACCGGAAGGCAAGGACTTAGCATTAAATATTTTGCAGGAATACTACATCAATCTTGAAAACATGTTTTATTCCTGCCTATCGCTACCGGCTTTAGAACGATATAACAAATTAGGGGAACTGTTTCCTGAACATTTTAAATGCGTTCCACAAAAATATCTTGCTTCAATGATACGTGTCAAAGAAGCGACGATGAGCCGACTAAGGAAAAAGTTATCACAGCCTGATACGGAAGAGGTTTAATTAGTGTTGTTAAGAAAATTTTAATTTAAATTCCTATCGGTAAAAATTGATGTAGGTCAACAACATTTTTGAGTGTCCTACTTACTTTTGATTTTGCAAAACCAAAGTCAAATATGACGTTTCACTTCTACTCCTTTTAAGGCCAATATGTGACATCTCAGGATGTTCAAACTGCCCTACAACAGTGTGTGCCGAGAGCAATAAGGCCATTGCATTATCGCAATAGAATAGAGTAACCCTTAAAATTGTGTTTATGGAAGTTGTAAATAATTTGTTTGAGAGACTGGAAGAAAAGCTAAGTATAGAAGCTGAACAACATGAAAATAAAGTGTGTTTAGCTACAAGATCTGTAGCGGCAGTTGTCGATTCAATGTCCGCTTTGAAAGCTTATATAAAAGACTACAAATTTAAAAATGAAGAGGAAGAGATTCATTTCTTTAAAAGGCTAAAGCCAATGTTTTCAAGCCAGCTAATATATTTTCTGAAGATGCAGAAAATTGAAACGGAAAGGCCCAATGGCAGCCATAAAGTACAATGCGAATATCTAAGTAAAGAACTTGATAGACTGAAATATTTCTTTGATAATAACCTGGCATTTTACAAGTATTACCGGAATGATGCTACACATTTAGACGAGAAATATTTTACCCGGCAGCCTTATGATATTAACCTCAATCTGGACCCGCATGTGTTCGATCATGATCCAAGTTTTTCAACCAGCCACGATTACAAGATTGCCCGTTTATTGGCAAATGAAATGCTTGAAAGTTATCTGAAAAATGCTTTAGCAGACTTAGAAATGCAGGAGCATAAAAGCACAGAGAAGATTGACATGCCAAAGTTCAAACTATCATGGACTGGCTCAAAGGCAGCATTGATTGAGCTTGTGTATGGGTTACATTCTACCGGTGTATTCAATAACGCGAAGGCAGAGATAAAACATATTGCAGCTTATCTTGAAGCTGTCTTTGATGTTGATCTTGGTAATTATTACAGAACTTTTCAGGAAATTAGGATACGGAAAAAGAACAGGACGAGCTTTATTGATACAATTAAGAACTGCCTGATTGGGAAAATGGATGAAATAGATGTATGCCCTAATAATACTCGATTCGATGACAGAGAGTATAGAAAAGCCCTCTAATGCTATAGTATGTTATTGAAAAAGATGAAAGTCTTAGCTATATTTACGACTATTTTCATCTTGTTTAGATTGCAGTAACCCATGACTTGGAAAGATCTTTTTACGGAATTTTTATTGAAATGTGGGGTTACCATAAACCGAAAACAAAGGCAGCCTCAAATTCGCAGGCATTCGATAGATGAGTTTATGACAACGGCTCAGATTATTAAGGGAAGGAGTGAGCGAGATTTTGAAGACAGGTTAAATAGAAGATCTAAAATCGCTTCCTACCTTAGAACTGATGATCGATTATTTGAGCCGTATGTTGATTTATTAGCGTTAACAACTATTGGTAGAGAAAACTTTTCATTTGTAAGAGAAATTGGCAGCTCTATTTTACGACTGGTAAACCATTTTGAACAAGAGAATTCTATTTCTGTAAATAAAAGTCATTTATATTTTGGGTTGTCGCTAAATTCAATTTATCTGAATGATTCAATAAATGCAATGATTTATTGGGAGCTTTCTCAAGAAGAAGAAAGCAATACTTTTGCAATAGTCTTCAATCCAACAACAGCGATTAGCAATACAATAGATAAATTCAGTTCAGTAATAAACCCAATTGAAATCTCTTTAAATGACAATGTTCTCTTTAGAGGTTTAAAAGACATCTATCCATTCATAGAAGATTTCAGTGTCATTTTGAAATCGCAACATCATCCTGAGGTTTTTGCCTATTTTTCATCAGCTTTACGTTTTAGGCAGATAGATTATTGGTTGAAAAATAGCTTTACTGCTATGACAAAAATTTATAGTCAGGAACTCATAAATTCTCTGTGCATTTTGTGTGAAGCGAATTTCAAAAACTTTCCTTCGGTTACAAATTCAATGATAGGTCCAATCTTACACGATGATTTACCCACATTAAATTTGGCTGTATCTTCTTTTGTTGGGCGAAGTGCAAACAATCGTGTAAATCCAAATGTTCCCGCATCTGGCCTATTTGCAGTCTATCCCACGGGATCTGAAATTCAATTCAATAACAGTTTTCCTATATTAATAAATGCAGTCAAAGCAAATACACTTTCCGAAGATCAATTAAAAGCACATCTTATTTATGGTGTATTTATGCTTCGCAATAAATCGCTTCATGATTATAATCCAAATTTGGTTTATTACAATAATAATTTGCTTTTCTCAGATGCAATTGGTCTTTTGTTTAGCGCGGTATGTGCAATCAAAAATCTATGATACTACGCATCAGATGTTTAGCTTAAATAGCTAACAAGTTCACGAAATTTATTTTACCGTAGTCGGTATAAAGTGTGAAAAATCGTTTTTTGCTGATAGCATCTTTGCATTGTAACAAAAGCAAAAGATCATGTTCAGCAGCATTTCATGGCAACTATTTTTTATAGCCATTTTCGTAGTAGTAGTCCTTTACTATTTATTCGTAGGGATAGTATATTTTCCGAAAGAGATCCTCACTTTCCTGTTAGGTAAGAAAAATCAGGTTCAGCCGGCCGTGGTAGGATCTACTCAAATGCAAGATCGTCAATTTACAAATATCATCGGCCATTCCAGGGACGAGCGGACAAATGACGAGCAATATCTTAACAACTTCCAGTCCGCAACCAATTCTCCGGCTACAGAAGAAGAAACCAATAAACAACCGTCAGACATTACACTTATTGAAAGTGTCAGCAATCTTATGGAAGGTGTTAAAACACTTTTCAGAGTCATCAAAGACGCTGACGGAAACAAAAATGATGTTGTTTCTCTTTTCCCTTCCTTATTAGAGCAATATATCGCAATCGCAGGTAGTAAATACCGGTACTCCATAAACGCATATATCTATGAAATATGCACGGAAGAATATAAATACGAAATAACCATGCAGGAAGTAAATAGCCTTTGGCCCGCAGTTCCATCTAATCAGTAATCCATTTTTTAACCAGTAAATATCAATTTATGAAATCAAAAGTGTTAAGTAGAATCAGAAAACAGAAGACAGCCTTTATCGCCAGTGCGATTACGGCATTTTTGACCATCTGCCAGCTAAGTGCTGAAGCACAAACGGCCGATGGTAACGCCGGTATCAATCAGGCGACCACGCAGGTAAAGAGCTACTTCGCTACTGGAACAAACCTGATGTATGCCATAGGCGCCATACTTGGCCTGGTAGGTGCGGTTAAGGTGTACAGTAAATGGAATAGTGGTGACCATGACACCGGAAAGGTTGCGGCAGCATGGTTTGGTAGCTGTGTGTTCCTGGTGATCGTAGCTACCGTTCTCAAATCATTCTTTGGCATGTAAAAGCAATCTGTTATGCAAGAAAAGTTGTTCAGAATCAAGATAGGCGAAAGAGAATTTGTCGTTGATGACAAACTCGAAGAGTTCAGGGAAGTCAGCAAAAATAACGCTGCAGAGGCAAATTCAATTCCCATTGGACAGTTCAGATATAAGGATGGTAGCTGGTATATCTTATGGGATAAAGAGTTTGCCAGCTATTACAATCCGAATAAGCCTCAACAGTGTAATCCTATACCGTTAAGCGTGGAATGGGCAGAGGTAAAATTTTTAGATGATAAAGCACCGGAGAAGGATTATCTCGACATGATCATTCTTTTATCCGAAACCCTTTGCATCCTAAGAAACAGGAATAGCACGAACAGGTTCAGAAAAAGTGACGCTAACCTGAAGAAGATAATCAGCCAGTTCAACAAATCATAAGAAACAGAAAAGTTACATCAGTATGAACAGCGTATATCAGATCAATAAAGGCATCAATAAGCAGATCGAGTTCAAGGGCTTAAAGGCTCAATATATCGCCTACTTAGCAGTAGGATTGGTTGTACTGCTCATTCTTTTTGCTGTCCTGTACATAACCGGTGTTAACATGTATGTCTGCCTGTTCATTGTCGGTATGCTGGGCACCATACTCTATACATGGGTAACAAAATTCAGCCGCAAGTACGGCAGGTACGGATTAATGAAAAAAGCCGCTAAAAAGGGAGTTCCGTCCCATGTTCGGTTTCATTCAAGAAAAGTGTTTTCAGGATTACAAAAAAATAAACAAAATGGCACAGGCTATTGATATAGAAAAAGTATTACCGCTGTACAAGGTGGAAAATGACCTTATCCTTTCCAAGCAAGGTGATGTTACAGTTGTGTTTGAGGTTCAGCTTCCTGAGATATTTACTTTGTCAGACCAAGAATATGAGGCATTTCATCAGGGATGGATAAAAGCGTTGAAAATATTGCCGAAGCAAAGCATTTTCCACAAACAGGATTGGTTTATACAAAACGGTTACAAAGCTGACTTTGAAAAGGACGATTTAAGCTTTCTATCCCGAAGCAGTGAACGTTTCTTTAATGAAAGGCCGTGTTTGGATCATAGCTGTTATATTATGCTAACCAAAATGCCGGAGAACAGAAAACAGGGCAGTTCTGTATTTTCCTCACTATTGAAACGCTCCATAGTGCCGGATGAAACCATTAATCACCAATTGTTGCAGGATTTCCTGGACAGCACAGGGCAATTTCAAAGAATACTGGCAGATAGCGGCTTTATGAAGATCAGAAGATTACAGACAGACGAAATAACAGGTTCAGAAAAGAGCATAGGGTATCTGGAACAGTATTGCTTCTTATTGCAGCAGGGAAATGACAGGCTAATACAGGATATTCATTTTAAGGAAGGCCTTAAAATTGGAGAGCAATATTGCCAGATATACGCCCTTAGTGATGTGGAAGACCTGCCTGCGCTTTGCGGTTCCAGGATCAATTATGACAAGTATTCCACCGACAAGACTAAATTCAGTGTCGGGTTCGCATCCCCTTTAGGTCAGCTCCTACCCTGTAATCACATCTATAACCAGTATGTTTTCCTCGAAGATATACAAAAGACGCTCAAGCTGCTGGAAAGCAAACGGCGAAGGCTGCAATCCCTTTCCGCTTATTCAAGGGAAAATGCGATAGCAAGAGATGCTACAGGCGATTTTCTCAATGAAGCTATTTCTTCGCAGAGGCTGCCGGTAAAGGCGCATTACAATGTGCTGGTATGGACAAATAACAAGGAAGAGCTAAAAGACCTGCGCAATATGGTATCCTCATCCCTGGCCCAAATGGACGCCGTACCTAAACAGGAAACGGACGGAGCGCCGCAGATATTCTGGGCAGGCATACCGGGTAACGAAGCTGACTTTCCGATGAATGATACATTTGACACTTTTGCGGAGCAAGCAACCTGTTTCTTCAATTTGGAAACCAATTACAGGTCATCCATTAGTCCGGTTGGCATCCGCATGGGCGATAGATTAACCGGAAGACCGCTACACGTTGATATATCTGATGAGCCAGTTAAAAAAGGGATTTGCACCAACAGGAACAAATTCATACTGGGGCCGTCAGGAAGTGGTAAATCCTTTTTCACCAATCACATGGTCCGCTCTTACTACGAACAGGGTACGCATATCGTACTCGTGGATGTCGGCCATTCTTACAAAGGGCTGTGTGACTTGGTGAAAGGATACTACTTCACTTATGATGAACATAACCCTATCCGGTTTAATCCGTTTTATATAAGTCAGGATGATACACTGGACACGGAAAAGAAAGAAAGCATCAAGACACTTCTATTGGCGCTATGGAAAAAGGACAATGAAACTTTTAACCGTTCGGAATATGTTGCCTTATCCAATGCTCTGCAGCTTTACTTTGACATGGTAAGCAAAAACAAAGAGGTCTTTCGCAGCTTTAATACATTCTATGAGTTTTTGCAGGGTGATTTTGTAAAGAAACTGGAACAGGATAAGGTCAAGGAAAAGGACTTCGATGTAACCAATTTTCTCTATGTGCTGCGGCCTTATTATAAAGGCGGAGAGTTCGATTACCTGTTAAATGCTACAGAAAACCTTGATCTGCTGACAGAACGCTTTATTGTATTTGAACTGGATAATATTAAAGACCATCCTATCCTCTTTCCCGTAGTTACTATCATTATTATGGAAGTGTTTATATCCAAAATGCGCAAGCTGAAAGGTATTCGGAAAATGATTCTTATTGAAGAAGCGTGGAAAGCCATTGCCAAAGAGGGAATGGCAGAATACATCAAGTACCTGTTTAAAACAGTGCGTAAGTTTTATGGAGAGGCTATTGTGGTGACGCAAGAAGTAGAAGATATTATCAGTTCACCCGTAGTAAAGCAGGCTATTATCAATAATTCTGACTGTAAAATATTGTTAGACCAGTCAAAATACCAGAACAAGTTTGACCAGATACAGGAGCTATTGGGACTGACCGAAAAAGAAAAAGCGCTTGTTCTTTCCATCAATAAAGCAAATGATCCTGCGAGAAAGTACAAAGAAGTATTTATCAGTCTGGGTGGAATGCTTTCAAGGGTGTATGCTACGGAAGTATCATTAGAAGAATACCTGGCTTATACTACCGAGGAATCAGAAAAAGTAAAAGTACAGCAGTATGCTAAAAAATGGGATGGAGATATAAAGAAAGGAATAGCGGAATTAGCAGCTGATCTCAGGGCCGGAAAATTATAATTTAACTACAAAGTAATTATCATGAAAAAGTTATGTTTCATTACCATAACTGCAATAATTAGTGCCTGTAATTCGGACAGTACGCTAAAAAATTCGATTCCGGGCACCTATGTAAATGAAGTATTGCCCAAAAGCGAGTACAGCATTGTGTCAGGTGACACCATCGTTATCAATTCGGCCGGGACAGCCGGCAGTTATATGATCACGAGAAATACCGCATGGCAGGTAATAAAGAACAGTAATCTACAACAGCCGGAGTATTCATCAAAAAAGGAAAATGGTGTATTTAACAAGGACAATGAAACCATATTTACTACGACAAATGGCATTACGATTTCGTTAGACCCTGCACGTACACAAATAATGGTTGGGACGGCAGTTTATAAGAAAATAAAGTAACAATTTAAACCGTGTAGTATGAAAAAGAGGATAGGTATTATAGCAATCAGCTTTTCACTTTTATTAGGTGCCTTGCCAACAATGCAAGCAAACGCACAGATACCCATAGTTAGCATTATTACATCGGCCATCAAAAAAGTAATAGTCGCAATCGACCTGAAGGTACAGCAAATGCAAAACAAGACACTATGGCTTCAAAATGCCCAGAAAGAACTTGAAACCAAAATGTCGCAATTACAGCTGAATGATATTTCAGATTGGGCGAATAAACAGAAAAAACTTTACAGTGATTATTATCAGGAGCTTCAAAAAGTCAAATCTGTGATAAGCACCTACCAACAGGTAAAGGATATTACACAGCAGCAACTACAATTAGTAAAAGAATACAACGCCGCTTACAGCCAGTTTAAACAGGACAAGAACTTTTCAGGCAGCGAGATCAACTATATGGGACAGGTGTATAACGGCATACTAAGCGAAAGCGTTCAAAATCTCAATGAGCTGCTATTGGCTATTAATTCGTTTACAACTACTATGGCCGATGCAAAAAGGCTGGAGATCATCAGTAGCACGGCGACGAAAATGAACAATAACCTCACCGATCTGCGCAAATTCAATAATCAGAACAGAAGCCTTTCCATACAACGGGCCAAAGAAAACAATGACGTACAAACAACACAACAATTATATGGACTACCTAAAAACTAAAATGACGATCAGTAAGTATGTCTCTTTGCTAATGAGCTTACTTATTACGTACGTATGCTCCGGGCAATCTTTAGTGGGAACAGTCTTTAACCAAGGCGGTACACAAATGGATTATTACCTGCAGCAGATAGCCGCATTGGGTGTTTACACCAAGGATCTGAAAAGCGGATATAAAACAGTAAGCAATGGTCTTAACACGATACATGATGCAAAAAACGGTGAATTTAACCTGCATCAGGCTTATTTCAATTCGCTCTCTAATGTAAATCCTGCTATTAAAAACGATCCAAAGGTAAACCGCATACTAACCTATCAGACAGAAATAACGACCTGCTTTAATAATATGTTCACGAGGGTAAACGGATCAAAAGAATTAACCGCAGATGAAAGTAACTATCTAAAGATTGTATATAATAATCTGTTGGGGGAATGTAATAAGGATCTTGATGAACTTTCTTTGGTCATCACCAATGGGAAAGTCAAGATGACTGATGATGAGCGGATAAAAAGGATAGATAAGCTACATACGGACATGCAGGATAAATATCAATTTGCGCAAAGTTTCACTAATCAGGCAATTATCCTGACGGTACAAAGAAAGCATCAGCAAAATGATGTGCAGACATTACAGCAGTTATATCAAGTAAAGCAATAAAACAGGATTATGAAAAAGCGGATTTTTTGGATAGTGTTAATAGCAGGTTTTGCTTCGGTTGATTCATTAAAGGCACAATCGATAGCTCAGGATATAGAGCAGCTAACGCTTGACTATGAAAAGTTGGCGCAGATGAAGAGCATCTTAAAGGAGATGTATAAGGGATATGAGGTTGTGAGCACAGGATACAGCAATGTTAAAAATGTTACACAAGGCAACTTCAACCTGCACGAAGCATTTCTAAATGGCTTGCTGGCAGTAAGTCCGGCCGTGAGAAACTATAAACGTATAACCGACATTATCAATAACCAGGCTGAGATCATAAAGGAATATAAAGAAGCTTATGCCATTTTTAAAAAGGACCCGAATTTCAACTTTGACGAACTAAACTACATATCCGGTGTATATAATAACCTGATCAATGAGAGCGTAAAGAATTTAGACGCGCTTACGATGGTGATCACCGCAGGTAAGCTAAGAATGAGTGATGATGAGCGACTGAAAGCGATAGATAAGATAGCAGACGATACAGGAGAAAAACTTTCTTTTTTAAGATCATTTAATAATGACACACAGATACAGGCGCTGCAAAGAGCTAAAGAACGTAACGACCTGCAAACAGTACAGCAATTATATGGTGTAAAACAATAACCGGATTTTATGAAAAAACAATTGATACAGGCTGCTATACTGGTAGCCATAGCCACGGCTTTACCCTTTTCATCCCAGGCGCAGGGACTGGCAACCGACATCCACAGTTTACAAGGCGTTCTGGATACCCTGTACAGCCAGATGATACCTATGTGCAGCCAGCTTACAGGAGTTGGCAGGGGGATTGCCGGCTTTGCCGCTACATGGTACATAGCATCAAGGGTCTGGCGCCATATAGCCAATGCCGAACCGGTTGATTTTTATCCGCTGATGCGCCCTTTTGTAATTGGGTTTGCCATAATGGTATTCCCTTCAGTAATAGGACTGATTAACAGCATATTGCAACCCACGGTAACTGCGACCAGCAGCATGGTGCAGGATTCCGATAAAGCCATTGCCACCCTGTTACAGCAAAAGCAGGATGCCATCAAGCAGACCAGCACATGGCAGATGTACGTAGGTGATAACGGCAGTGGGGATCGGGATAAATGGTATAAATACACCCATCCCAACGACCCTAATGATAACAATGAAGGCATGTTTTCCAGTGTTGGTAATGATATAAAATTTGCTATGGAAAAGGCGTCTTATAATTTCAAGAACGAGATAAAGCAATGGATGAGTGAAGTATTAGAAGTGCTTTATGAGGCAGCGGCACTCTGCATCAATACCATACGGACATTTTACCTGGTAGTGTTAGCCATATTGGGGCCATTGGTATTTGGCATCTCGGTCTTCGATGGCTTCCAGTATACATTGTCTGTCTGGTTAGCACGGTACATTAATATTTTCCTTTGGTTACCTGTAGCCAACATCTTTGGCAGTATTATCGGGAAGATACAGCAGAACATGCTAACCATTGATATTGCCCAGGTCCAGACAGCGGGTGATACGTTTTTTAGCTCCACG
>JABDFN010000057.1 GCA_013286485.1 Bacteroidota bacterium
TACCAGGGATATGCTCCTGAGAAACGATGTGTCCAACCAGTGATATTATAGCCCGGCAGTTCGTCAAAATTTTCGGTAAACAATATCTTTTGAGCATATAACTCATTGATTACCATCAACAATAGAAGCAGCGTAATTATTTTTTTCATAGGCGCGGTGAGATGTAATACAATAGACGTAATTTTTTTAAGGCCTCCCAGCTATACACAACTTAAAAATAACACTATTAATTTAGCCATAATAATAATATCAAGTTCATATCTTGTATTTTATTAGCATCCTCAGCATGAAATACCTTTTTAAGAGAGATACTATTCTTGTCACTATTTCGATATTCATCCTGCTGGGGTTGGTACTTGCCATTCCATATAATTTTCATTTTATGGACCCAGTAAAGAAAATGCTGTATGATATTGATTACAACGATCTGTCTTATTCTGAATTTCGTAAAGACAGCGGCGGTTTTGACAAACGTATAGTAATTGTAAACATAAAAGATACAAGCAGGGGCGGCATAGCAGCTATAATACAAAAAATAAGCAGTTACCAGCCGAAGGTTATAGGCCTTGATGCATTATTTGAACAACCCGTATCACCATTAGCGGATTCAATACTTATTGCTACGCTTGGCAATACACCTGATCTTGTGTTGTGCAACAGAATTAATGATACAGGAACAATTGGCCTGTTTAATCAATATGCCGGCACAAGCGGTTATGCTAACTTTTATGGAGAGAAAGGTAACGTAATACGGTATTTTACACCTTTTAAAGCAATAAAATCCGCGAGACACCGCAGCTTTGCTGCTGCAGTAACTGCTATTGCCGACCCGGATGCATTTGCAGCGCTACGTAAACGTAACAAGCCTGTAGAAGTGATCAATTACAGAAGACCGCAATCGAAATACCTGGTTATTGAGCCTGATGCACTTTTTGAAGATAAGATAACCGGAGAAAACATCAGAAATAAAATTGTATTGGTGGGCTTAATTACCAATAACCCTTTTAGTATTAAAGACAAGTATTTCACACCCATGAACCCGCAGTTTTTAGGTAAATCAGCCCCTGATAATTTTGGAATTATTATTCACGCCAACATTATTTCTATGATCTTAGATCATGATTATGTTTACAGTATACCCTGGTGGCTGAGATGGGTTATTGCCATTATTATTGGGTGGCTATATGTGGCAATTTTTATACATTATTTTATTAATAAACCTATTTGGTTTCATGCAATTGTTGCCAGCATAGAGTTGGTTTCCGTGATCATTTTTATATTCTTAGGGCTTGCTTTGTTTAATTACTTCGACATTCGTATAGACCTGACCGAAACGATCGGTGTACTGCTTTTTTCATCATGGGTATTGTATTTTTACCAAGGCATTGTTTCGTGGTTGCAGAAAAGATATAAGACAACCCTCTTTAATCCCAATCATTCGTAGCGCTCTGTGAAATGAATTATTCTAAATGGCTACTTTGTCAATAGTGTCTTGTTCGGGAATAATACTTGTCTCCATGCTTCTTACTTTGAAAGTAAATTTTCTTTGAGAAATAAAGCTGAATACTGCAACAATGACAGCAGTAAGTACATTAGATGGCGTAGGATAAAATCCAAATACTTCGACAAACAATTTTAGCAATGAATAATTAAGTATTACACATGCTGCGACCAATACTGCATACCGAAATACCTGAACGCGCCCGTGTAAATTAGATTCAGGGAAGACAATGTATTTTGATAAAATAAAGCCCAAAGGGAAGCTTATAGTGAATGATATCATAAATGCAGCTATATACGGATGTATGACAATGCTACCTACCGGCACTCCTTTTTGATTTACAATAAAGTGGTAGCTAAACCAAAAAATAAAGATGCTCAATAACGTGTTAAAACCACCGCAGGCCAAGTAACGGAACATTTGTTTATTCAACAATCGTTCAAAGGGTTTGTGGAAAAAATCAATAACAGAAAGTACTATATGTCGTATCCTCGAGAGCAAAATTCAAAAGTTTTGCAAAGTTATATTAAATATTTCGACTTTACCAGAACAGGAAAGTTTACAATTGTTAAATAATATTTTCTTGTTGAATTAGTGTACAAATACCGTGCAAAAAACACTTATTTGCACATAAAATGATCCAAATGTCAATAAATCAATCATTAATTGCTGAATTAAAGCATGAATCTGCTAATACACGTAAAATGCTGGAACGTGTGCCATTCGATAAAACAGATTGGAAGCCGCACGAAAAATCTACGGCATTAGGCCGGTTGGCTACCCATATTGCAGAAACACCGATTTGGGTTAACCGGATAGTTCCGCATGATAGTTTTGATTTTGCTACAGGAAGTTTTACCCGTCATGTTGCCTCCGATACAAAAGAATTACTACAAATACATGATGACAAACTGCAGCAAGCGGTAGATCTTTTAGAAGGGGCTGATGATGAAACACTGAACAAGAGCTGGCAACTACGCAATGGGGAACATATTGTTTTTGAGCTTCCCAAAAAAGTAGTGCTGCGCAATTTTGCATTCAATCACATATACCATCATCGCGGACAACTAAGTGTGTATTTACGTTTATTGGATGTGCCTGTGCCGGGCATGTACGGGCCGAGTGCTGATGAGCGTTAAATATTAACTGCTTAATACCCGAATCATTTCTAACATGTCGGCACCGATGGGAGGTTCTGATTTTACTACTTTTGAAAATGGTGTAAATACAACCTCACCATTTATCACCCCTGCCATTACCTGTGTTTTACCTTGCAGCAAAGCAATGACAGCTGCATGACCCAACCGGCTAGCTAATACACGGTCTGCACACGAAGGAGATCCTCCACGTTGAATATGCCCGAGAATGCACAATCTTGTATCTAGTACCGGGAAACGGTCTTTGATAACTTGAAATACCATATTGCCACCACCAAAATCATCATGCTCAGATACGACAATTATATGAACCTGCTTTTTGCGGTGTTCGTCTTTGTCTATCCTGTTCAGCACATCATCTATGTTTGTCTTTTGCTCAGGTATTAAAATATCTTCTGCACCGCAAGCTATACCACTATGCAATGCAATAAAACCTGCATCTCTTCCCATTACTTCTACTACAAATAGACGGTCGTGCGCTTCTGCAGTGTCCCTTATCTTATCAATCGCTTCTACCGCAGTATTGGTTGCTGTATCAAAACCAATTGTAGTATCTGTTCCGGACAAATCTTTATCAATAGTACCGGGCACACCTGTTGCAGGAATATTATATTTTTCAAAAAAGTGCACAGCCCCCCTGAATGTACCATCACCACCAATCAACACTAATCCTTCAATGTCATGTTTTTTTAATTGTGCATATGCTTTTGCCATGCCTTCGTCAGTCATGAATTCCTGGCTGCGCGCAGTTTTTAATATAGTTCCACCACGCTGAATGATGTTAGATACATCTGTGGTTTGCATTTTATCTATATCTCCTTCTATCATTCCCTGGTAACCCCGATGAATACCAAATACCTCTACATTATTATATAATGCTGTTCGCACAACAGCTCTTATAGCTGCATTCATGCCCGGGCTGTCGCCACCAGAAGTAAGCACTCCTAATTTTTTAATATTGATCCCCATATTACATGGTTAAATTACGTAAATCTGTGATGAACTTATAACAATTAAGCTTTTACGCTATTTTTACAAACAGCATGAGGCATTACCCAAAATATATATTGTCAGCTTTATTATCTCTGTATTGCTTTGCAACAGGGGCACAAACAGTTTGGCCAACTCCTGAACTTGAGCAAATGTATAACCAGGCCCGCGAGTATTTATCGCAGGGTAATTTACCGGAGGCTATCAATACTTATAAACAAGCTATTATTCTTGCACCCGATCAAATGGTATTGTATAGAGACCTGGCTAAAGCGTATTGTCTTTCCGGCAATTACAGTGAAGCTGAAAACACCATAACCCCGGTGATAAAAACCAACCAGGCAGACGATCAGAGTTATGAGATAATGGCCGAGTGTCAGACTGCCACAGGGGAAAAGAAAAAAGCAAGAGCAACATTGCAAAACGGGCTAACCGCTTTTCCAAATTCGGGGATCTTATATCATGAAATGGGTAAGATATATGAAGAAGATGGTGCGATGAGCGATGCGTTGAGATCGTGGTTGAATGGCATTCATCAAGACCCGGGATACCATATTAATTATTATGAAGCAACACGTATATATATCAACAGCGACAAGCCGGTGTGGGCGCTTATTTATGGAGAGATATTTGTAAATATAGAACGTCATACGCCACGTTCAGATGAAGTGCGTGCAATGCTTTTACGTGCTTATACAAATATTTTCAACAGTATCAGCAACAATGAAATACCAAAATTCGGAAAGGCAAAAAAGAGTGAGCCCACTACCAACAATTTTGAAGAAACTGTGAGAAGCACTTTGTTACGACTATCTCCTGTTATCAGTGATGGTATGACCACAGAAAACCTTACTATGTTGCGCGCCCGCTTCCTGATGGAATGGTTTCCCAAATATGCTACACAATATCCATTTTACCTGTTTACATACCAGGATAATATGATCCGCAACGGATATTTTGAAATATATAATGAGTGGCTTTTCGGCAAGGCTGAGAACGCACAAACGTTTGACGCATGGAATAAATTTCATGCTGGAGATATAGATAAATTTGAATCATGGGCACAAACCAATAAGCTTCAACCTACTGCCTCTGAGTTTTATAATGATATGAATGTTGATAATATTATAAAGACAAAAAAATAATATAAAAGTTAAAATATCCTGCGCATTATTGTATAGGCTTTAAATACACTATTTTTGCGGGCCATGGCAAAATATATTTGCCATTCTTATATCATGGTTTTGACTGCGAACACATACAACAGCTTGCGAGGAATTTTACTATTTGCCCTTATATCAATATTTGCATTGCCTATGCAGGCGCAGCAAAATATAGATAAAATAATAGCTGTAGTAGGTAAAAACCGGATCATCCTGCAATCGGAACTGGATGCGCAGGCAATAGAAGCCAAGAAGCAGGAACCCAATATGACCGATGATGCTATTAACTGCAACCTGCTGCAACAAATGGTTACCCAAAAATTATTGGTGGAACAGGCAGACCGCGACAGCGTGATGGTAAGTGATGATGAAGTTGAGGGGACTCTTGATAACAGGATACGGTATTTTATACGCATGTACGGATCTAAAGAAAATCTTGAAAAAAGTGTAGGCAGAACCGTGTACCAACTAAAAGAAGATTACAGGGATGTGGTAAAGGAACAAATGATCTATGAAAAAATGCTCAGCCAGGTGATACAGAACGTAAGAGTAACACCTGCTGAAGTACGAACTTTTTATAACACCATACCTTCAGACAGCTTGCCATTTTTACCTGCTTCAGTGCAAATAGGACAAATAGTGATAGACCCGCCAGTAAGCGCTGAAATGGACCAATATGCAAAAGCAAAAATAGAGGGCATAAGAAAGGATATTACAGAAGGCGGAAAAAGCTTTGAAGTAGAAGCGGGTATTTACAGCGAAGACCCGGGCAGCCGCGATAATGGCGGACGCTACGATGGTGTGACGCGCACAGGCGGATGGGCACCGGAATTTGTTGCAGCCGCTTTTAAATTGAAAAACGGAGAAGTATCTCAACCTATAAAAACAAAATTCGGATATCATATCATACAAATGATAGACCGCAAAGGCGATGAGGCTGACCTGAGACACATACTGATAAAGCCGCAAATTACTACTGTCGATTACAAAGCTGCTCTTGATAAACTGGATAGCGTGCGGGCGGAATTAATATCGGGTAAAATAACTTTCCCTGAAGCAGTAGGGAAATACAGTACGGATGAAAACGCCAAGAGAACGGGCGGCATGATACAAGACCCCAATACAGGAAGTGCTGACCTTGAAGTAAGCAAGCTTGACCCAAGCATGATATTGATCATAGATAGCTTAACGTCAGGGCAATTTTCTCACCCGCACGTATTTAATACTGATGCCGGAGAGCGCTCTTGCCGTATTGTATATCTTGTAAACCGCACTACACCCCATAAGGCTAATATGAAAGATGATTACAGCAAACTACAGGAGTTTGCACTGAACCAAAAGAAGGCTAAGAAATTGCATGAGTGGATCATGATGAAACTATCAAGCTATTATTTAAAGATAGATCCTCAATATTTAAAAGGCTGTGATGTACTTAAAACCTGGCAGGATGTCAGCGGCGCTAACTAAATAAAAATATAATATCCTCCCTTGTCAATTTTTTCAAGATGGAGCTATCGTCCCCGATAAGGTCGGCTGCCAGTGTACGTTTGCGGTCCTGCAACTGTAACATTTTTTCTTCGATCGTGTCTTTACAAATCAAGCGGTAAGCAAAAATATTTTTGGTCTGACCTATGCGGTGTGTACGATCTATTGCTTGCTGCTCTACAGCAGGATTCCACCATGGGTCTACGATGTATACATAATCAGCTGCAGTAAGATTTAATCCTATACCACCCGCTTTCAGAGAAATTAAAAACACGCGGCAATCCTCATTGTTTTGAAAATTATTGATCGCTACCTCTCTTTCTTTTGATGAAGTGCTGCCATCGAAATATGCATAAGGAATATTACGTTCTTCAAGACCTTGCCTGATGAGGGCTAACATTCCCAGGAACTGGGAAAATATCAATGCTTTGTGGTTACCTACATTCTCTTCGATCTCACGCATCAATTCATCGAGTTTAACGGACTCGTTAGGATATTTGTCTTCTTCATTTAAGATAGCGGGGGAATCGCATATTTGACGCAGCTTGGTGAGCCCTTGTAAAATGTGCAACTGAGAACGTTCAATACCTCTTTCTTCAATCATTCCCAATATCTGCGAGCGATACATATTGCGATAGGATTCGTAAATTTTGTTTTGCTCTGTACCCATTTCGCAATACAAAATTGTTTCTGTTTTTTCAGGCAGGTCTTTTGCCACCTGTTCTTTAGTGCGCCTGAGCAGGAAAGGATAAGTAAGTTTACGTAACTGATCTTTTACCTCCGGCTCCTGAAATTTATCGATAGGTGTAGCAAATTCGTTCATGAAAAACTCCCTGCTACCCAGCATACCGGGGTTTAAGAAGTTCATCTGGGCATAGAGGTCGAATGTATTATTCTGCACAGGCGTACCACTTAACGCCAAGCGATTTTTTGCTGACAATAATAAAGATGCTTTAGCTACCTGCGACTGTGGGTTCTTGATGGATTGCGACTCGTCGAGCACTACATAATCAAAAGGAATGTCCTTCATCATTTTTATATCGCTGCGCATAGTGCCATATGTAGTGATGCTAATATCGTAGCTTAAAAATGTATTCAGATTTGTAGTACGCTTAGAGCCATGGTGAATAAAATATGTGAGCTCAGGGGTGAACTTCTTTATTTCGTTCTCCCAGTTATACATCAATGTAGTGGGACAAACCACCATAAAGTGCGCACCGGGATTTTCGTTCTTATAATGCTGGAAAAAAGAAAGTGTTTGAACGGTTTTACCCAAGCCCATATCATCTGCCAGGATACCACCCCAGCCAGCCTCTTTTAAAAACAACAACCATTGAAACCCTGCCAATTGATAGGGACGCAGAATTGCTTTTAACTGTGTTGGCGGTGCAATAGTGCTAAAGTCGCTATTGATAATATTGTTGAGTTTTTCTTTTTTTATCTCCAGTTCTTCTATCAGTGCATCTTCATCTACTTCTGCGAGCAATTCATCTAATACACTAAAGTGAAATTTTTTCAGCCTTAGTTTATTTCCTTTTGACTCGGATACTTTTAATAAGAGTGCATATTTCTTCAGCCATTCGTCGGGCAACAAGCCAACCGAGCCATCTTCGAGGCGAACAAAGTTTTGTTTTTGCGTGAGCGCTCTTTTTATCTCCCCAACAGGAACCGCCTGATCGCCGAATTTAATATCTACCTGTGCATCGAACCAATCTACCCCACTGCTTACATGCACACGTGTTTCAGGCTTGTTGGTATTAATTCTTAAATTCTTAAGGCCCTCAAAACCAAACAAAACTACCTTCCACTCCTTCATTACTTCTGTGAAACGGAAGAACCAATTGTTTGCCAAGACAGTATTGCCCGGGAGGTAGAAATAATTTTCCTTCAGATTGTGCTGCATATCAGAATGCAGGTTTCGCAACATAGTGATATATTCATTCTCCATTATTTCGTTGCGCCTGATCACTTTTACGATACCATTATGCGGCTGAATGACGTCTCCAAAAAAGCCCCAGCGAATCTCTATGTCGTTATATACAAAGGCAGGACGTAATATCAATACCTGCTCACGTTCCTGTAAATACAGGCGATATGCAGGTTTTGCACTATCTACATTTTCTACCAGATTGTCGGCAAAATGAACATGCGTAACCCTGCTCCATTCCATTAATGTTTTCTCAAGAAAATTATTCCATTCGTCAGCTGCCACATCCATTTTACCGTCAGGCATTTGCTCCGCGATCTGCAACTCTGCCATATTTGCTATGCAAAACAAACGATAGTCGTACCTGAACAAAGCCGGATTTAACTGCTGCAGTTCCTTATAAGGAACAGCCCGCCCATCTATCAATAAAGACAATGAAATTGTATAGGTATTATTTTTCTTTGCAACGTTTAGCTGAAGACTTACCGGCTTGTCTGCAAATTCTACAGATTGCAAGCCAGATGCAGAAAGGTGGTGGGGCGGTTCGCGCAAAAAGCAAAGCGCGTAGCTGCTAAACCTTTCAAATAATTTCTGGTATTTAGGTAATAGATATTCCCATACCTGCTCTTTTATATCTATGGGGGGGTCGGTACTGAATACCTGTGACTGATCGTCGAGAATATCTCCAAAGGGGAGATTTTTCTTTAGGTATCTAATTGTTTCTTCGGGAGCAAATTTTCTTGTAATCGGTATCAATTCGCGTTCGTCCTCTCGAAAACGCATAGGATTGATATAGCTCTGCAGCTCCAGCTTTTCTATGCCGTTTAAAAATTTTCTACCTTCTTCATCGGTACTGCCTGCAACAAGTACCACATTTACAAAGGGGTAGTGTGTAGCGGTGGTATCAAATACAATGCCCAGCCTGCGCTCATCGGGGGCTACATATACCTGTTTTTCTTCCGTTTCTTCAACTTCTTCATCCACTTCTTTTTCAGGAACGGGGACTGAGAGTTTTTTTATTGAAGGATCGAGTACACGCAAAAATGGTTTTCCGTTTTCGTAGGTAAATGTAAATTTTCCTTTCAGGTCGTCATTAATGTTGTAACCATAGAGGCGGAGCATTTTATTCTTCTGTTCTTCCCAGTTTTGCATACCGAGAAAATATTGCTGCCCAAAGTTTTTCAATACCTGCAAAAACAGAGTTGCTTTGTGTACGCAGAGCGGATATGCTTTCTCGTCGCAGGTGCAGGCAGTATCGAAATATTTTTCTTCGTTTAACTTAATAGCTACTTTATGTGTTGCTTCTCCGTCCGGTACTTCTGCAGTCAGCACATCATTCCTGTCGCTGGTAATAATGGCCCTATTTAGTTTTGACCATTCATCTGCCCTTTCAATTATTTCCACACTGGCATATACCTGCAGCATTTGCTTGCTGACATTGCGCATGCGAAGCATGGTGTGCTTTTGATCGTAGGTAATGTCGGTATTCTCAAAAAAGCCGGATAGCAGTATATCGTTCAACTGGAATAAAGCAGCCACTTCGTGCCTGCATATTTCGCCCAGGTTGTATGGGCACTGGCAACGAACGGATAATTGTTTAGGTTGCAAATATTTAGAAACAGTAACGGTGTAATAATTCTGATATAGATCGTTACGTACCCTAAAGCGTACCTGCTCCATGAGGTGATCCACATCTAAGAGTTGTACGCCAGATGTATAAAATATCTTCTTTCCCCGACGAATCACCTCTTCGGTGCCATGGTTATATATATGTTTGAGTAAAGGAGGTAATGACATTTATTGTATTAAAATTTGGCTTTTATGTTCGGGTTTGGGCAATCGGCAATATAGCGAAAAAAAGGGGGGTGGTGAAAAGATTTGTGTTAAAACTGACCTCGGATTACCCTGAGATTTCCTGTTTATTGCCGCAAATTGTCGTTTTTGTTACCCGGGTCATTTAATAATTTTTTATCTGTATGCTTCCTGAAGCAAGCTCGGGACTGGTAAGAAGGTGGGTGGAGAAGGTTTTAACCTCTCCTTCTTCGCGGGTGAACTTTCCCCCTCTCTGTCCCCATAGCTCCCGAAGTTTCGGGACGGATAGGGGGATGGAATTTTAGTTTTTAAATGCCGCCTATCCCCCTATAGGGGAGAATTTATTTTACACACCCTCAGACTACATCAAACTTAGTACTCATTTCGTGAGATTGCTTCGCCCCGAAACTTCGGGGCTCGCAATGACGCGAACTTATTCTTTGATGAGCTTTTGTATAATTTTTTGCTGACCGGAGTTTATTTGAATGAGGTAGATACCGTTTGCTAATTGGTGAATATCTATTTGTTGTTTGGAGGATGTTATTTCTCCGTTAAGTAAAATTCTCCCTGTTATATCCATTAGCAGGTAATTAGAATTTTTACCTGGTTGCCAATTAGAAATTGTTATCTGTAAAGTATTCGTTGCGGGGTTTGGGTAGATTTTTATTTTGTTATTTGCTTGTACACTATTTACCATATTCGAAGTATCTCCATGCTGCTTGCCGCAACTGGTATCAAATGTTACCTTGCGAACTCGTTTATTTGCGTTATCTGCTATATACAAATTGTTGCATGAATCAAATGCAATTCCCTGAGGATAGTAGAATTTTGCAGAATCTGCTGACCCACCATCTCCTGCAAATCCCTGAATCCCATCTCCAGCAACAGTATGTATTATCCCCAAAGCATCTATTTTTCTTATTCTGTTATTAACATGATCTCCTATAAATAAATAACCGTTTTTATCTATTGCTATGCCAAATGGATCTATTGTAGCTGTAGTGGCAGCTATACCGTCTCCATTATAAAAAGCGCTATCTCCTGTACCAACTATAGTAGTAATAATATGAGTAATTGCATCAATCTTTCTTACCCTGGAATTACCTATATCTCCTATATATAAATTGCCGGCTGTATCAGTACACATTTGTCTTGTATCCCATATCATGGCTGTATCTGCAAGCCCACCATCACCACTAAAGCCGTTTAGCCCAGTTCCAACATAAGTAGTAATGATACCTGAAGTATTTACTTTTCTTATTCTTTCGTTGTAGTTGTCGGAAATATATAAATTACCAAATTTGTCAAAACACAATCCTGCAGGGTAATTTAATTCTGCAGCTGTTGCAAGTCCGCTGTCGCCACTAAAGCCAGCAGTGCCAGTTCCTGCTATCGTGGTAATAATACCTGTTGTTGCATTTACTTTTCGTACACGTTGGTTGTTGATATCACTTAAGTATAAATTGTTTTTTGAATCAAAAGTGATATAACCTACTTCAGTAAATTCTGCCGCAGTCGCTAAGCCACTGTCGCCACTAAAGCCGGTAGTACCATTACCCGCTATTGAAGTGATAATACCTGTTTTTTTATCTACTTTTCTTATTCTGTAATGAGCTGGATCTGGGATATATAAATTACCAGCTGTATCAAATGCTGCATAAACAATAACTCCTAGCTTTGCAGAATCAGCATGTAGGCCATCTCCTATACCATCAATTCCTCCACCCGAACCACCACCAACATATGTAGTGATGATTTGCGCATTTGTAAAGAGTGGAAATAGTAATAGTATGAAGAAGTAGGGGCGCATGTAGTAAAGGTAGGGAGAAATTTTGGCCACACCCCTTGTTCGCGAGCGAACTTTCCCGTCTCCCAAGAAGAGGGGATGAAAATGTAGGTATTTTTATTTCGTGAGGTTGCCCCGCCTACGGCAGACAGGTTCATCAGTGAATCCAGATAGCTATCGGGACCTCGCAATGACGCGAAATTATATAAACAGGCTAATGATATAATAAATGCAGGCGGCGATAAGGGCACTGACAGGAATGGTGAGTATCCAAGCCCATAAAAGATTTACAGTGACACCCCAGCGAACTGCGGAGAGTCGCTTGGTAGCGCCTACACCGATGATAGCACCTGTAATGGTATGAGTAGTGCTAACAGGTATCTTTAAATTTTCTGTGAGGAATAATGTAATGGCGCCTGCAGTTTCTGCAGCTACTCCTTCGAATGGAGTGACTTTTGTGATGCGTGTACCCATTGTTTTAATAATGCGCCAACCACCGCTAAGGGTACCGAGCGCCATAGCTGTATAACAAGACAAGGGCACCCAGACAGGCATTTGTTCGAATTTTTGGATCTGCCCACCGGCGATCAGCGCCACTGTAATAATGCCCATTACTTTTTGCGCATCGTTGCCACCATGACCTATGCTGAATGCAGCTGAAGAAACCAGTTGCAATCTTTTGAACCATTTTGATGAGCGGGAAAAATTAAGGTTGCTCAGGAATAAGGTAAAAATGCTCATGATCAATAAAATGGCTGATAACAATATCCATTTAAAATTTTTGGTATCGAAAATGAGATTGGTATAATAAGAATGCGAAGTGCCTTTGAGTTTTGCCGGATCGAATTCCAAAGCATAGGATAGGATACATGCTACCAATACCATAACACCAACAGAAATTAGTTTAGGCAATATGCCCTTTCTAAAAGAATTGATGAACCAAAGAGAAATAATAAGCGCTATGAGCATACCTACTAATGGGGCTAAGACAATAAAGCTGACCGTTTTTATAACCGGCTCTGAATTAACCGCACTAAAACCTGCATGCGCTATGGCCGCCCCCGCAAAACCACCTATTAATGTGTGAGATGAACTGGAAGGGATACCAAACCACCAGGTAAATAAATTCCATGTAATTGACGCCAGCAAGCCTGCAATAATCACCGGCATAGTGATGTCTATGTCCTTTACCGTTTTAGCAATTGTATTTGCCACCCCGTGATCTTTAAAAATAAAGAAAGCGACGAAATTGAATATAGCGGCCCAGGCAACAGCCTGCAAGGGTGTAAGCACTTTTGTTGACACAACCGTAGCTATGGAATTTGCTGCATCGTGAAAGCCATTGATATAATCGAACACCAATGCCAGAACAATAATAATAATGAGAAGTATACCCATGAACAGCTACTAAGCGTATTTAATAATGATGGATTCTATAACATTGGCAGCATCTTCGCATTTATCAGTAACTGTTTCGAGCATTTGGTAGATATCTTTCTTTTTAATTAACTCTACTGCAGAAATATTATGTGTATTGAATAATTGCATCATTGTGCTATCGAGCAAATCATCACCATCATTCTCGAGGCTATTTATCAATACACAAGCTTCTGTAAGTACACGCAGGTTTTTCATGTTTCGCAATTCGCGCACACTTATACCTAATGCTTTTACAGACTTACGGATGATCTCGGCAAACTTTTTCAGCGCACCATCTTCTGTATCATCTACATCGTAACTTACAATGCGCTTGGATGCACCCCATAAATAATCGGCGATATCGTCTAGCGAAGTAGTGAGATAATGTATGTCCTCTCGATCGAGGGGCGTAATGAAATTGCGGCC
>JABDFN010000058.1 GCA_013286485.1 Bacteroidota bacterium
TTGTGCGTTTGCATTGTGTTGAATAGCTACGAAAACCGTTGCAAGAACTAGGAACAGCCAAATTTTTCTCATGTGCGTGAGCGTTGTTAATGGATATAAAAGTATAAATTGGTTTTAAAAAAAGAAAGGGGCGCTTATATTTTTTTTAACGCCCTTTCAAATATGATTAAAAACGTGAGCAAGGATATACCAGTTTATGTGCAAAATCCAGCGGACTTGGCATAATATAACGTATAGATAACTCATAGCCCCCATTACCATTTGATGCCTTATTCAGGTCAGATGTATTATAATCATAACTAATACCTAACCGGAAGCTTTTGTACTCACCCCCAACAACTACCATTGCAGCATCGCCTGTACGGTACCATAAGCCTAAAAATACCGCTGTTGCAAAAGAACGAACTTCCGGATTACTTACTATGTAATGAAATTCACTACCCCCGATGATCTCTGTTGCCGTAGCCTGGCTTTGGAATAATACGCCCGGGCGAATACTGAATTTTTCGCTGGTATATAATATAAACCCTGCTTGGCCATTGAAGCGCATACCTAACCCATTGTTTTGTTGGTTGGGTGTTTTTTCGAATCCATTCATCGGTTGGTTGATATTATTAGCTCCCACACCCAACTGATAACCAAACGTAGTGCTTGTCATTTGTGCCCAGCTAATACCTGCATTTACTGTAAAATAATGCACCCTGTTATTGAGGCCCTGTGTTTCTACACCTGTGCCTGAATTGAATGAACCATTATAAAATTCATCACCGAAATATAGTTTGGAAAGATCTATGCTTTGCTCGGAGTACCCACCCTGAAAGCCTACAGACAATGCTTTCACGCTATGTTCCTGTACACCGAAAAATTTGTGATACGCAACAGATGCAAGGGCTGAAAAATTAGTCAGGTTACCGTCTCCGGCTTTATCGTTTGTTAACTGTATACCTCCGGCTAAGTAATCGTCTATGCTCAAGTCATAAACAAGCGGGGCATCGAAAGAGGCACCGTAAGTAATATAGGGAGCTGTTACACTGGCCCATTGATTACGGTAAATGCCTGCAGCACGCCACTGGCCGTCAAAATCGCCGGTGAATGCAGGGTTTAACACGAGTGGCGCAGCGTTGAACTGTGTAAAGTGAATGTCCTGCGCCTGCAGGGTTTTGGCTGTGAGTGACAGAGCAATCATCAAGCCTACGCGGGTAATGGTGCTTTTCCTTATCATGATATTCTTACCTTAAGGGTGTTTTCTAAATAAATGATGTTTCGTTTTTTGCCCGGCTTTTACACAGGGCATAGTATCTGCTATAAAGATACAAAATCTCAACGGTTGAAAATACGGAAATATTTTAAAGTTGCAATGTTTATTTCAATAAATTTTAAAAATCAAACCCTATAATAAGTCAGTTTTCTGTTGTATTTACTGCAATTATACTCAAAAACATCTGTTCTTTCTATTGTTTCGGTATATGCACGTTCTGTCATGATTTCGAAAACAGATATTTTTATTTAATAAGACAAAATAGTGTATGAGATAGCTCTATCAAATTGTACATTTGTTTGTTGCCCCCGAACAATATGGCAGATAGTAAAAAGAAAACAAAAAAGACCTCTTCCTTAAAAGATAATAGTACTGACCCGTTAACTACAATGAACCGGAAACGCCAGCTGAGACTGGGTTTTGGCCTGTTCTTCCTGTTACTGGGCGTGTTTACATGCTTTGCAATCACCAGTTATTTCTTTACCTGGCAAACTGACCAGGACAAGGTTTTTGACATGGGTGGCATGTTTCATTTTCTCTTTCACAGCCAGGCACCTGTTGCCAACTGGGGCGGGCGTTTGGGAGCAACATTATCTCATATACTTGTATACAGGAGTGTTGGCATAGCAGCCATGGCCATAGGCTTTGGCATTACCGCCATAGGTATACATATGTTATATAACAAGCGTGCAGTACCGCTGCTCCGCTATATGCGCTGGATATCCATATTGCTCCTCATCATTGCACCTGTGCTGGCCTATATTATGCCGCATGCTGCATTTAGTTTCGGAGGTGCATGGGGTAATGTTGCCATTAATTATCTAAATGGATTTTTAGGGCAAGCCGGAACAGGATTGGTATTGTTTGCCATACTCTGCTTTTTCGTTTTTGTCATTTTTGCTTTAGACATCACCCCACTGTTGCGCCGCATGAAAAGCAAAGCGCAAAGCATGGCAGCAGCTATGACGCCTGCACCTGTGTTTACAAGTGATGATGCTACAAATACACTAACAGAAAACGCTATCGAACCTATACTTGCTCATGATGAGATACCGGAGAAAAAAGAATGGGACATGAGCATTACCGAAAGGCAACCGCAAAAAACCATCAATGATAATTTTACAGAACCCGCTCCCATAGCTGAAGAGACAGATATTGAAACGCTTGATGAAGATATAACTGAAGATGCAACAGATGGCAACCTTTCTTTTGAAGTGAATAAACTAAAAGAAGAAAAAACCGTGATCAAACACGGGGCGCATATATCTATAGGAGATAATGAACCTTATGCACCCGAAGAAAGTCTTAGAAGTTATAAATTTCCTACGCTCGATCTGCTGGAAGACCGCTCGCAAGAAACTGTTTCTGTAGACAGGCAGGAGTTGGAGAGAAATAAAGACCAGATCATAAAAACACTCAGCAGTTTTGGAATAGAGATACAACATATAACTGCTACCGTAGGTCCCACCGTTACGCTATATGAAATTGTTCCTGCAGAAGGTATACGCATTTCAAAGATCAGGAACCTCGAAGATGATATTGCGCTCAGCCTTGCTGCGCTGGGCATTCGTATTATCGCGCCAATTCCCGGCAAAGGAACCATAGGTATAGAAGTACCCAATGCCAACAAACAAATAGTTTCTATGCGTGCATTACTGGCGAGCGAAAAATTTGTGAACAGTAAAATGAGTTTGCCGATAGCGCTTGGCAAAAAAATTGATAATGAGAATTATATAGTTGACCTTGCCACCATGCCACACTTGCTGATGGCCGGCGCAACAGGACAAGGTAAATCAGTTGGTATTAATGCGATACTGGTATCCTTATTATATAAGAAGCACCCTTCGCAATTAAAATTTGTGATGGTTGATCCGAAAAAAGTAGAACTGTCTGTTTATCGTAAAATCGAAAACCATTTTCTTGCCAAATTGCCTAATGAAGCAGAAGCGATCATCACCGATATTAAAAAAGTGATCTACACCTTGCGTGCATTATGCGATGAGATGGATGACAGGTATGGATTGCTAAAAGACGCAGGTGCCAGGAACATAAAAGAGTATAATGAGAAATTCATTAAGCGCAGCCTGAATCCTGAGAACGGCCATAAATTTTTGCCCTTCATTATTTTAGTTATAGATGAGTTTGCTGATCTGATAATGACCGCAGGCAAAGAAGTGGAAATGCCCATTGCACGCCTGGCACAGCTGGCACGCGCTGTAGGTATACACCTGATCATCGCTACACAACGTCCATCTGTAAATGTAATAACAGGAACCATCAAAGCAAATTTCCCTGCACGTATCGCGTTTAAAGTTTCTGCCAAAGTAGATTCGCGCACCATATTAGATACCGGTGGTGCCGAGCAACTGGTAGGACGCGGCGACATGCTTATTTCTCACGGCAGTGAATTACTGCGTTTACAATGCGCTTTTGTAGATACACCTGAAGTGGAACATGTGGTTGATTTTATAGGTGAACAAAAAGGCTATCCGCATGCGCACCCGCTTCCCGAACCCGAAATGGATGACGAGGATACAGCTAATAAAGCTTTCGATTCCAAGAATCGCGATAAATTATTTGAAGATTGCGCACGCACTGTTGTACAAACACAATCAGGCTCTACATCTATGCTGCAACGTCGTTTTAATCTTGGTTACAATCGCGCAGGCCGTATTATGGATCAACTGGAAGCAGCGGGCATTGTGGGCCCTGCTGTTGGCAGTAAACCACGCGATGTATTATTCAAATCAGAGACAGAGCTGGCACAATTTTTAAGCAGTCTTAATTAAACCTTTTATTAACAATATTGTCCAAATACAATTGTATTTTTGCACCCTTTATTTATATTAAATTATTGCATGAGAAGATTACTGAGTATATGTTTATTAAGCCTCTGCGCTGTGTTTACAGCCAAAGGGCAAAATGATCCCAAAGCAAAGGCAGTGCTGGATGCCGTGACCAAAAAGTTAAACAATTCAAAATCCATTAAAGCCAATATTGTCGTTCGCCTTACAGATGTAAAAGGCAAAGTAACAGATACAAAAAAAGGAACTGTTTCGCTGAAAGGACAAAAATATCATGTAGAACTGGGCGGGCAGGAAATTATATGTGATACCAAAACAGTATGGAATTATAATAAAGAAGCTAAAGAAACTCAGATCAGCAATTACAATCCTGATGAACAATCTTTATCTCCAGCAAAATTATTCACGATCAATTTTTACGATAAAGAATATAAATACAAATATACCGGCACAAAAAAAATAAATAATAAAGAATGTGATGTGGTAGAATTAGTACCTGTGAGCACCGCTAAGCAATTCACTAAAGTAGAATTGATCATAGACAAAAGCACTGCCACTATTGAAGGCGGCAATATCTGGCAAAAGAACGGCAGTAAAGTGCAATGCGATATCAACAACTTTAATCCTAATGTAAATATCCCAGATACGTATTTCACGTATGATGCAAAAGCGCATCCCGGAGTGGAGCTGGTTGATCTGAGGTGATTAGAATAAACTATTTAGTAAAAGCCCCGAAACATTTCGGGGCTTTTTAAATTAATTAATCCCGTTCGTCACCGCTTCTTTGTGTATCTTTTTCACAAGTCCCTGCAATACAGACCCCGGGCCTACTTCAGTAAATTCCGTTACACCATTAGCTACCATTTTTTGTACAGTTTGTGTCCAGCGCACAGGTGAGGTAAGCTGGTTGATGAGATTTTGTTTGATGTATGCAGGTTCTATATATGGGCTCGCATCTACATTCTGATACACAGGGCAGGTGGGGTTACCAAAATGCGTGCTGTCAATAGCCGCTTGCAATTCTTCTTTTGCAGGATCCATAAGCGGAGAATGAAAAGCACCTCCTACCTGCAATACCAATGCACGTTTAGCACCTGCAGCTTTCATTTTCTCGCAAGCCTGTTGTATACCATTTATAGAACCGCTTATTACCAACTGGCCAGGGGAATTATAGTTTGCAGGTACCACCACTTCGTCGGTAAATTCGGCGCAAATTTTTTCTATCACCGCATCATCCAGTCCTAATATCGCCGCCATAGTAGAAGGATTTATTTCGCAGGCACGCTGCATAGCAGCTGCACGCTTTGCCACCAAACGCAGCCCGTCTTCAAAACTTAATACTTTATTTGCAACCAATGCAGAGAATTCGCCCAGTGAATGGCCCGCTACCGCATCAGGCAGCAGATCGGGCGTAGTCAGAAATAAAATAACTGAATGTAAAAAAACGGCGGGTTGCGTTACTTTAGTTTGTTTCAACTCTTCATCTGTTCCGCCAAACATAATATCCGTAATGCGGAAACCTAATATCTCATTAGCCTGTTCAAAATATTCTTTAGCCAGTGTATTTTGTTCGTACAGGTTCTTTCCCATTCCAGAGAATTGTGCTCCCTGTCCCGGGAAAATATATGCATGTTTCATCGGGCAAAATAACGGTTGCAAATTCCAAATTCCAAATTCCGGATCCTAATCGAGCCATTGACAGCTATATCGCTTTCCCTCTCCATCTGCCGCTTCGCAAATAGAAAAAAGAAAAACTGATAAGCGCCGTCCAATATACCCCTTCAGATATCCAGCAGATATATAAAGGGCTTCTCATGCGCTCAATAATAATATAGCAATAGATGAGATAAATACCTACGCTGCTTATTTCCATTACCAGGTTAACTACGGTATTACCTGTGCCTACTACACCATTAAACATAACAGTTGCCAACGCCATTATGAACAAAGCCGCTAATATTATATAAAAACTGGGTTCTGCAAATGCTACCATGCTTGCATCATTTGTATATAAGGAAAGGAAGGCATGTGAGAAGAAATACAATAATCCGCCTACGATGATCGTATACAATAAACTAAGTTTTGCAATTTTAATTATTAGGCTGATCACCTCTTTTTGCCGGCCCTGCCCTATAATATTGCTCACCATGGCATTGCAGGCAGAGGCCAGTGCCCATGTGCCTAAACCAATAATACCAAATAAACTGCGCAATATCTGCGATGCAGCCAATTCTCTTTGCCCTTCGTGCTCAATAAAAATAAAAAATACTTGCCAGCCACCTATACTAAAAAGAAATTGAACGATAAGCGGCGATGCCACAATAAATGCCTGTTTGCACAACTGCAGGCTAAAGTTTTTAATGATATGCAACTGGTAGGTTATATGCAGTTTACGGAAATAATACATTCCTGCAAGCGTGACCAAATAAATGAATTCTGCAATAATAGAAGCAATACCAGCGCCTTTTAAACCTAATTGCGGAAAACCAAAATGCCCGAATATTAAACAGTAATCGAAAAATATATTTGCTGCAGTTGCGGTAAGCGCTCCCCAGATAATTAACCTGCTTCTGCCGATAGATATATAAAACGCATTGAACAATTGAGTAGCCATCCAAAAGGGCAACCCCCAGCTTCTTATATATAAATAGCTGACGCTAAGTCTTATGTTCTCAGGATCGTGCAGGCTGTAACCGAAAATGAGAGGGGCCAATAATAATGTGAGTATTACAAGCGATAATGCCAGCCCTACAGACAATACTATACCATTGGAGAATATTTTAGATAAGCCTTCTGTGTCATGCTCTCCGGCCCTGCGGGACATTTGTATTTGCATACCACTGCTCAACCCGTACCCGATCATAGATAATATGAGGTAATAAATACCTGTAATGCCGTTCACACCCAGCTCTCTTTCACCAAACCTGCCCAAAAAAGCATTATTAGTAATAAAATTGATCTGCGGTATAAGCATAGCCAGCGATATGGGCGCTGCCAGCTTAATAATGTCTTTACTGGTAACCGAAACTTTCACACGCTATTTTTCAAAAGTCCGCAAATTTATTCTATAATTGCGTGCATTACGCGTATGACTGATGTAACTACTGGAACGGCTGCCAAAAGACAAGAATATTATGCAGGTAATAACAGCAAGATCGCTGATGAGGTAAAGCGTGTTATAGGTATTTTTTTACCAAGAGCATTTGTATTGGGCGGCTTTGATGAACGGGGCAATTTGCTTACCGTGCAACACACGGATTATAAAAAACAAATACAAAGCTGGCTGCCGGATTTTTTTGAACATAGCTTTCTTACAGAGCCCTTATTATCTGATATACAAAAACTAACTACAGTTTTTATTGCTACTGATAAATATTTGCTGACACCGGGCATATTATACAATGAGATCGCGGCCACGAAATGGTTAAGTACAATTCATTTCATTGAGGCAACAGAGACTGTAATTAATCATTATGACAAGGAAAGCGATGTGTATTATACTTATACATGGCCCTCTGCTATAAAAAAATTATTGCTCAGCTATTTTCTAAAGACAACCGTATTGCCACTGGCTGCATACCAGTTGAATACAATTGATACACGCGGGTATCAATTACAGTGCTGCATTTCAGGAGAACAGGTAATTGCCACATTAAATCATAATGGCACTATTCAATGGCACCAGTCATTTAATTATCAAACCGCAGAAGATATTGCCTACCATATAAAGCTGCTTTGTAAACAATATAACATTACAGATGATGAATTACAGATAACATGCACGGCTACCAGCAACGAGCAATCTGAAATAATAAGCCGCCTGGGGCAATACTTTTCGCAATTACAACAGCCAAATAATGACTGGGCAAATACCATTTCTTTGTTTCAACAATTATATACATGCGCATTTTAGGCGGCGAGTTTAGTGGCAGAAGATTTAGCCCTCCTTCCGGTATTCCTGCAAGGCCAACTACCGATCTGGCAAAAGAAGGGCTCTTTAATGTATTGCAAAATATGATGGACATAGAAGGCATTAGCACTTGCGATATATTTGGCGGCACAGGCAGCATTAGCTACGAACTGGCCTCCCGGGGCGCAGCGCATCTTACCATTATAGAGCGTGACCAGCAAAGTATAGAATTCATAAAAAAAACAACCCGCGACCTGGGTATTGCAGATAAGATGCACATTATTCGCGGAGATGTGTTTAAATTTATGAAGCAAAGCAAAGAGCTGTATCGGTTTATTTTTGCTGGGCCGCCCTACGCATTGCAAAATATTGACGACCTGCCAATGCTGGTATTTGAAAAAAACATGCTGGAGCCCGAAGGTATTTTTGTGCTGGAACATACACCACGCAACGATTATCAACAGCATCCGCACTTTTTAAGAATGAAAAATTACGGAACAACTGTTTTTACTTTTTTTAAACAACCTGCTTCCTGATATATGCAACGTATCTGTTTATTTCCCGGCACTTTCGACCCACTGACACTGGGACATGTAGACGTGATAGAACGCGCTGTTTCATTATTCGATAAATTAGTGATTGGGGTGGGCATTAATTCCGGCAAACAACCCATGTTCACACCCGAACAGCGCACCGGCTGGATACAGGATATTTTTAAGAATGAAAAACGTATAGAGGTTATCAGTTACGAAGGGCTCACTGTTGACTGCTGCAAAAAAGTAGGTGCACATTATATCCTGCGTGGCATCCGTTATGTCAGCGATTTTGAATACGAAAAAGCAATTGCAGATATGAACCGCATGCTGGCGCACGAAGTAGAAACCATATTCCTTACCTGCTCACCGCAGTATTCTACTATATCATCTACACTGGTGCGCGATGTAATACGCAACGGGGGCAATGTAAGTATGTTCATACCCAAGCAGGTAAAATTTTAGGTATGCGAAAATTTATACCCTTCCTGCTAATATTTTGCATATACTTTCTTGGAAAATTTTGTTTGTATGTTCCTCTGGCTGTTAGTGATGGTGTTGTTGTTCGCATAGGAACATTTATAGATAGCAGCATACATCCCCATGCCGCTGCTGCTACAAATTATCCTGTAATATTGTTTAATGATAAAGCAGGAAATACCGATACTACAACTGATACCGACCCGGGTTCTTTTTTTCATACCTATAAAGTTGGTGACAATGTGCAGGTTTGTTATAAACCCGCTCATCCTGAGAAGGCAAGACTCTATTCATTCTTTACATACTGGTTACCTATAGGCAATTTAGGCTTGCTTATTTTGGCATGCCTCATATGGATAGGCATCAGCAGAATTTTCTCAAAAAAGCTGAACGATTAGATAGGATATTAGTTTCAGGAAGCCATTGCTTAATCAACTATTCAACTTAATTAACCTTATTAACTAATTTCCCCTGCGTCTTTCTGCTGCTTTGAACATAACGTAACGACGCGTTTCAAATTGTAGTCTTTTCAACATGAGGAACAGTACAACAATATCATCTATCCAGCCTATGATAAAATAATGATCAGGTATCAGGTCTATCGGAGAAATGATATAGGCCAACCCCAATATGATAATAACGATTGTAAGTAAAGACATTTTGTACTCGCCTTTCAATACTGCACGTAACATCTGTCCCATCATCTTCCTGCTTTTCCACATGCGCCATTGTCCCATAATTCCCTCCTGCCTCATTTGTATATTTTTTAGCATCTACAATATTTGAGTGTAAAATTACCCCGCTTATTGTTGCAGGCGTGTTAATGGAATGAGTGTGAAACGTTAAAGTGCAGGCACGCTTTCACTTCACTTATGTAAGAGACATAAATATATAATTTCATTTCTAATAAATTAACTACAATAGATATGGATTGTCTAAGGTTTGACGTTGTATTCTTTGGTAAATTTGTAAGATGCCGTATCTGAAGAAATTATTGCTATTGCTGTTCTACATGTCTCCTGTGTTAGTAAACGCACAGTCAACGCAGGACATTTACCTGGGCAATGAAGCATATCGCTTTTTTGGTGGCCTGGTTTGCGGCGCTAATTTTAGTCAGGTAGATGGCGATACCTATTCAGGATACAATAAAGTAGGACTTAATGCGGGAGCTATGGTCTACACAAGGCTTTCAAGCAATTTTGGAGCAAGTATCGAATTTAATTACACTCAAAAAGGCAGTCATGGGGTTTCATCTACCGCTTCTCCGGCTTTAGGAGCGTATGTATCTGATTATCGGTTGAAATTGAATTATGTAGAGGTACCCGTTATATTGCATATACTCACAGATCGCAGGCTGCATTATGAAGCAGGCGCATCATACGCGCAGTTGCTCAATTTCAGTGAAAGCATCTATAGCGACCCGGGGATGAATATTGACCCTAACATTTTCTATTTCCGCAAAACAGATATTTGTATTATCGGTGGGCTCTGTTACCAGTTTTATAATTGGTGGTTCATAGAGGGTCGTTACCAGTATTCATTGGTTACCATACGCGATGCACAACGCATACCCATTGGCGGGCCAGTGCAGTATAACAATTTGTTTTCTATCCGGCTTATTCGTTTTCTCAACAAACAAGCATCCAAAAGCTAACTATTTCTTTTTCCTGAATAGTGTTTCTGGCCGCTGCTCATAGGCGGATGGCTTTTACAACTGTCCAGCGCAACAGCTATTAATAACAGAGCAGCAATAAATAATGTGTATCTTTTCATAGAATGATCTTTCCAATAAAGCTAATTATTTTGATTTGAAACAGCACTATACTATTTGAATATTCAGACTTTGCATCTTAATTTTATTAAACTACATCAACACACATATTTATGGCAAAAGGATTAGACAAAACGGATTGGGGCTTATTCTTCCTTCGCTTAGGCATTGGGTTCGGCTTTGCTTGTATACATGGCTTACCCAAATTATTGGGAGGTGTTAGTACATGGGAAAAGCTGGGTGCCAATATGGGTCATTTCGGTATTCACTGGCAACCGGTGTTTTGGGGTTTCATGGCTATGTCTGCCGAGTTCTTTGGCGGCATATTATTAATGCTGGGGCTTCTTGTTCGCCCTGCAGCAGCTATAATGATCATTAATATGATAGTTGCAGCAGCTACAATGCTGTATGGTGGCCACACCCATAAGGACATGGCAGAGATCTTTGAAATTTTCGGTGCTTTATCATGCCTGCTTATTATGGGCGGAGGGAATATATCATTACGTGGATTGCTCAGAAAATAAAAATTATAGTTTTCAAAATAAAAGCGCAAGGCCTATAAAGCCTTGCGTTTTTATGAATCAGTACCCGGATCAATTCAAATACACTTTGCCATTCCCCACTTCATACCCGTCATTATATACTTCAATAGTATAAGCGCCTCTTTTATACACTACACCGTCGTTTTGGCGCCAGTCTGTTGTTACATCTTTTATTCGTTCGTTCTTATGCAGATCCACATCTTTCTCCACACTATATTGCATACTCCTTCCATTATTATCCGTTATACTTCCCGATCCCATATTATTGGCAAGGGTATTGCCGTCAGGCCCTATTATTACAATGTATAATTTTTTAGTACCGTTGTCCGCAACCCTGTTCTCATCTATGTCAAAAGTTACACGCATTATTTTCGTTTTTCTCGCCTTCACTGTTTTTTTCTCTTTTTTACCATGATGTTTCAGGTTCAAAGTAGCCAGGCGCATATTAGATATATCCAATACAGACGCCAGGTGCTTTAAAGAAAAATATTCATTCATTATAGAATCTCTTTTTTGCAAAACCACTCTCTTATCATTCTCCAGTTGATCTATTCTTACAAGATAATTTTTATTATCCTCTTTCAGGTTCGCAATTTCTTTCTTTGCTTTTTTAAGTGCTGCTGCATATTTCCTGCTGTTTTTCTTATACTTCGCAGCCTCTTTTGTCAGCTTGCTGATACTGGCTTCTTTTAAGGTAACTGCCGTATCAAGATTTGCCACCTGGGTTTTCAACTGGTCTACCTGCAGTTTATAAGCATCTAAGGCTGTCCTCATGGTATCATTGGCCCTTGAGGTGTTATTCAGCTGGTCTATCACCTGTTGCGGTGTAGCGCTTGAATCAGTCCCGCTTTTACTGCTGCAGGAATATATCGTTGTTGCAAGTATTATTAATAATACCGCGACATAATTACTTTTTTTCATTTTAATGATTGTATTTATGAATTGTATATCAATAAGCAGGTGTATTAAAAATGTATCGTGGCATATGCTGCATCACCCGCATAAAATTATGAGGGTGTTTATTATCCTGCTTTAAATAATAGTAGCTAACACTGCTTTACGCAAGCGCGCAGGGAGGTCCCCTGAGATAAAAAGAAGAACAGGCATTATTGTCAAAAAGGAACGCCTTATAAAATACAACCGCCTTATCGGAAAGTATCTCTTTTGCGGGTTTATCGTAAACAATAAAAGGATCGTATCTGCATTCTGTTGAGCGGTAACGTACTTTTATTTTGTCTTCAAATACAGTGTGCGTCGTCTTGGCTACACAATATCTTTGAGATAAGGTGGTAATGCTTTTATTGGATAAGGGTGGATTATAAACAGGATGCCAAAACAAGCCGAGCGCTAATATCGGCACCAAAAAAAACATCCATATGTTTTTGCTCTTATTCAAGTGAGTATTTGCAGGTCAAAATTAATCCTACTCAGGGGTTAAAGAAGAACATTAGCAAACATTATGAAATTTTTAAGAATTAATTATTTTAATTATAAGGGCTGATTTGACGTTTTTCTCAGCCTTCTTACGTATATCACATAAGCTGCCAGTATTAGTCCTTCTGCAAATAAAAACAGTGGCCAGTCAAACCACACAGGTACATAATCTACCAGTTCCATAAACAACGACCGTGATGGTGTAGTTATATTTTTCCAGAGTGTTATTCCCTTATGCGCTACATAGTCCTGCATAAAAGAGATAATAGCAATAATAGCTCCCGACCATAATAATATGCGCTCTACCCGTTTCATAGACACAGGCACCTGCTTATTGGTATAATGTACAATGGTCACTGCAAATAATGCCATGGTGGCAGCCAGTATCACCGGCGTTAGCACTGGGCCTACCCAGGGCAATGGTAATAAAAAAAGTATATCCCATGTCATCAGCGATTCAGGCCAGTTGATAAATATCTTCAGGAAAACATAATAAAATACATCCCACACAGCAAACGAGTATAAAAAATAGCCGAATCGTTCTGCTTTATTCCTCCCGGCAAGCATACCTGTTGTGATGAGCATGATAATAGTAGCAGCCTCTCTGTACAATTCCGTAATAGATATATCCTGGTGCACAGGTGCCAGCGGAAAGGAAAAACCATGAGGATAATACAGTTTGCGCAGGTATATAACTACAGCGGTTTCTAAAAACCCCATTGCAATACTAAAAAT
>JABDFN010000059.1 GCA_013286485.1 Bacteroidota bacterium
ATGGTTAATGAGGACGGTGACAGGACTAATATAAAAACACTGGAGAGGGGCTACCTGATAGGAGTTTCAGCGGGGAAAATATTTAATACAAATGCCTCTAATAAGGATAATGGAATTTTAGTGATGGGTACTGTTGGCTTTATGCAACACAAAATAAAAATAACTACCGATCAGAATTCTGTACCTCAAATAAGAGGTGATTATGTAAAAGGATATGACAGGCTCACAAATGGTATGTTTATAGAAGGATATGCCGGGTATGCTTATTTTGGAAAAGACGGCTTACTTAATTTTAGTATTGGTTTAGATATTGCTGCAGGTTTTACACAAGGCAGAAGAGATTATCAATTTGACCTGATGAAGCCTGACAATCAATCCCGTTTAGACCTGTTAATGGGTATTCGCGGTACCTGGTATATCACTATATTCAAGCGTAAATCAGAAGAATACATCTTTCAATAATGCTTCTTTCAGCGATCTATTGGCTGACAGTAAAATTATATGCAGGGACACTGCATATAGCATCGTTATATAATCAAAAGGCAAAACTTTTCATACAAGGCAGAAGGGGTTTATTTCTTAAGATAGAGAATACACTAAAAAATGAAATGCGTCCTTGTATATGGATGCATTGTGCTTCTCTGGGAGAATTTGAACAGGGTAGGCCTGTTTTAGAAAGTATCAAGAAACAATATCCCTCTTATGTTATTGTTCTTACCTTTTTTTCGCCTTCAGGTTATGAAGTTAGAAAACATTATGAGGGTGCCGATCATGTATTTTATCTGCCATTAGATAGTAGTAAAAATGCAAAACAATTCCTCGATATTTTACAGCCTAAACTTTGTGTGTTTGTAAAGTATGAACTATGGTATTATTATTTAACAAACATTGCCCGGCTACACATCCCGGCTATACTTATATCAGCAAGATTTAGAAAAGACCAACTTTTTTTTAAATTCTATGGTGAATTGCACAGAAAAATGCTGAGCTGCTTTAAAGCCATCTTTGTTCAGGATGAGGTGTCAAAAACTTTATTGCAAAACATAGGCTATAAAAATGTGATCGTAAATGGCGATACAAGATTCGATAGGGTATTAGAAGCATCTATAGAGCGACAGGAATTACCTATTGCAACCTCATTTTGCAAAGAGGGGAAAATATTTATTGCAGGAAGCACGTGGAGAGCTGACGAAGTTTTTTTACAGAGAGTATATTCACAATTGCCATCACATTGGAAAATGATCCTTGTGCCGCATGAGGTGGATGAAGCACATATTGAAGCTATAGAGAAGTTATATGCTGGCGAAACTATACGATGGTCGGCATGGAAAGAAGATACACATAAGAGGATGTTGATCGTTGATAAGATTGGCTTGTTGATGCAATTATACTGGTTTGGCAATATGGCATGGATCGGCGGTGGTTTTGACAAAGAAGGTGTGCATAATGTATTGGAAGCAGCTGTATATGGTGTTCCATGTTTTTTCGGACCGATATTCCACCAATTTATAGAAGCAGGTGAATTGATACAGGCGGGTGGGGCGATTACTTTTGAAAAACCTTCTGATTATTTATTGCTAATAAGCCGATTAGAAAATGATAAAATTGCATATGAGAAGATGTGCAATGCCGCAAAGCAATATGTTATAAGCAAAGCAGGGGCTACAATTGCTATCCTTAATTATCTCGAAGAAAAGAAACTGCTGAGCACACCGTAAAATAATTCTGCGGTAGTATTCTCTTTCTGATCAAACCTGTTTTGTAGCCAATTATAAACTTGCTGATAATTATCTGAATTATTTATTTCGTCCAGTGTGGCTTCATATTCTTTTGCGTCATTGTTAAATAGGTCTGCTGTAAATAAGAATTTATCATTAATACCAATATTATTTCGAATATCTTTTTCAGATTTAGATAATTCTTTTTGTTCTTCCGTCAACACATCAGCCATTTCTGCTAATGTTGGTTCGTTCATTACCGGAATTTTAAATGCCAACGTTTTGCGCCATTCCAATAGATCTGCATATAGCACGCGGGTATAATCCAGCATCAGATCAATTTCTATTTCTGTATTTTTTTCCCTGTTGGCAGCCAGTTCGTGCAGTTTATGTAGCAGTGTTGGGATCCTTTGCATGGTTGATGATTTAAGCAAAAATAAGATATGGGGAATAGAGTCTCAATTACATACTTTTTTCATCTATATAACAAGTGAAAATAATGCTATCAGCTTGTATTATATCGTTTTATAAAGGAGGCATACTTTTTGGACTATATAGGCAGAGGCTATTAAAACGCCGGTGATTATGAAACAGAAGAAAGAAAGAACCGAAAAGAAAATGAGCCCGGAAAAAGCATCCCCCTCATCACGCACACAAGATCATAGCGAGCAGGATAAACGGTTATGCGACCTTGTTCTGCATTCCCTTTATAACAATGCGCACAAAAGCGCTATGAGCCTCGAAAGCGAGATATTTACTCCTAATAATGTAAAACTGCCTATGCAGGAAAGTCAGCGCATTTGGAACGTCTTATTAGGTTCCGGTTGGGTAGTGCCTTGTATAGGTTTTGGCAATGCCGGTAAGCTGGGTTTAAGCAAAGCCGGTTATCAACTCATGGTACAATTTGGTGGTTACCAGCAATATCTTGCCTTTACTGCAGGCGGGCAGTAAAACTGGCAGTTTGAATGCGAAAGGAACGTTAAATTCGATTACCTTATAATAAAAATCAGATAGCCTGTGAAATATTGCCGGGCTATCTTAGTTTCTGTTATTTTTGCTTCATGCGTTCCTTATACTTACTCATCATCTTTTTATTTACAAATATTTTGTTCGCCCGGGCACAGGAAAATAGCCAATGGACATTGCAGCGGTGTGTACAATATGCCCTTGAACATAATATTTCTATACAGCAAGATGTATTGAATGCGCGCTTGTCAAAATTTACTTTATTGCAAAGCCAGTTAGCGCAATTACCCAGTTTGAATGGTTCTACATCTTATGGTAAAAGCTATGGCCGTTCAGTTGATCCCACCAGCAACCAGTTTGTAAATGCTGATTATAGCTCCCTTGGTGTTAATGTTAGCACCAATGTATTATTATTTGGTTGGTTTCAGCAACGCAATACTATTGCCCGAAACAAATACACTATGCAGGCATCTGAAGCAGATTTGGATCAGCTAAAAAATGATGTATCTCTTAATGTGGCAACAGGGTATTTGCGCGCGCTCCAGGCAAAAGAACAAGTGAATGTGAGTGAGAAACAAGTAGAGCTGTCAAAAGCGCAATACGATCAAACTAAAAGTTTTTTTGATGCCGGACGTTTACCCGAATTAAATGTAGCTCAACTTGAATCTCAGTTAGCAACAGACAGTGCTAACCTGATAACGGCGATCGCAAATTACACCTCTTCTATTTTAGACCTGAAAGCATTGTTGAATCTTGAATTTGCAACACCTCTTGAAGTAATAGCTCCCGATGTGAAGGTGGAGGACCAAATGAGTATATATAGCACCACTCCTGAACAGGTTTACCAGGAGGCGCATAAACATTTTGGCACTATAAAGGCGGCCGAGCTAAGGGTAGTAGCAGCAAAAAAAGGTATTAATTCGGCTGTTGGAACATTATTGCCACAACTAAGTTTTGGTGCACAATTGCAGAGCAACTGGGCAAGCAGCTATCAGCAAATAAACGGATATACAATTGCAGGTTCGCAGCCATCAGGTGTGGTTTACAATAGTGCCAGTCATTTGTATGATACTGTTTTTTCACCGGTTTACAGTCCCCAATATAGTACAGTGCCATTAGGCAATCAATTGAGTAATAACTTCAGACAAATATTTGCACTTACATTATCTGTGCCTTTTTTCAATGGCTGGCAATCGCAATACGCATTAAGACAAGCGCGCTACAATTACGCTACACAGGAATTGAATGAATACCAGGCAGAACTTACACTCAAACAAAATGTGTATAAGTCGTATAATGACGCTATGAATTCTATTCAAAAGTATTATGCAGCATTGCGTGCATCTCAGGCTGCTGACAGGGCACTGGATTTTGCCAAAAAAAGATACGACCTGGGTTTGACCAGTACAGTAGATTATCTGGTAACACAAAATGCCATGTATTCAGCTGCATTCAACTTGCTGAGTGCTAAATACGACCTCATTTTTAAATTAAAGGTGATAGATTATTATCTTGGAAAGGAGTTAAAATTATAATGATGCCTGATCTGAAGAAAGTATTATACGAAGCTACATTAGAAGCAGGTAAGATCATTCAATCTTATTTTGAGGGAGAATTTAAAGTGGAGAGTAAGGATGGTATCAATAATTTGGTTACAGAGGTAGATAAACTATCAGAAACCAGGATCATTGAAGTAATAAAAAAATATTTTCCATCGCATGGTATTATTAGTGAAGAAGTGGGAGAACTGAAAAAAGATTCTCCTTATCTATGGATCATTGACCCTATAGATGGTACAGTGAACTTCGCACATTCTATTCCTATTTGTTGCGTGAGTATAGCAGTGAAGTATCATGATGATTTATTGTTTGGTGCGGTATATAATCCTATGATGAATGAATTGTTCTTCGCTGAAAAAGGAAAGGGCGCTACGTTGAACGATAAGCCTATTGCAGTATCTAAAAAAACTGATTTTCAAAAAGCCTGTCTCGTTACCGGCTTTCCTTATAAATGGGCTTACGATGCGCAGCATCCCATAAAAGTATTCGAGCAATTTGTTTTAGAAGGGTTACCTGTCAGGCGCCTGGGTTCTGCAGCAATAGACCTGTGTTGGGTAGCATGTGGCAGGTTCGACGGTTTTTGGGAATATAATCTCAGCTCCTGGGACATTGCAGCAGGATATTTGATAGTGCAGGAAGCAGGCGGACGAATCACCAACTTTATAGGTAAGCCTTATAGTGTTTTTGATAAAGAAACATTGGCAACTAATGGCCATATACACGAAGAAATGCTGCAATTGATACAAAAAACAGAAACAAAAAATAAGTAACAGTAATGTCTGAAGAAAGAACAGAGATAACATCATTGGGAGAGTTTGGATTAATAGATCACCTGACAAGAAATAATGAAACAACGCAAGCGGGCACTATTGTAAGTGTAGGAGACGATGCTGCGGTAATAGATAGTTTTGGTAAGCAAATAGTTATAACAACAGATATGCTGATAGAGGGTGTGCATTTTGATCTTATGTACACACCGCTTAAGCATTTGGGCTACAAGGCAGTTGTGGTAAATCTATCTGATATATATGCAATGATGGCCACACCTACACAAATTACTATTAGTCTGGGCTTGTCTAACCGACTTTCTGTTGAAGCATTGGAAGAATTTTATGAAGGAGTATATGCAGCCTGTGAACATTATAACATTGACCTTATTGGCGGCGATACTTGCAGTTCTAATAAAGGGTTTATAATTAGTGTTACTGCAATTGGTGAGGTAACACCGGATAAATTTGTTACCCGTAATGGTGCGAAAACTAACGACCTTATTTGTGTATCGGGTGATTTGGGAGGTGCATATGCAGGTTTGCAATTGCTGGAAAGAGAAAAAAGAATATTTCTCGAAAATCCGGCGGTACAACCCGACCTCCAGAACAAAGCCTATATAACAGGCAGGTTTTTAAAACCGGAAGCACGTATTGATATAGTGAATTGGTTGCAGCAAAATAATATCCAACCTACATCTATGATAGATATTAGTGATGGCCTAAGCTCCGAGATATTACATATTTGTAAGCAAAGTGAAACAGGTTGTGTGTTGTATGAAGATAAAATACCCATACATGCAGAAACAAAAGAGATGGCTTTAGAGTTTAATATAGCCCCTGTTACATGTGCACTCAGTGGGGGAGAAGATTATGAATTATTGTTTACTGTGAAGCAGGAAGACTATGAAAAATTGATAAAAAATACCAAAATAACAGTTATCGGCTATATGACTGAAAAGTCAGAAGGAGCAGTATTGGTAACCAATCAAGGCAATAAACACCCTATACAAGCCCAGGGCTGGGATGCATTTTAACCTTAAAAAAAACCGGATTTTCTTTATAACGTGAAGATTTTTTGTATTTTAGACGTAAATATTAATTGATAAGCATGAAGTTTTGGAAAATAACACTGCTGTCTACGTTAGCTTTTTTCGCTATTTCAGCTATGGTTTTATATTCAGCCTGCACGGTTGATACTTGCGCAGACCTGAAGTGTAAGAATGGGGGCGCCTGTATAGACGGCTATTGCAGTTGTCCTGCTGGCTATGAAGGTGCAGATTGTTCTCAGTTAAGCAGCGCAAAATTTGTCGGAATGTACGTTGGTAATACACAATGTGATCAAACACCTGCTATTTTTGACACTGCTGTAATTTATTTTGAACAACCGCCTTTGAGCATGGGAGTTATAATGTATAGTCACAGAACAGATACCACATGGACAAGTGATACATTGCATGGCACGATCAATGGCGCAAATATTATTATACCTGATTATAGCAGCAACCATCTTAACAGGCATGTGCTGGTTACTTTAGACAACAGCTCCGGCAGATTGAATATCTACGATCAGGAAGATCATATTCATGGAAATATAGTAGTAGATACTACTAAAACTATATGTAACTTTTACGGTGCTCGCCAAACAAAATAAACTAATTCATTTATCTATATGAAACCCCGTTTTTCGGGGTTTTTTTATGCCCTTCCAAATCAGTAGATTTGCTGCATGTCAATTTTTGTATCGGCACTTACTAAAGTTTATGGAATACAAAGGGCTGTAGATAATATTTCTTTTGAACTGAGAAAAGGGGAGATAGTAGGTTTTCTTGGACCAAACGGAGCAGGTAAATCTACTACTATGAAGATGATTACGGGTTATTTACCGTCTACTTCAGGTACTGCTATTGTTTGCGGATTCGACGTACAACAAGACCCAATGGAAGTTCGTAAAAGAGTAGGTTATTTACCTGAAGCTAATCCATTGTACTATGACATGTATGTTAGGGAATATCTTGGCTTCAATGCAGGCATACATAAACTACAGCATGCTTCAGCAAGGATAGAAGATATTATATCTCTCACCGGCTTAAGTAAGGAATCTCATAAAAAAATAGGAACTCTTTCCAAGGGTTATAAGCAAAGGGTAGGCCTTGCACAAGCCATGCTTCATGACCCCGAAGTATTGATTCTGGATGAACCAACCAGCGGACTTGATCCCAACCAGATAATTGAGATCCGCGAATTGATAAAAAGAATGGGGAAGGAAAAAACTGTATTACTTTCTACGCATATTATGCAGGAAGTACAAGCAATGTGTAGTAGGGCAATTATTATTAATAACGGGCAGATAGTGGCAAATGATACGATAGACAAATTGCAGCAGGGGCAAAATGCACTTGGTACACTAACAGTAACTTTTGAGAATGAAGTAAAAGAGGAGCTATTAACTGGACTGAAGCATTTACAGCGGTACGAGAACCTTGGCAGTAATCGTTGGAAATTATATACTCAGGCGCCGGATGATCTTCGTAAAGAAGTGATGCAAATGGCATTGAATAATGATTTGAATATCAGCTCATTGCAATCTGATATTCAAACGCTTGAGGATGTCTTTAGAGTGCTTACAAAATAATTTAAAGTAAGAAAAAAGGAGCTTATAGCTCCTTTTCTTCTTTATGCTTTCTTAGGTCTTCTTCCCGTTCGTGTTCTTTGTCGTAAGCGCGTATTATTTGTTTTACCAGCCTGTGGCGCACTACGTCGGCCTCATCTAATTCTACATGGGCTATACCATCAACATTGCGTAATATACGAGTAGCTTTCACCAACCCTGATTTTTGATTTTTAGGCAGATCTATTTGTGTAAGATCTCCGGTGATTATTGCTTTAGCAGATGGTCCAATACGTGTTAGGAACATTTTCAATTGGAGGTCTGTAGCATTTTGCGCTTCATCCAAAATAATAAATGAATTATCCAGGGTTCTACCGCGCATATAAGCAAGTGGTGCTATTTCTATGGTACGATTGGTCATATAATAGCTCAGCTTATCAGTAGGTATCATATCATCCAAAGCATCGTACAGCGGGCGCAAATAAGGATCAATCTTTTCTTTTAGATCGCCGGGTAGAAATCCAAGACTTTCGCCCGCTTCTACTGCCGGGCGGGTAAGTATGATCTTACGCACGGCCTTATTTTTAAGAGCACGTACTGCAAGTGCAACTGCTGTATATGTTTTACCAGTACCTGCCGGGCCTATAGCAAAGATGATATCGTTCTTTTCAGATACAGCCGCCATCAGCTTTTGATTTTGCGTTTTGGCTTTTATTACTTTTCCGTTAGGCCCGAATACTAAAATATCTGAGTTGGCAGAATCATCAGGTAGTAACTCCTGCTGTTCGTCATCACCCAATATCTTTGAAAAATAATTTTCCGATAAATGCCCGTTCCGTTCCAGGTATTTTATCACCTGGTTTATTTTTATTTGTGCAGCGGCTACCTCGTCAGGCTGGCCTGAGAGTTTTATTTGCGAACCGCGCGACAATATTTTTAATAATGGGAATCTGCGTTTTAGTAGATCGAATTTGTTGTTGTTAATCCCGAAAAATTCTATTGGGTTAACTGTCTCAAGGTTAATGATCGCTTCTGTCAATATTCAAAGATTTAAGTCACCAATTAAAATTACGAAACAACCGGTTTACGCAGTGCTATCATACTGTTAAATCAGTTGTTATATGCGATATTCATTCTTTTTAAATTCTTCTACCTTATCTGCTATTTTTTTATCACTCAATGCAAATATCCTTGCAGCAAGTACTGCTGCATTACGCGCTCCTGCTTTACCAACTGCAAGGGTTCCTACAGGCAGACCGGCCGGCATTTGTACGGTACTATATAAAGCATCAATACCGCCAGGCAAACCTCCGTCTAATGGCACACCCAATACTGGTAACGATGTATATGCTGCGCATACACCGGGCAGAGCGGCGGCCATTCCAGCTGCTGCTACTATTGCCCCATATCCGTTAGCTTTTGCATTCACCATCAACTCTCTTACTTTATCAGGGTTGCGGTGCGCAGAAGCTATTATCATATCGTTAGGTATGCCGAACCAATTAAGCCAGTTGCTGCATTCTTCCATTAATTTCGAGTCCGTTTGAGAACCCATTATGATCATCACTTTCATTTAAATATTGTTCTATGATGAGCATAAAAATAGGAATGCTTAGGAGAATTCAATAGAAAAGCTATTAACAGGTGTGCATATCTTCTTTTCTTGTAACCTCTTTTTTTATTGTATTTTTTAAGTTTACCATTGTATCTTATTTTTACCCATTCTTATGACATCATTACAGGATAAAATTATAGTAATTACCGGCGCATCCTCAGGCATAGGCAAGGCGCTTGCACTTGAGGCAATAAACAGGGGAGCTAAGGTGGCAGTTTGCGCCCGCAATATTGAAAAATTAAAACAAGTATATATAAATATTAACTCTGAAAAGATGATTTGTTTCCAGGCAGATGTCGCTATTGAAAAAGATTGTGCAAGCTTTATGGAATTCACTATTTCAAAATGGGGCAAAATCGATATTTTGATCAATAATGCCGGCATTAGTATGCGTGCCTTATTTCAGGATGTACGTACAGAAGTAATAAAAGAACTAATGGATGTTAATTTTTTTGGCACTGTTCATTGTACTAAGTATGCACTACCTTTTGTTATGAAGCAAAATGGGGTCATAGCAGGTGTATCTTCTATTGCAGGTTATAGAGGATTGCCCGCCAGAACAGGGTATTCAGCGTCTAAATTTGCTATGCAGGGTTTTTTAGAATCTTTAAGAACAGAGTTATTACATTCAGGTACGCATATTATGTGGGTATGCCCCGGGTTTACAGCATCAAATATCAGGAACACAGCACGCAATGCAGATGGAAAATCCCAGGAAGAAACACCATTGGAAGAGAATAAATTAATGACCGCAGAGCAATGTGCGGAAATAATACTGAATGGTATTCAAAAGCGAAAAAGGACTATCATTATGACCCGGCAGGGAAAACTGGCTGTATGGGTAAACAGGCTTTTTGGAGGGTTGGCAGATAAGTTGGTTTATAAACATTTTTTGAATGAGCCGAATTCACCGCTTCATAAACAATAATAATTATATCAAAAGCCGTAACTTTATATGATATAGTGCAGTATGACACCGACCCGAATCTTATTAACTGCTTTTGTTTTTCTATTTCCTAATATACTCTCAGCACAGGTAGAAGGTTGGATATACAGGTACGATACAAGTATAAAAGTGTATGGTTATGGTGGTATCCCTAAGCCTTTGGCATGGTGTGGTGGCTTTAATGATCCTCAATTCTCAATGGCAGACCTGAACAAGGATGGTAAGGTAGATTTGGTTGTATATGATAGAACTATAGGAGTAAGGACATTTTTAAATATAGGTGGGGCAAATTATGTGTATGCACCGGAATATGAAATGAATTTTCCGCCTGTAAACAATTATTTGGTACTTGTTGATTATAACAGGGATGGTATTGCAGATCTTGTGCAACAAGGCTTGACTGGTATTCCCGGGTTTGATGTGTGGAAAGGATATTACAATAGTAATAACCAGCTATGCTTTACCCACTACGAGCAATTATATTATGACAATGCAGGTTATGGGGTAGCTAATGCATATGTAAACCCGGCTGACGTGCCTGCTATTTTAGATATGGATGGGGATGGTGATATTGATTTTTTAGCTTATGAACCCTTGGGTTCATGGGTGTATTATTATAAAAATGTACAGGAAGAGGAACATTTACCGAATGACACGATAAAAGTAAAATTGAAAGATCAGTGTTGGGGTAAATTGCAGCAGACTTATAAACTGTCTTATTATTTGAATAGCAACTGCAATAATTCAAATCTCGTTTTAGGGGCCGGTGAAAAAGTAACACACACCGGTAATGCTATTTGTGTGTTAGATATGGACGGTGATGGTGATATGGATTATTTAGGTGGCAATGTTTCATATCCTTATGTTGTGTATTGCAACAATGGACGTATCCCATTTCATTCAGGAGGACCTGACAGCATGGTTTCACAAGATACCAGTTGGGAAAGCAGTGGCCATATATTGAACATGCCTACATGGCCTGCAATATTTAATGTAGATATAGATAGAGATGGTAAGACAGATTTATTAATATCACCCAATAGTATTGGTGAAAACTATAAATGCATTGCATTTTATAAAAATACAGGAACGTCTTCTGTACCGGTATTTACTTTCCAAAGCGATACATTTCTTGTAGACCAAACAATTGACGTGGGTACAGCCGCAAGCCCGCGTTTTTTTGATTATGATAAGGATGGAAAGCCTGATTTGTTTGTTGGCACAGATGGTTATTATCAACCAGATGGTAGTTACAGGCCAAGGATAAGTTATTATAAAAATACAAGTACACCGGGTAATCCTTCATTTACCTTGCAAACAACTGACTTTTTAGGGATTGGGCATATTTATGATTCGCTAAAACATTTATATGACTCATTAAGATTGCCAAACGTTTTTATTGGAGCAGTTCCTGCTTTTGGCGACCTGGATAATGACGGTAAGACAGATATGGTTATTGGGCATACTACCGGGGTAATTTCATTCTTTAAAAACCTGGCTTCTTCAGATCTTGCACAACCAATATGGAGTCTTACACAAGTCAAAATTGCTGATGCTGTTGCCGATACTATTAGCGTTGGTGGCAATGCAGCTCCGTTTATTTATGATCTTGATAAAGATGGAAAACCAGATTTGATTATTGGCGAATACGGAGGCTATTTACAGTATTACCAAAACATTGCAACCTCTCCGGGAACTATACGGTTGAAGAAAATAAATGATCATATTGGCAGGGCAAATGTTGATGGTGGTGGCGGGCAAACATATAGTTACCCATTTATAGGAAAGATGGATACAACAGGTAAAGATTTTTTATTACTGGGTAGTAATTCAGGTTTGTTATATCGTTATGATGGTTTTCAATCCGGTGATACTGCTGCTGTATTTACTTTGAAAGACACCGCATATAGTTGGTTAGATACTACTTACTTGTACGTACGTCATCCTGCTGAAGGGCCCGGTACATATAGTGGTTTTCGTTCCGCGCCTGCAATTGCGGATATTGATGGCGATGGTTTTTATGAAATGGTAGTAGGCGACGTGTTTGGCGGTTTAAAGATTTATAAACAGGATAGTAGTATTCATTTAAATGTTCCTATAAACGAACAAGCTATCCGGCTGAATTTGTATCCCAATCCTGCAAAGGATATAATTAATATATACTGGTCATCACCATTATCGCAAAATGCTTCATTAACAATATTGGATATTACCGGGCAAAAGATAACATCACAGTATATTTACCCCAAACAGGTTAGTACAAGTATATCAGTGGCAAATTTACCACCCGGTGTTTATATTGCTATTCTAAACAGTGCGCGCATACGCTTTTATCAAAAATTCACCATTATCAGATAAGATACAAGGTACGATTCGTTGAGACTGTCGTTCGGATTGTTTCGCTTTTCTGTATTAATAGTAAGTATTCTTGTTCAAATACTCGCTTACATATTCTTTAACACCAGCTTCTAAAGAATGGAAAGGTATATTGTAACCTGCTTTTAATAGCTTGGTCATATCAGCTTCGGTAAAGTATTGGTATTTGTCCCTGATATCTATAGGTGTATCTATGAACTCTACTTGCTCAGGTATATGCAGCGTATTGAAAATGGCCCGAACTAAATCTAAGAAGGTGCGCGCTTTGCCTGTACCTGCATTGTACAAACCATTGGCAGGTTTATTATTCATGAGCCAAACACAAATACTGGCTATATCTTTCACGTAAATAAAATCGCGTATCTGCTCACCGTCTTTATATTTAGGATTGTGTGACCTGAACAGTTTTACTTTGCCGTCTTTTTTTATTTGGTTGAACGCATGAAAGATAACAGATGCCATGCGTGCCTTGTGGTATTCATTAGGACCATATACATTAAAGAATTTAAGGCCCGCCCAAAATGGTGGCATGCTCCTTTGCTCTAAAGCCCATATGTCAAATTCATTTTTAGAGCGGCCATAGGGATTCATGGGTTGTAATTCCTTTATAATGCTATGATCATCTTTATAGCCATGCTCACCATTGCCATAAGTAGCTGCTGAAGATGCATAAACCAATGGAATATGATTTTGTGTACACATTTCCCAAACCAGCTTTGAGTAATCAAGGTTCAGGCGTTTGTGCACTTCGTAATCCATTTCGGTGGTATCTGTGCGGGCACCGATGTGAAAGAAGTGCTGAATGCTGCCCTTATGGCTTTTATACCAATCG
>JABDFN010000060.1 GCA_013286485.1 Bacteroidota bacterium
TTGCATCTTGCGGGGCGAGCGACATGAAGAAAGGTGATGTGGCGGCGGAACTGACAAAGTTGAAACAGGACCGCGAAAAATTAGACCTGAAAATAAAAGACCTGGAATCAAAAATTCCGGATACATCCAGGAAGCCGATAGCAGTGACTGTACAGCAGATGCAGCCTTGCGATTTTAAAGCCTATGTAAATGTGCAATCGCAGGTGGTGGGTGAAGAGAATGTAACAGCCATGCCACAAGCTCCTGGAATAGTAAAAGAAATATTGGTACGCGTAGGCCAGAAAGTAAGTAAAGGGCAAACATTGGCTGTTTTAGATGCCGCCTCTTTAGAACAACAAATAAAAGCAATAGAGCCGCAGGTGAGTTTGCAGAAATCGCTCTATGAAAAACAACAAAAGCTATGGGAGCAAAATATTGGTAGCGAAGTGCAATTGATGTCTGCAAAGGCGCAATATGAAGCCAGCCAAAAACAAAAAGCTGCTTTGGTTGCTCAGCGTGAGATGTATAAGATCATATCACCTATTAGTGGCACCGTAGATGAAGTAAAGGTGAAAATAGGAGAAGCTGCTGTTGGTGCGAGTGGTATTCGTGTTGTAAACTTTGAAAAACTGAAAGCAGAATCAAATCTTGGCGAAACATACCTCGGCAAAGTAAATACAGGTGATAAAGTAACATTAGTGTTCCCCGATATTATGGACTCTATTACTACTAAGCTCACCTATGTTTCAGAGGCGGTTGATCCTTCTTCACGTGCATTTTTAGTGCAGGTAATATTAGGTAATAATAAAAAGCTGCACCCGAATATGTCTTGCATCATGAAAATTGCCAATTATGAAAACACGAAAGCATTTTGTGTGCCTATTTCGGTTATTCAAAAAACATCTGAAGGTACTATGCTGTATGTGGCGAACGGAAACGTGGCAAAGTCAGTGTATGTGCAAACAGGAAAAAGTTCTAATGGCAGGGTAGAAATATTATCAGGTATTAAGGCAGGTGATAAAGTAGTGGTATCGGGTTATGAAGGGCTGGACAACGGGGCATTACTGGCTATACAATAATTAAAGGTACAAGACACTCAGGCGTTTAAAGCAAATACTCATGAAAGACATCAAAAAAGAATTTTTTCTATCCAGTTGGGCGATCAACAATCGCACGGCTGTATACATACTTACGGTTATAATTACACTGGCAGGGCTGATGACCTACAACAGTTTGCCTAAAGAAAAATTTCCGGAAGTAAAATTTCCGCAAATAATCGTACAAACCTTGTATCCGGGTACTTCTCCGGAAAATATGGAGAACCTGGTGACCAAACAAATAGAAAAACAGGTAAAGAACCTGACAGGTGTAAAGAAAGTAACCAGCAATTCATTCCAGGATTATTCTGTGGTGATCGTTGAGTTTCGCCCTGATGTGCAGATAGACAAGGCAAAGCAAGATGTAAAAGACGGTGTTGACAAAGCAAAGCAGGACTTACCCAAGAACCTGCCCAATCAACCTGAAGTGAAGGATATAGATGTGTCTGAGTTCCCGATTATGTCTGTAAATATTTCCGGTAACTATGACCTGAACAGGCTTAAAAAATACGCGGATAAGATAAAGGACAATATTGAGGCAATGAAGGAAATAAAGCGTGTAGATATGATCGGCGCGCTTGATCGTGAGATACAAATAAATATGGACCTGTATAAAATGCAGGCTGCAGGATTAACATTTGGGGATGTTCAGAATACAGTGGCTGCTGAAAACGTATCTATGACAGCGGGTGAAGTTGCCATGAATGATCAAAAACGTGTCATCAGTGTTAAGAATGAATATAAAACCGCAGAACAGATCGGTAATACGCTGATCAGGAATCAGAATGGCAATTCCATTTATCTGAAAGATATAGCTGATGTAAGAGATGATTTTGAAGAACAAAAAAGCTATGCGCGTTTAGATGGTAAAAATGTTATTACGCTGAATGTGATCAAAGCAAAAGGTGAGAACCTCATCAACGCTTCTGATAAAATATTTGCACTCTCAGCAAAAATGATGAAAGAAGAGCTGCCTAAAGATCTGAAAGTGGTAATAACAGGCGACCAGTCTCAGAATACGCGTGATACATTGCACGACCTGATCAATACGATCATCATCGGGTTTATATTGGTTACTATCATTCTTATGTTCTTTATGGGGGTTACGAATGCGTTATTCGTAGCCATGTCCGTACCATTATCCTGTGCATTGGCGTTTTTAATAATGCCGGGTATCGGGTTCACGCTCAACATGGTGGTGCTGTTCTCTTTCCTGCTGGCATTGGGTATAGTAGTAGATGACGCGATAGTGGTAATAGAAAATACACACCGCATATTTGATAATGGTAAAGTACCTATTGTACAGGCGGCGAAGTATGCAACAGGCGAAGTGTTCCTGCCGGTACTTTCCGGTACGCTCACTACTTTAATGCCATTCATCCCATTGGCATTCTGGAACAGCATTATAGGTAAGTTCATATTCTTCCTGCCAATAACATTGATCATTACTTTGATAGCATCGCTACTCATAGCCTATGTCATCAATCCTGTTTTTGCAGTCACCTTTATGAAACCTCATAAAGAACATGCAGAAGGAGAGAAACCAAAATTTGGTAAAAAAGAACGTGTGTTGTTGATCATTTTCGGAGCGATTGCATTGTTGGGCTATTTATCCGGTTCCTTTGGTTTTGGGAATTTTGTATTATTTATTTACCTCTTTATACTGCTGGAAAAATTTGTTCTTGCAAAATGGATACGTGGTTTCCAGAATATTGCATGGCCTAAATTCAGAGAGTGGTACACGAGAAAATTAAAATGGGCATTAAGCCGCCCGGTATTGGTATTATCGGTAACACTGGTAGTATTTATCGTTACGCCTATTGCATATGTAATGAGAAATCCACCATTCACTTTGTTCCCTTCTGCCGATCCTAATTTTACTTATGTATACCTGAATATGCCTGTGGGTACTGATCAGGCCCATACGAATGAAGTATTGATGGATATTGAGAAAAAAGTAAATAAGGTATTAGATATTGATCCTGAAAAAGGAAAAACAAATCCGATTGTGCAGTCGGTAATAGCAAATGTTACTGTGGGTGCAGTTGACCCTTCGGGTGGTGAAGTAGGGGATTTCCCGAACAAGGGTAAGGTTACTGTTGCATATGTAGAGTTTGCTAAACGTAATGGTATATCTACCTGGAAGTATATGGATAAGATACGTTCGGTTGTAAAAGATATACCCGGCGCTGAGGTAACGGTAGATCTGGAAAGCAGCGGGCCACCTACACAAAAAGCAATATCCATAGAAATTACCGGTGACAACCTGGATAGCCTCATTTCTACTGCTGATAATTTGAAGAGATACCTCGATCAAAAACAGATAGCAGGTGTGGAAGGATTGCGCAGCGATTTCCAGGCAAACAAACCTGAGATCACGTTTGATCTTGACAGGGAGCGTATGGATAAAGAAGGTATCAACACTATTATGGTAGCCGGTGGTTTACGCACTGCAGTTTTCGGAACTGAAATATCCCGCTTCCGTGATGCAAACGATGATTACCCTATCAATCTGCGCCTGATGAAAGAACAAAGAGGCAATGTAGATGCCTTGCGCAATATGCCGATCATTTACCGCGATATGGGATTAGGTGGTATTATTCGCCAGGTGCCTGTAAGTGCCTTTGCTAATGTGTATTATACCAATACATATGGTGGCATCAAGCGCAAAAATGAAAAACGTATCATCACGCTTTCATCTAACCTGTTAAGCGATTATAAGAATAAAGGAAATGATGTGGTAGCTGCTGTGCAAAAGGAAATAGATAATTTCAATAAGCCCGCAGGAGTTACAATAACCATGGGTGGTGAGCAGGAAGATCAGAAAGAAACAGGTTCATTCCTGGGTAATGCCATGCTCATATCTATCTGTCTTATATTCCTCATATTGGTATTGCAGTTCAATTCATTCAGCAGAACTATGATCATTCTGAGCGAAGTAATATTCAGTGTAATAGGTGTATTCCTGGGCTATGCCATATTCGGAAACACATTCTCTATGGTAATGAGTGGGATCGGTATTGTATCGCTTTGCGGTATAGTTGTGCGGAATGGGATATTGCTGGTAGAGTTTATGGACCTGATGCTGCAACAAGGTATGGATACTTACGACGCGATCGTAGAAGCGGGCCGTACGCGTATGACACCTGTATTGCTGACTGCAACCGCTGCTATATTGGGCCTTATACCATTGGCAGTAGGTATGAACATAGATTTTGCGACGCTCTTTACTACTGGTAATCCGCATATATTCTTTGGCGGAGACAACAATGCATTCTGGGGGCCGCTGGCATGGACCATGATATATGGTCTTAGCTTCGCTACCTTCTTAACATTGATCTTAGTGCCTGTTATGTGCCTGTTAAGTTTCAGGTTCAAAGCAAGAGTGAAAAGATGGAGAGAAAAATTTTCAGCGATAATGCAATGATCAAACCATAGGCTAAATGCCAAGGGGCTCTGATTTTTCAGAGCCCCTTATTTTTGTATGCATTAGTTTAAAGCCTTTCGTATGTATTCTATTTCTTTTTTATATCCCTTCCCATCTCTTCCCCACCTTTTGGATAGATTGCTATTAGCTAATGAAGGATGAGTCATAAATATGAATTTTATTTTTCGTCCATTATAGTCTATACATCTAAAGTAATTTTCGTCATATAGATCTGCTATTCTATTAATCGTATGCCATTGAGGAAATTCATTAGGAGAGGAAGTATTAGCAATAAAATGGGCTACTTCTTTTCCCATTACAAATATTATTTCAAGATTTTTAAATAACGACAACTGGTTATTAACAAAAAAGTTTTTGCATTCATCAATAAATTCAGGATGTTTCCATGCTGGAGATGCACCTGAATTTTTACCACTTACTCGTAAACCCATAATTGCATTAGTAAAAAAACATTCATTTGGGTTAATATCACAATTTTGCAGTAACCCCTTTTTGGTATTATTGCCTATTAAGTATATCCAAGTTTTAACAACCTCTTTATTTTCGCCGTCGTTACTCAGCTTGTTGAAATGTTCAAGAGTATCAAAATCTTGTCCTAATAGCATGTATTTTATCTTATCAATTTGAACTGATTCATTATACATTCCGTATCCACCCGGAAAGAAGCCAAACGGTTTCATTTCGGGAACAGGGTGCATATCCTCTAATGGGTAGTGTTTTAGAGATTTGGCATTTACAAACAGTGTTTCTATTATTTTTTCCATGACAGAATATATACTATTGTCTATTAGACATTTAGTTTCTATTTCAACACACCCAGTTCTTTCCCGATCTTGGTAAATGCGGCGATCGCTTTATCCAAATGATGGCGTTCATGTGCGGCAGAAATTTGTACACGTATACGTGCCTGTCCTTTTGCAACAACAGGATAGAAGAAACCAATTACATAAATACCTTCATCCAGCAATTTGGCGGCAAATTGTTGTGCCACTACTGCATCATAGAGCATAAGTGGTGTAATAGGATGCGTACCCGGCTTTATATCAAAGCCTGCATCTGTCATAGCTTTGCGGAAGTATAGAGTATTAGTTTCCAGCTTGTCGCGCAGTGTGGTAGTTTCACTGAGCATATCTAATACAGCGATAGATGCGCCTACTACTGATGGTGCTAAAGTATTGGAGAATAAATAAGGCCTGCTTCTCTGTCGCAGCATATCAATGATCTCTTTTTTACCGCTTGTAAAACCACCCGATGCACCGCCCAACGCCTTGCCTAATGTACCGGTGATAATGTCAATACGTCCCATTACATTACACAGTTCATGTACGCCACGGCCTGTTTTACCCATAAAACCAGATGAATGGCTTTCATCGATCATTACCAATGCATCATATTTATCGGCGAGGTCGCATATTTTATCCAACTGAGCTATGGTTCCGTCCATAGAGAATACAGAGTCCGTTACTATAATACGGGTACGTGCCCCTGCATGTGTCTGAAGCTGCGCTTCAAGATCAGCCATATTATTATGTTTATACCTGCCACGGATAGCTTTGCATAAACGCACGCCATCAATTATAGAGGCGTGGTTCAGCTCATCAGATATAATAGCGTCGGTCTCGTTTAGCAATGGTTCAAACACACCACCATTAGCATCAAAGCAGGCAACATATAATATAGTATCTTCTGCACCTAAGAAGGTGGAAAGCTTAGCTTCCAGTTCTTTATGTATGTCTTGTGTGCCACAAATAAACCGAACGGAGCTCATTCCATAACCGCGCTTATCAATTGTTTTATGTGCGGCTTCAATTACTTTGGGATGAGATGAAAGCCCTAAATAATTATTAGCGCAAAAATTCAACACTGTTTTTCCGTTCACAACTATTTCAGCACCCTGCGGTGATGCAATGATACGTTCGTTCTTGTATAAGCCGGCAGCTTCAATCTCTTTCAGTTCTGTTTGCAGGCGATTGTAAAATGATGGACTTGACATGATATGCTATTTTCGGGCAGCAAATTAATAATAAATGCGCGATACTGCCCCGGTTAAATAATTCCCAAAATATCATTACCAACTGTGCATTGCAGCCATGCTAAAGTATATTTACTATATAATGGTGTGTTGTGCGCTATGCCCTTGTCGCCATATTAATATTTTTCAACTTTTCTGCTCAGGCGCAGCAAATGGAAGGGCTTGTGCTTGATTCTGATTCAAAAGAGCCGATACAGGGTGTTACCATTATAAATAAGCATGCAAGCACACTGGTTCTCTCTGATGTTACGGGTTACTATACTATACAGGTGTCTACTGGCGATACACTTGTTTTCTCGCATACTTCGTATAAGACTTTTACAGAACTCGTACCCTTTGCTATTGGTAAAAGGTATAAGACCATATTGATGAAGCAAAAGCTATATAAGCTGAAAGAAACAACAGTCACTGGTCTTACACCATACCAGGAAGATTCTATAAAAAACAGGGAAGAGTTTAAACAGCCGCTTCGTCAAAAACCGGGCGAGGTAAATATGTATTATGGTTTTGGTGTTGTATCAGAAGGGCTCATCAGTAATCTCGTTGGGAATCTTACAGGCTATAATCAAAGACAAAAAAAGTTTAAAAGATCATTTAATGAAAGCGAACGTTCTAAATTTATTGATACAAGGTACACGCCTGCTTTAGTTGAGCAACTAACGGGCTTGCATGACGATGGTATCGGGCATTTTATGAACGCTTATCCTATGCCTTATGATTTTGCGCGTGCTGCAACTGATCTTGAAATAAAAATGTGGATCAGGAATAATTATAAAGCATACGCAGCCAAAAGAGGAAAATAGCCTGCTTGTCACTTTTTTTCTTTTGAATTAATAAATTGTATATTAGTTAAAATATTTATTATGATCCCACCCTGGCAGACCGGCATCGTTACCAAGATTATACAAGCCACACCTAATACAAGAAGGTATTGGATACAAATGCCCGAGGCGCCTGTATTCGATTTTAAGCCGGGACAATTTGTCACACTTGACTTGCCGATACATGAGCAAAAAAATAAACGTTGGCGTAGTTATAGTATTGCTTCTATGCCGGATGGAACCAATACAATAGAATTAGTAATAGTATTAGTAGAAGACGGAGCCGGGACTAATTATATTTTTAAAGAAATAAAAGAAGGCAGCACTTTTACTATGCGTGGCCCGCAGGGTGTATTTACATTAGACGATGAAGACCTGGCAAGTGATTTGATCATGATTTGCACAGGTACAGGTATAGCCCCTTTTCGCAGTATGATGCACTATATTAAAACGCACAGTATTCAGCATAAAAAAATAGACCTGATCTTTGGTACACGCACAAAAGCAGATTTGTTATACCCGGATGAGATGCGCGATATAGAAAAGGCCTTGCCTAATTTCACGTATCATCCTACGCTTTCCCGCGAAGACTGGGACGGGCATAAAGGCTATGTACATAGCATCTATGAATCTATTTGTGCAGGTACACCCCCTAAAAAATTCTTATTGTGCGGCTGGAAGGTAATGATTGATGAGGCCAAGCAACGCATACAAGCTATGGGTTACGACCGCAAAAGTATTCACCAGGAATTGTACGGATAATATATGTTCGTTTGCCGGTTATCGCAATTAATTATTCTCCAGTGCATGCATTCCACGGAATAACCTTCTCCAGCGCATATCTTTCAGCATACCGCCCTTGCCATAGCTCAGCCATACAAACCATGCTTTACCAACTACGTGGTCTATAGGTACAAAGCCCCAATAGCGTGAGTCCAAAGAATTATGTCGGTTATCACCCATCATCCAGTAATAATCCATTTTAAAAGTATAGCTGTTGGCTTCCTTACCGTTGATGAATATTTTATTATCTCTCTCTTCCAATGTATTGCGTTCATAATTCCTGATAACGCGGCGGTACAATGCAATATTCTCCGCAGATAAAGACACAGTTACTCCCTCTTTAGGAATAGTAATAGGCCCGTAATTATCACGGTTCCATTTAAAATGTGCCGTATCCTGTGGGTATACTGGGTATGGTTCATCTGCTATATCTCCTTTAGGAAATATCACTGGCGTAACCGATACTACAGAAGAGAGTTTCTTTATCATTTCTACCTGCGCAGGCTGTAAGAATAAGAAATATATATTATCACCTTTCTGCGCAACATCTATATTATTCTCATCAAAAAAATCATCGCTTAAACCAAAGCCTTTTGTTACTACCTGGTAGGTAAATTGCATATGCGGGTAGGCAGGTGTGGGCTGATCGTTTATATATAACACCCTGTCCTTCACCTCCAGTTTGTCGCCGGGTAATGCTACACATCTTTTTATGAGATTTTCTTTTTTGTCTATGGGGCGTGTAATGACGGTATATTTACTACGTACAACATCGCGTCCATTCGTATATGCGAATTGAGCATAATCATATTCAGGTTCTTCTGCTATGGCAGTATCTCCGGCCGGCCCGTTAAAAACCACTATATCATAGCGTTCTATATGCCCAAAGCCCGGTAACCTGTGATATTTCCATTGCACGGCTTCTGTATATGATTTCATTCCAAAAATGGAATTATGCACTAATGGTGTGGCTACAGGTGTCATGGGTATACGTGCACCATAAGATATTTTACTTACAAACAGATAATCGTTTATCAATAAGCTGCCCTGCATTGAACCCGTAGGAATAGTATAAGCTTCTATGAAAAAAGTACGGATCAAGGTAGCTGCAACAATTGCGAAAATAGCAGCATCAAACCATTCGCGAAATATGGATTTTTTCTTTTTAGGGGCTTTGTCTTTCTTTTTCCAGAATGCAAGTTGCATGAGATATAATAAATATGCGCCAAAAGTAACAACTTCTCCTACATATTCATTACCCCCTTTAGGGTACTTTGCATAATATTTAACAGAATTAACTTATTTCTGTATAGTAATATCAACTATACTATTACTAATATCAAGTATCGGTCATTTATTGTTATTTTGTAAGAATAACTGAAATAACAGTGGCTAAAAGAAATATTACAATCCTGGGTGCGGGCCTTGTCGGCTCTTTATTAGCTATTATACTCCGCAAACGTGGTTATGAAGTAACAGTCTATGAGCGTCGCCCCGATATGCGTCGCGAAGCTATTGGCGCAGGGCGGTCTATCAATTTAGCAATGAGTGCACGTGGTTGGTATGCGCTGGAATTGGCGGGGTTAAAAGAAGAAATGGAAGCCCTGGCAATACCTATGTTGGGCCGGTTTCTCCATCAGCCAGACGGCACTAATGCTTTTCAACCTTATGGTAAAAATAACGAGGCTATTTTTTCTGTCAGCAGGGGAGAACTTAATAAAAAACTAATGACCCTGGCTGAAAAAAACGGTGTTACTATTCACTTCAACCAAAGATGCACAAAAGTAGATGTGCTGGATAACCGTTTACATTTACAGGAGCCTGATAGCAAAGAGAAAGTAGTAGAGGCAGACCTGTTATTTGGTGCAGATGGCGCTTTTTCATCGCTTCGTAATAGCTATACCTATGTAGATAGGGTAAACTCCGATCAAACTTACCTGGAATATGGGTATAAGGAATTAAACATACCTCCTGCAAAGAATGGCAATTGCATGATGGAGAAGAATGCTTTGCATATATGGCCTCGTGGTAAATATATGATGATAGCGCTCCCCAACACAGATCATACGTTCACCTGTACACTATTCATGCCATTTGAAGGAGAAAATTCTTTCGAAAAACTTACAACTGAAGCAGAGGTGACTGATTTTTTCAATAAACATTTTGCCGATGCCGTGCCTATCATGCCAACCTTGCTAAAAGATTTTTTTCATAATCCTACTGCATCTCTTATTACTACGCATATATTCCCATGGCATTATAAAGATAAGAGCGCACTCATAGGTGACGCGGCACATGCTATAGTGCCGTTTTATGGTCAGGGCATGAATGCAGGCTTCGAAGATTGTACGATTCTCTCACGATTAATGGATAAGTTAGGTGATGATTGGGCTGCCATTCTAAAAGCATATGAAATGAAACGCAAACCCAACGGCGATGCTGTAGCACAATTAGCACTCAATAATTTTGTGGAGATGCGCGACAAAGTAGCTGATGCAAATTTCCTGGAGCGTAAAAAAATAGAAAAGGAACTGGGTCGTCATTATCCGGAGCAGTTCGTATCGGTATATGAAATGGTATCATTCAGCCATACACCTTATCAAACGGCATTGCAGTGTATTCGTGCGCAGGACGGCTTATTGCAACACATTATGCATGAAGGTGACTTTTTCTCGAATATAAGCAAGGCTGATTTTAGCAATAAACTTGACAAATGGATGGCAGAATATCACAGGTCGGTACAACAATTAGATTTCGGAAATGAAGCCTGATAAGCGCTGGACCTTAAAGCCGGCAGACGAAGCAAAGATCACATCATTAGCTGCTGCATTACAAATACATCCTGCGCTTTGCAGATTATTGGTCGTGCGTGGAATTGAGGATTTCGAAACCTCAAAAACATTTTTTCGTCCGCAATTAAGCATGTTGCACGATCCTTTTTTAATGAAGGATATGCAATTGGCAGTACAGCGTATTGATAATGCTATCAAAAACAACGAAAAGGTACTCATATATGGCGACTATGATGTAGATGGCACCACCGCTGTTTCGGTTGTCTATTCGTTTCTTCATCAATATATTTTATCTCTCCCCTTTAGGGGAGGAAAGGAGGGGTTGAATTACTACATCCCCCATCGTTATCGCGAAGGATATGGTATATCCAAAGCAGGTATAGACTACGCACATACAAATGGTTATACTTTACTCATCACACTCGATTGTGGTATTAAGTCCTACGAATTGATACAATACGCACGTTCGCTGGGAATAGATGTGATCGTATGTGACCACCATTTACCTGATTCGGAATTACCACCTGCTTTTGCTATTCTCAATCCCAAGCAACCCGGTTGTAATTATCCATTCAAAGAGTTGAGTGGTTGTGGTATTGGGTTTAAACTCATTACAGCATTGGCGCGTAAATGGAATTTACCCGACACTACTGTATTCAATTATCTCGACTTGGTAGCCACCAGTATAGCTGCTGATATTGTGCCTATGGATGGTGAGAATCGCGTATTAGCATTTTATGGATTAAAGAAAGCTAATGATGATCCGTCGCTTGCTATAAAAACACTCAAAGAAATGGGTGGTATTCGCCGCCCCTTGCATATCAACGATCTTGTCTTTGTTATCGGACCGCGTGTAAATGCCGCCGGCAGAATGGATGATGCCCGCAAGGTGATTGATTTTTTTGTAGAAACAGACGAGGCAAGGATTAAACAGCTGGCATCAGAGCTGCATGCGGATAATATGGACCGTAAAGAAGTGGACAAGAGTATCACCGAAGAAGCCCTTGCTATATTGCAGGGAGATGACGCCGCTGCTCATCGGAAATCTACAGTTGTATATCGTTCACATTGGCATAAAGGTGTGGTAGGTATAGTAGCTTCACGTTTGATAGACTATTATTACAGGCCTACTGTAGTTCTCACTTCGTCAAACGATAAAGTTTCAGGTTCTGCAAGGTCTGTACGTGGGTTCAATATCTACGAAGCTTTACATGCCTGCCGTGATTTACTTGAAAACTACGGAGGCCATTTTTATGCAGCGGGCATCACTTTGCATCCCGATAAGCTGAATGATTTTATAGCAAAATTCGAAGAAGTAGTTACTGCAAGCATACCGCCACATTTATTAATACCCGAAATAGAAATTGACGCGGAGATCAGGCTTACCGATATCAGGCAGC
>JABDFN010000061.1 GCA_013286485.1 Bacteroidota bacterium
ATATAATGGGGGCCTTAGAAAATACAAATGATTTTAAATTTAAACGGTAATATTTATAATTTTATGTCAAGAAGAGTAATATGTCCAGATCATTGCTGCAGTTAATAGAGACTATTTTCTCCAAACAAAAAGATGAACCTGATCCACTTGATGCATACAAACTGGAGCTGCTAAAGCTGTATGAAAAAAGTAATGACCTTTTCGAAAAACAATTATCATATATCGCTGCCGGATCTTTAGGATTGTCTATGATCATAATAGACAAGGTTTTAAAAGACATCTATTCCACCCGTTTTAAAGGTTGCCTGGTTGCAAGCTGGATATTATTCGGGGCTACATTGATACTGAATTTGTACTCGCAGCCCTTTGCTGCAAAAAAGTATTATAAAACAATTGAGGAAATTAACTCAGGGCAATACGATCAGACAAAGGCTAATCTCAGAAGTAAGAGTGTTCGCAATCTTAATTTATTTTGTCTTTGCACTTTGTTGATAGGGATCGTTTCATTTATCATATACGTATCGGTGAACATACTGAATGGATACTAAATATTTAATAATAAACATACAGGACAAATGGCCCCCAGCCCCCGGAGATAAATAAAAAACAATGAAGATCAACCCGGAAATAAAACAACTCCTTATTTATATTGCCAAATGCATTACAGGTGTTGCTTTGGTATTCTTGTTGTCATCGCTGCTGCATTACCCTGACTATGGCTGGTGTATTATATCTGTGATATTAGTACTCTCACCTGATAGTAAAGAAGCAGTGCCACTGGCTGTTACCCGTATTAAAGCCAACCTGATTGGCGGGTTAGTATCTGTGCTGCTGCTCTTGTTCGGAACTGCGGGCATATTTACTATTTCTGCAGCTATGGCCATTACTATTGTTTTGTGTTATGTATTTAAACTTATGGCGGGTAGCAGATCTGCTTTGGCAGCGGTTATCATTATTATGCTGCATACTATGGAACTGGGTACTACCCACGGTTTTTGGCAAACTACGCTGGAGCGCATTATATCCGTTATCATTGGTTGTGTGTTGGGACTTGTAGTTACTTTTATCTTTCATCAAAAACTGCATTATCCTGCAGCCAACAAAATTAAACCAACTGAAAACGAAGGGTAGCTTTCTTTCTCTTATTTTTAGATATGCAATACACAGCACAAGGTAACCACAACAGAGAATTTGAATTGTTTGATAGTAATAATAGCTCTTTGGGCATTTTAGATTATACGCAATGGTTTACTATAAAAGCTAAAGTGATAATTCCCAACGGAGACAGTTATAATATAGCACCCAAAAACTTTTGGCTAACCGATATTGAAATGAATAAGAATGATATAGCGACAGCCTCTGTAAAACGTAATTGGGCCATGAATGTGATCGTTACTATCGGGGATAGTTCCCAATATTATTTTAAGGGTGTGGGATTGCTGAACAGGCATTTTGCATTGCTAACAGAGCAAGATCACGAAATTGCAGTTTTAAAACCCAATTTTCAATGGTCGAAGTTCACCTTCGACTATGAGATAGAAACGGATGATAATTATAAAGAACTATCAGACCCCGTCATACTATTATTCCTTATTTATTGCTGTAATTATATTCATAGCAACGGTGGCGCTATAGGAGCAGCAGGGCTTTAACAAGAAAAATATAATTTTGCGCAATTATACTTTTTATGAAAAAATTGTTTGCCATTAGTGTTTTAAGTATTTGCACTGGAATCTGCCATGCACAAGTAGAAATACCATTATCCTTCACATCGGAAGAAGATAATAAAGTAGTGAAAGAAACCGATTCGGGTAAATACTACAAAGCAACAGGCGGTGACGAGAGAACTATATTCCTCAGTGAGGATATGCAATACCGACTGTATGATAAGGACAATAATGTGCTTACAGAAGGTGCAGTAAGCAATGATGGCGACAAGTTTTTAAGGGAAGGGAAGTGGACAGAATTCTATACTAACGGTAACATTAAAAGCACGGGACATTACTATAAGGACAACCCGGTGGGTATATGGATAAAGTACTATCCCGGTAATAAACTGAGGCAAATGTGCAGCTATGCATTAATTGAAAATGGCAGTACACATTATTGCATGAGCGGCAGTTATGAAGAGTATTTTGAGAACGGGCATATGAAAACATCAGGATTATATAAGGCAGTATTTGACGACAGGGCTAAAGACACTATTTATATTCAAGATCCTGAAACAGGAAAACAAGTAAGAAAAATTGTAAATAATAGCAGGCCTCACCCCGAAAAATTCGGCACCTGGGAATATTATAATGAGAGCGGAGAGTTGATAAAAAAAGACGAATTGTAATATTTTTTATTTCTCCTAAAAAATCGATTTTACTGCCCGATATACAGAAAATATTAATGCCTTATTGAGGGAAAAATGCTACCTTTGCCGTCCGAATAATACGTTTACGGGCATAGTTCAACGGTAGAATAGAGGTCTCCAAAACCTTTGATCCTGGTTCGAATCCGGGTGCCCGTGCAGATTAGATGATCTGTTAATTGGTTAATAGGTTATTTCTAATTAGATTTGACACCTTAATTTTTAAATAAAACCCGGTAATTGGCAAAATGCCGATTAAAGCGGGGTGGATTTTTTTTATGAGTACATTCGGTAGTTACATACAAGAGGCATACGACGAACTTTTACATAAAGTGAGTTGGCCGTCATGGGACGAACTGCAGCAAACCACTGTAATAGTGCTTGTTGCCCTATTAATAACCACACTGTTGATCTTCGGAATGGATTTCGTAGCGCAGCGTGTTCTTTCTTTCATCTATTCTATATTAGGTAAGTAAAAGCGATCAAAACGATGAGTGAAGCGGCTACCAATCAGTCTACCAAATGGTACGTATTACGTGTCATTAGCGGTAAGGAAAAAAAGGTAAAAGAGTATCTTGACAAAGAAGTAAAGATAAATGGCTGGACCAATTCTATTGTGCAGATATTATGCCCTGTAGAAAAAGTATTCAAAGTGCTTGCGGGCAAAAAAGTGCTCCGTGAAAAAATATTATTTCCGGGCTACCTGATGCTGGAAGCAAACGAAGGCAAATTATCAGACGATATTATCCATACTATAAAGAACGTATCGGGTGTTATACACTTCTTAGGCAAAGACCATCCTACCGCACTGCGCAAGACCGAAGTGAATAAGATGTTTGGCAAAATGGACGAAGTGAGCGAACAAGGTATTGGCTATGCAGAACCTTATATTGTAGGTGAAACAGTGAAGATCATTGACGGGCCTTTCAACGACTTTAACGGTACTGTTGAAGAAGTGAACGAAGAAAAGAAGAAACTGAAAGTAGTAGTGAAGATATTTGGCCGCGCTACACCTGTAGAATTGAACTATATGCAGGTAGAGAAAATAGGATAAAGAAAACTTCAAACTTAAAATTCCAAAATATTGAACCGCAGGCAACTGCGGTTTTTTTATTGGCATACAAATAGAGCTATTGCGAATTATCCTTCCAAATGAATGGATATCACTATCATGCGGGAATGCAGGCTTTGTATAGCATTGCCAAGCGGCAGATGCGGGTCCTGGTGCAACTGGTTAAGTAGCCCCTGGCTTAATTTTATTTCGGGGGAAAATATAAAATCAGGATTATAAAATTCAAATCCTGTTCCAAGTTCAAAACCAAAATCTAAAGGATCTACTTTTAAAAATTCATCTGCCCTGCGCGACCGTGCATTTGCAGCAAGGTCATAATCCAGCTTCAGTCCGCCAATGGCATAAAACCTGAAGTTTTTAATACGATCGCTTTTAAATTTCAGCTGAACGGGCATGTGCATATAAATAGACTCAATAGTGCGGCTCGACTCACTGTCTGCAGGTATGGTCATATCAAACACAATTCTTTTCTCGGAAAAAGAAAGCGAAGGAACAAATCGCAGATCAAAACGCTTATTCAGCTTCAGGTTGCCTATTAACCCAAGATTAAAGCCGGGGCTCCAATAGGGTTGCACTCTTTTAAAAGTATCAGTTGTAGCAAAAGACTGGGAGTAATTGATCCGGAATTCGGAAAAATTAAGCCCGAAAGTGATACCAAAATAATAGGCTTTATCATCATGGTCGGCCATATTCAGGTTATCACGCTGTGCCATTACGGGCATAGCGAAAGCCATGGTAGTCAATATGATAACAATATGTATAGCTATTCTTTTTAGCATATAATGCTTTAACGCAAGCTGCGAAGATACAGTATGTAGGCTTTTATTTACACAGCTAAATAGACTATGTTTATGCAAATATTTACAAAACCTTAGCATTCAGATAGTATATACAGTCTATTTTTGAATCTCAGATTTATCATTAAAAACAATTTATATGGCACTAAGATTAGGCGATACCGCCCCTAATTTCCAGGCAAAAACAACCGCCGGAGATATAGACCTGCATGCATATCTTGGCAATAGCTGGGGTATTTTATTTTCTCATCCTGCAGATTACACACCTGTTTGCACTACAGAGCTGGGCAAAACAGCACAATTGAAAGATGAATTTGCAAAACGCAATGTAAAAGTATTGGCTGTAAGTGTAGACCCATTAGATAAACATCATGGCTGGGTAAATGATATTAACGAAACACAAAATACAAATGTAGAGTTCCCGATAATTGCAGATGATGACCGCAATGTAGCAACACTCTATGATATGATACATCCGAATGCATCTGCCACAGCAACGGTTCGTTCGCTGTTTGTTATTGGCCCGGATAAGCTGGTGAAATTGATGATCACCTACCCAGCTTCTACAGGCCGCAATTTCCAGGAAGTATTGCGGGTAGTAGATTCTTTACAATTGACTGCCAAGTATAGTGTAGCTACACCTGCTGACTGGAAACACGGAGAAGATGTGATAGTAGTACCGGCAGTATCTACCGAAGATGCAGAAAAGAAATTTCCTAAGGGATTGAAAATTGTAAAACCATATTTGCGTTATACGCCACAACCCGACTTGCAATAAACCATTGCACGCTCTCACCATGAGCCACTCGCTGCAGCGAGTGGCTTTTTTATTTGAATGCAGTATATAAAGTAGTGACCCCAAAGGTTAATGGCCTTGCTTTTGCGTTTGTAAAGCCACAATTGCGCAGTATGGCGCAAAATTTTTCTCCTTCGGGAAAAGCCTTTACAGATTCGGGCAGGTAAGTATATGCCCTGCTATGCTTAGAGAATAGTCTGCCCAATACAGGCAGTATAAAACGAAAATAAAATTGGTACCCCTGCTTTACAGGAAATTTTTTCGGGTGAGAGAATTCCAATACTACCAGTTTACCATCTTTGCTCAGTACCCGGTTCATTTCTTTCAGGCCTGCTTCTAGGTGCTCGAAATTGCGAACGCCATAAGCACACATTACTACATCAAAACTATTATCGGGAAACTGTAATGCTTCGCTATCGCCTGCCTGCAGCTGTATAATTTCTTCTAATTTCCTTTCCGCAATTTTCTTTCTACCCACGTGCAGCATCTGCTCTGCTATATCTATACCAATTATTTTTTGCACACCCGATGTTGTTGCTGCAATAGCCAGGTCGCCGGTGCCGGTCGCCACATCCAGTATTTGTTGGGGACTAATTGCCGTGACTTCTGCGATAGCTTTTTTGCGCCAGCCCTTATCAATACCTAAGGATAAGAAATGATTTAAAAAATCATATTTGCCGGCTATGTTATTGAACATATCGGCAACCTGCGCTTTCTTGCTTACATTTGAGCCTGCGTCAGGCAATACATGTATAGCCGTATCGCTGTTATCATTCATTTGCATTCCTGCAAAAGTACATTAGACCAATGGAAATACATTCTGCTAAATACATTATCAGCAGCCCCAAAGTGGAGGATTGCCCCAAGCCCGATAAGCCGGAATACGCCTTTATAGGGCGTTCTAATGTGGGCAAGTCTTCACTCATTAATATGCTTACCAACCAAACCAAGTTAGCTAAAACATCTGCAACCCCGGGTAAAACACAATTAATTAACCATTTCCTGATCAATAACGTCTTCTATATCGTTGATCTGCCGGGCTATGGTTTTGCTAAAGTATCTGCTACTACGCGCAGCTCATGGGAAAAAATGATAAGTAATTACCTGCAGCAACGTACTAACCTAGTTACTGTATTTGTGTTAATTGACAGCAGGCATGAACCCCAGCGTATAGACCTTGATTTTTTAGTAAAGCTTGGCAAATGGGGCGTTCCTTTTAATATGGTTTTTACCAAAGCAGATAAAAGTACACAACGTGAAGCCGCCAAACATGTAAGACAATTTATTGATGAGATGAAAAAAGAGTGGGAATACATACCCCGTTCGTTCGTAACAAGTACTATTAAGTTTTTAGGAAGAAAAGAAATGCTTGGTTTTATTGATGAATTAAATTCTGAATTTGAAGAAAACAAATCCGAGATATAATATATGAGCAATATCTTTAAAAAATCAGTTCGTTTTTATATAATTGTATCAGCATCACTCCCCTATACACTGTTGTACGAATAATTTACAGCCATGGTTTATAAAAAAATATTGCTGTTAGCGGCATCTGTATTTGTGATCATTATTTTTTTCAGTGTCGATTTCTACAACGACTGGCTGGAAAGTAAGGTACTGAATGCATTCGGATACTCAGACAAAGCTACTGAGTGGGACCTATTCGATTTTCAAATAAAACACCTGGGCATTGAAGAACGCAGAGCAGCACGCCTTGGAAGCACCTATAGCTTCTGTCAAACAATGAAAGATTTTCTTCACGATGAACATGAACAAAACCCTTTGATATTGTTACCATCACAGGAGTATATGAAAGCTAACGGGATCAATATCCTGATACCGGAACCTATTGTTTTATATTATGAATCAGGGCTAAAAGGCGCCTGGACCAATAGCGCCAATGTGAGTAAATGTAATTGGACAGTTGTTCCGGATGGTAAAGGAAGTGTAGTACCGGTAAAAATTACTAATAAAGAACAATTGAACGTAATTATTGCTGAATTTAATAAATACAAACAATAGACCACATGGCAGTTGCAGGGCTTATTTTTTTATTTGTTGCACATTACCTGTCAGGCAGGGGTTTACTCCATTTGTTTAAAATAGAGCTAAAGCCGCTTGCTACTTTTTTCTTATCCATGATATGTGGTGTTATTCTTGCGTCATTGTACCCGCTATTTCTTGAACTACTGCATATACCTATTACTAAAACCAGTGTAGGTATTATCATTTGTTTATTTACTGTATTACTCAATATTACCACCTATAAAAAATACAAATTTCCTAGCCCGAAGGACTTGAAAATAAACATAGAGATATACGAACTGCCGTTCCTGCTTTTTTTCATATTTCTTATGGCTTTAAGCGCATGGCGCTGTTTTTACTTTCCGCCTTTTGCGCGTGATATGCTTTCGGGGCCTGAAGCAATTGCAGAATATGCGGTACGCGAACACAAACTGGTCAATTCTATTTTCTCCCTCAATTTGGAATCTACCAATAATCACCTGAAACCTCCGTTTGTTACAGATCTGCAGATCATTTATAAACTGTTTGTTTACCCATTTGGTGAAATATGGCTGAGCCTTATTACCATACCGTTTGTGTTTTGGCTATATACTTTGGTTAAAGAAAAGCTACACCCGCTGATAGCATGTATTGTAATGTTGTTTTTCATGTCCATGCCCGACCCTTATGCCTATACCTATATTGTGTTATTCGATTACTGCAATATGATATGCTATTTTGCAGGGTTTTATTTCTTTGTGCAATATGTAAGCAACAAGCAGTATAATTATTTTCTTTTTTCAGCATTCATGTTTGGCCTTGCTACCTATATACGCCCTGAAACATTGGTACTTGTTGCCATGACGGGCCCGTTAGTATTGTACTATTTTATAAAAGACAAAATGCCAACATCTAAAATGATCATACGCCTTGCCATATTCGGCGTTGTTCCTTTTCTCTTTTACTATATATGGATGGGCATTTTTATGAAATTTTACATGCCGGTACATTTTGACGTTGGCAGCCAGATAGTATTCGGACAAAATTCTTTTTGGGATCGCATTACCGCTATGACCAAACTTTTTATTTTTGGTATTGCAGACAACCCTAACCAGGACGGTCTGAACCTGAGGCTCTATGGCTATTTCTACTACGTATTTTTGATCTTGTTTGCAGTAGATCTTATTTTCTTCAGAAAGAAAATGAATACAGAATCAAAGATCATGTTGTATGGAATATTGGTGGTGTATATTGGCTTGCCTTTGTTAGGGTATCTTATACCCTGGGTAGACCTGCTGAATACTACCAAACGCGGATTATATAAAATGTTCCCATTAATGATGATCTACTTCCGCAATAATGGTTTTTTAACGCTGCTGTCTGATACCATTAGAAAATGGGAGTTTCCAAAACTTCCGCCCCAAAAAATACAACCTGTTATTCAACAAAAAAAGAAAGGGAAATAGCTACCCTATTCTGTACTCACTTATCATGATAAACATCTTTAAAAAATAGCATCTTCCATATTTTCTGTTCATTATTATTGGGGAAGCCGCATTCTTTAACAAAGTCATCGGTGTCTTTATAGGTTCCAAACAATCTGTCCCACAGTGGAATATCTGCATAATTATATTTATGAACATCCAGCTGATGGTGTATGGAGTGCAGTTCCGGCGTTTGTATAATATATTTTAACCAGCGGGGTGTTTTAATATTTGAGTGATAAAAATATTCACCCGTTGCCGCAAAAAAATTAAACCAAAAAGCGCCTTCCAGGCTTGCACCCAATAGTATATACAATACAATTGCACTTAGTAAAGAATCTGATAGTATTTCGACCGGATGTTTATAAAAAGAGGTGAGTGCTTCAATTCGTTTAGGAGAATGGTGAACCTGGTGAAAAATCAGCCAAAATCCTTTTTCATGCCTAAGCCTGTGCCACCAATAGAAAAAGAAAGTTCCTACAAACCAACCAATAAAGCCTTCAATAAATGGCATTTTAATAGCTGCAAGATGGAATAATGATATTTTACCAAACAATTGTATCCATATCTTATTTGTTACCAGCGTTATTACTACCTGGCAAAGTGTAATTAATATTGCCCGCAGATACCATCCTTTGGAATTTGGCAATTCCCTTCCTGGAAATATTCTTTCCAAAGTCATAAATATACATGTTACAACTATAGTGAGTATTGTTGGTAAGGCTAACCAAATCATGGCGATAGCGTAATCGAGAGGATATTATTAAACGATATTTCAGGAAATATATTGTAGCATTTCTTCCAGGTATTTTCGTTCGTTACTTAAGCGCGGTATCTTATGCTGTCCGCCCAGCTTACCTTTATCTTTCAGCCACCTGTTAAACCCGTCTTTGGGCATAATATGCATAATGGGCATACGCAATGCCATGTCTTTATGCCGCTTGGCTTCGTAATCAGAATTAGCTGCTTTCAGTGCTTTGTCCAGTGCTTTTACAAATACATCCGGTGGGCAGGGAAGTTTTTCAAATTCAATGATCCATTCATGTGCGCCGGATGTCTCACCTGTCATATATACCGGGGCAGCTGAATAATCATTTACAATAGCACCTGTAACTGCACATGCCTGTGCTATGGCAGTATCAGTATTCTCCACGATCACTTCTTCTCCAAAAGCATTGATAAAATGTTTCAGCCGGCCTGTTACTTTTATACGGTAAGGAGACAATGAGGTAAACTGTATGGTATCGCCAATTATATACCGCCACAAACCCGCATTGGTACTTACTACCAGTGCATAGTTCTTATGCAGTTCCACTTCTTTCAGCGACAAAGTTTCAGGATGTTTTTTGCCATATTCTTCCATTGGCATGAACTCGTAATAAATACCATGATTCAGGAACAATAGCATACCATCTACACTACTCACATCCTGCGCTGCAAAAAACCCTTCTGATGCATTATATGTTTCCAGGTAATGCATATTGCGGTGCGGAATGAATTGTTCGAATTGTTTGCGGTAGGGCTTAAAGCTTACGCCACCATGCATATACAATTCCAATCCCGGCCATATCTTTCGCAGATCATCGGTTCCGGCTATTTCAAAAACGCGTTTTATTAATACAATTACCCAGGTAGGCACACCCGCAATTGAAGTTACATTTTCATGCATAGTGGTATGCGCCATCATTTCTATCTTTTCCTCCCACTCATCCATCAATGCAATAGAAAGATCTGGGGTGCGTATCAATTGCCCGTACCATGCCATGTTTTGCAAGGTAACTGCGCTCAGGTCGCCAAAAAAGGAATCTGTATTTAACTGATTGATCTGGTGGCTGCCACCAATTACCAGGCATTTACCCGAGAGTACCGGCGATTGAGGGTATTGGTGCAGGTATAATGTGATGACATCCTTACCCGCTTTATAATGATTCTCGTCCAGCGCTTCTTTACTTACGGGTATAAATTTGCTCTTATCGCTGGTAGTTCCGCTGCTCTTGGCAAACCATGTAATGGGCGATGGCCACAATACATTTTGCTTGCCTTCCATTATACTTTGTATATATGGCTTTAAACTGTCATAATCGTTAACGGGTACATGCTTCTTAAATTCGCTGATGCTGTCGATCTTCTCAAACTGGTATTTCTTGCCATAATCTGTGAACTGTGCTGTACCTATGAGCTGATTAAATACCTGCTTTTGGGTATCAATAGGGTTCAACATGTAGTTATCTATCGCACTTTGGCGAAGTTTCATAAACCCCTTTATGGCAGGACTAATAATGCTCATCTCTTTTTTACCTATAAGTTTTTTCTGAATAATTCCCTTTCTGTCTCCTTTGCTAATCTACAATTTACTTTCCGCTTGCGGTAGATGAATAGTCTTTTCTTTTCAACTCAAAATGCCTTCCAAGATACACTTTTCTTACTTGCTCGTCTGCTGCCAGCTCCTCTGCCGAGCCTGATTTGAGTATTTTACCCTCAAATAACAAATAAGCTCTATCTGTTATAGATAGTGTTTCCTGTACATTATGGTCGGTTATTAATATGCCAATATTTTTAAATTTAAGGCGGGCTACTATGGTTTGAATATCTTCTACAGCTATGGGGTCTATACCGGCAAAGGGCTCATCCAGCAGCATGAATTTGGGGTCTACAGCCAGCGCTCTCGCTATTTCTGTACGCCTTCTTTCACCTCCGCTCAGCACATCACCCGGGCTTTTACGTACATGGGTCAGGCGCAATTCCTCCAGCAATTCCTCCGCCTTTTTATGCTGCTCCGCCCTGGTCATTTTTGTCATTTCCAGCACAGCCTTTATATTATCCTCTACCGATAGTTTCCTGAAAATAGACGCCTCCTGCGGCAGGTAGCCGATACCCATCTGCGCCCTTTTATACATAGGCAGTTTGGTAATATTAACATCATTCAGATACACATCCCCCTCATCCGGTTTCACCAGCCCTACCACCATATAAAAAGAAGTGGTTTTACCTGCGCCGTTCGGTCCCAGCAAACCCACTATCTCACCCTGGTGCACCTCAAAGCTCACA
>JABDFN010000062.1 GCA_013286485.1 Bacteroidota bacterium
GTTTATAGAAGCATTATTCATGTCGGTTATTTTTCCGGCAGGGCTTATGGTAAACAGCGGGTCAAGGCTGGCCTCTATCAGGCTCCTGGCGTATTGACTTTCTTGTCTTCTTGTCGCTTCCAATTTGTTTGTTTGTGTGTTATTCAAAATCTATTTTTCTATACCGTTCGATCTTCCAAATTCTTCAATAGGATTTCTCTTAGCTCTCAATTGTATAAAATGAGAAGGTGTTAACCCTGTAACTTTTTTAAATTGATAGGATAAATGCGCTACACTGCTATAATTCAATATGTTAGAAATCTCAGTCAGGTTTAGCTTTTCATAAACGATCAGTTCTTTTATTCGTTCTACTTTATGTGTAATGATATATTGTTGTATGGTAGTTCCCTGCATATCTGAAAATAATTTTGCGAGGTAATTATATGGCTGACCTAATTTTTCACTTAAAAAATCAGAATAATTTATTTTGACCATGTCATTTGCATGATGAACTACCTCTTTGATAGCGTTTTTTATTCTTTCAATTAATACGGCTTTCTTATCATCCATTAATTCAAATCCCAGGTCGGATAAAGCAATTTTCAATTGCTCCCTCTGTTCCGCAGAAATGTCTTCCATAATCTCTACTTCACCCAGATCAACAACGATGAAATGCAGTCCAATTTTTTTCAACTCTTCTTTTACCGCCATTTTACAGCGGGCACTCAACATGTTCTTGATATGAATTTTCAAATAAAAAAATATTAGCAGATGTGGGCAAGGTAGCCTATTAAAAGCATGGAAATGTTACACAATTGTAGGAATAGGTTACACAATTCACGCATTTATGAGCCTTGCAGATTCAGTTCTTCAATATGTTCCTGCAATAATGCCTTATGTGTATCTAAGTCTTGGTAAAAACCGTCCCGAAAGTTCGGGATGCAAACGAAATTATTATTACATCTATTAAGATCAATTACCAAAACAAATATTTGTTTACCCCTCTCTCGACTTTGTAACTTTGCCGGCGAAGAAGCCATTTTTATGGCTTCGAAGTCCCGCCAACGGCTGGGGTACATTTGTTTCCGTCAGTACCCTTCCATAGGGTCAGACGGATAACAAAGGGTCATACAGATAACAATAAACCCTATGTTCTTTTCTTTTGGTGTCATTGCCAGGAGTATTTCTGCTAAGCCTGTTGCGGGTCCCGATCCCCGATCCGAACGTTCGGATGTTCGGGAAGCAAAAGCACCTGTCCGCCTTAGCGGAATCTCACGAAACACAAAATTTAATACTTCCTTCCGCTTTTATTTTTTCTTCAAAAGCGGAAGTAAATAGGAAACAAAACTCATAAAACCCTTACCCATGGCTCATATTAAATATTTCACTAGCGGAAGCAAAGCGGAACCGAGAGGAAGTATCACTTCCGCCAAGCACTAATTCAATCTATTTAGGTATATCAACAAAACAATTTTACTGCTATTTATAGATCAGAACAACAAATATTAACTTGCTATCACATGAAAAGATTACTCCCATTTATAATTGCATGCATATTACCTGCTATTGCCTTCTCTCAAAAAATAAGCTGGGTACACATTCATACAAACACTACCGCATCATTCCGCGCATTGAGCGTAGTAGATGACAGCATTGCATGGGTTAGCGGCACAGAAGGAACTATTGGTAAAACAACCGACGGGGGCAAAACCTGGCGTTTTATACAACTGCCCGGTTGTGAAAAAATGGATTTCCGCACCATCTATGCTTTCGACTCTGTAAATGTCATCATTGCCAATGCGGGCAGCCCTACAATAATATGGAGAATGAAAGACGGCCATAACTGGAATGCTGTATATCACAACAATGATAGCACATGTTTTATCGACGGAATAGATATGTGGAACGATAAAGATGGTATTGTATATGGTGACCCCAAACAAGGCCACTTACTAATATTGCATACCACAGATGGTGGTCTTAGCTGGCAGCAACATGCTGCGGAAAACGAACCTACCATAGACAGCGGCGAAGCGTCTTTTGCTGCAAGCGGCACGGGCATCAGGTGCTTGCCCAACAATAAACTGATGATAGCTACAGGTGGTGCAGAATCAAGATTATATATGTCTGAAAACAACGGCAATAATTGGCATTTTATCAGGTCACCGATACTGAAAGGAAAAAGCAGTGAGGGCATTTTTTCTTTTGCCTGCCAACACGATACCTGCCTGGTAGTAGGCGGCGATTATAAAAATGAGAACGAGAGTAAATGGAACGCGTATATTTTTTACAACCCCGGTTATTATACATGGCGGGCACCGTTAAACAGTACAAGAGGTTATAGAGAGTGTGTAGAATTTATTGCAACCAATACAGCTATTGCTGTAGGTCCTGCCGGTGCAGATATCACTTATAATACTGGCAACAATTGGAAACCTCTATGGGATGACAAAGGCTATCATGTCATCAGAAAAAGCAGGAAAGGTGATCTTATTATTGCTGCTGGCCGTAACGGACAAATCAGAATTGTTCAATTCAAAAAATAAACCCCCTTTAATTTTTTCTGCTCATAGACAATAACTGCACATTAATAGCAAACCATACCAGCAACATAGTAATAACAGAAATAAAATACGGTTTGAAAAAATGCTCTTTAGAATAGGCAGAAAAAATATCAGTGGTAGAAAGGCATACACCGATAAAAGCTATTATCAATACTGCCAACCGCCATGGATGATATTGATCGGAGAAATACCAAACAGCCATGCCTGCCACAGCAATAATAAATGTGGGCGTTTCCGCTTTATGATTGAACAGCACTACCCATACCAACATGGATGCCAGCACATACAGGCGAAAAGCATTTTTTTGGTACAACCCAATACGGGTTAGTGGCAATAAAAACAACACAACACCTGTAAGCATTACACCCAGTTTCAAATTATCAACACCCAATAAGCTATGCAACCAACCTATTACAGAAAGCCCGTAGGAAGCAGCACTATCAGCAGCCATCAGGTGCAGCCAGCTTTTATACTGCATTACCAAACTATCTACAGGCGTTGCCAGCAATGGCAGCATAAACAACACTAAACCCCACAATATTGTATAGAAAACAAATCTCCCCTTACCCGGGAAAAACAAGAACAAACAATAACCAATGGCTGCATATGGTTTTATACAACAAGCCAGCAGCAATAGTAATGCAGCCCACTGCGGCTTATCTTTTTGCAAACGCGTATATGATAAGATCATCAGTCCGGCTATCAACGCATTGCTTTGTGCAGCCTGCAGTGTACTTACCAAACCTATAAAAATGAACCAGAGTACAAAAGCCTTATTCTTTTCAGTAAAAGGCAGATCGCAGATCGCGAAAAATAAAACCAATGCATTCAGCAGGCACCAAAATACCAACCCGATTATATCAGGCATCCATGCAAACGCTCCCATGAATATTGCAAACACAGGGCTATATTTATATACATCCCATTGCTCATTAGGGTATATAGTGTACATATCTTTGCTGGCAGCCAGGTGATGAAAAGAGTTCTTAAAAATGACATAGTTATTGTACTCGGTATACTGCTGCCCGCGAAACTGGTCCAGCAGAGATGCATTCATCAGGTCAGATTGCCCGCGATCCACCCATCTTTGCTCAAAACTGTGCTTACCCAGGCTAAATAATTGTATCCCGACAAACACAGAAGCCAAAATATATATCGTAAAAAGCAGGTATGGTTTTAATAAAAAAGAAGTAGCCCTATGCAACATGGTGATCAATTTAGCAGACCGGCAAAAATAACATGCACTATAAGGCAATATACCGACTTAATAAAAGGCTAATACTTAAATAACACTATGTAAATAATGAAAATTTCTATATAAAATCCTTTGGTCAAATAAGAAAAAACCATACCTTTGCAATCCTCATTCCAAATAATAGGAACCTAAAGGGGGTATATAAAATATGTTAATAATAGATAGCAAAGATTGCGAAAACATTGATAAAGCGCTTAAAAAGTATAAGAAAAAATACGAAAAAGCTCGTATTCTCAACCAATTGCGCGATCGCCAATCATTCACTAAACCTTCTGTAAGACGCCGTACCGAAGTATTGAAGGCCGTATATCGCCAACAATTAACTAACGGGGAACTGGAAGGATAGTCCCTTATCATCCCTAAGGAGAATATATTGTAGGCTTACTGTAATATATAAAAGGAGTTTACATTAACCTTTAATTATAAAATACTACTTGCGCCTGCTGTTGTAATTGATTACATTTACAATAGCAGGCGTTTATATGTTCGACCAATGGCAAACGGATTTTCTGCAATACCTTAGATTTGAAAAAAGGTATTCCCATCATACCATAACAGCCTACAAAAAAGACCTCGAACAATTTCTCGAATATTTCACAGCACAATTTGGCAAACCTAATGTACAGGAAGTAAGCCATTTTCATATTAGAAGCTGGTTGGCTGCAACCAAAGACGATAAAGCAAAGGAACGCACTATCAACCGCAAACTTTCCAGCCTGAATTCTTTTTACAAATACCTGCTTAAAAAAGAAGCGGTAGAAAAAAATCCTGTAAAACAATTACATGCTATGCGCCTGCCCGAAAGGTTGCCGGCCTACATGAAAGAAACAGAAACAGATCTAATGCTCGAAGAGCTGCAATTTGATGAAGGATTTAAAGGTGCTACCGACCGTATGATCTGTGAACTGCTCTACCAAACTGGCATGCGCAGAAATGAACTATTACAATTAAAAGAGAAAGACATAGAATGGAGCCTGAAGCAAGTAAGAATTTTAGGGAAAGGAAATAAAGAACGCTTAGTACCTGTCAGCCCTATGCTGCTGGAAACCATAAAAGAATATATACAAGCAAAGAAAAAATTGCTTGAAAAACATGACAAAGATCATTTGCTCGTATTGGAAAATGGCGAACCTTTATATGCAGGATATATATACAGGATTGTGAAAAAATATATCGGGGAAACAGGGACTACACTCAGCAAAAAAAGCCCTCACTTATTGCGGCACAGTTTTGCCACTCATTTATTAAATAACGGAGCCAACATACAAGCAATTAAAGATCTGCTGGGTCATAGCAGCCTTGCAGCTACACAAGTATATACACATAACAATATTGACAAACTAAAAGAAATACATAAAACAAATCACCCAAGAGGGTAACATTTGGGCGTACAGAAAGAGAACTATATAAAATGGAAGTAGTAATGGGGCAACCCGGAAATAATATTGATAACTTAAAATTGATCAATTATGAACGTACAAATCAGAACAGTGCACTTTGAGGCCGATAACAAATTGATTGACCATGTACAGAGCAAAGTGAAAAAATTAAGCACTTTCCACGATCATATTATAAGCGTGGAGGTGTATTTAAGACTGGATAATGTGGTGCATAAAATAAAGGATAAGATAGCAGAGATAAAAGTTCATGTGCCGAGGCATTCTTATTTTGTAAAATGTCAGACCAAAACTTTTGAAGAATCTTTCGACTTTGCGTTTTCATCTATGGTGAATAAGGTAAAAAAACAGAAAGAAAGAATAATGGCATAATACGTCAATATCATTTATATATAAAAAATCCGGCTATAAAAGCCGGGTTTTTTGCGGAACATATAATAAAAGTGTTAAAAAATATTATCTTGCAATAGATAACAGTCATATATAAGCTCATGATCCAACGCGGGACGACCATATTAGTAATTGCCATTATTTGCGCCCTATTTGCATCGTGCGGACAAAAGTTCAGCGACGATAGCCCATTACAACCAACTTATAAGCCAGCTATTTATGTAAGCAGCGATAATCAGGTTGTATATTCATTTGATATAGCTACAGGCAATAAAAACTGGGAATATAATGCAGGTGCCCCTGTTATATCTACTCCTATGATCTACATGAATGTGCTTTATATTTTTGACCAAACAGGATATATGCACATTCTCGATCCCAATACTGGGAAAATGAGAAAGAAATTTTATATCGCAAACGATATTGAAGCAACCCCAATTGCTGATGGCAAATTTATTTACATTGGTGCTGCAGATAATTATATGTATGCCCTGGACACTACTACAGATACTCCTGCGGCATGGAAATACAAAACAAACGGAGCTGTATACTCATCTGCTACTATAAGTGGCAGTAATGTAATATTTGGCAGCAGCGATGGACATATATATTGTTTGGATAAAGGCACAGGTGCAGTGATATGGAACTATAATGAACCGGGGGCAGGCGCTTATACATCTTCACCACTTGTAGCAGCCCCATATGTGTATGCAGGGAATAACGATGGCCAGCTTTACTGCGTTACATTGAGTACAGGAATGAAACGCTGGATATTTCAAACGCCTTCTTCTATTGAAAGCTCACCTATATTCAGAGGTGGCAATGTGATATTTGGCAGTGATGACTACCATTTATATTGTGTAGATACACAAACAGCCATTGCCCGTTGGGTATTTCCAACAGGCGACCGCGTAGTTTCATCTCCATTTGCAGCAGATAACCTGGTATTTTTTGGCTCTTATGATAATTACGTGTATGCCGTGAATATACTTGATGGTAAAGTGAAATGGAAGTTTCAAACCGGTGGTGTTGTTAAGTGCTCACCTATCTTGTATCAAAGCAGTCTTTATGTGGGTAGTTACGATAAAAACCTATATTCTATAGATACCACTAATGGTTCTGTAAATTGGAAGCAAGCTGTAAACGGAGCTATGGAATGTTCTCCTGTAATAGATGATAAAGCAGGTAAGGTTTATAATGCAGCCATTAGCGGCTATGTACAATGAATAGTTTACGATATTTTAAAAGCCCCTGCAAACGCGGGGGCTTTTTTTGCTTAATTTTATTAAAAATATTCCCTGATGTTGTATGCAATCGTTGACATAGAAACCACAGGTGGTTATGCAACAGGGAACGGCATAACTGAAATTGCCATTGTTATACATGACGGCAAACAGGTTTTGCAATTTTATGAAACGCTGATCAATCCAAAGGCACATATTCCGAGATTCATTCAATCGCTTACAGGTATTACCGATGAGATGGTAGCAACAGCACCTGTATTTGAAGAGGTGGCTGAAAGAATAGCAGGGTTACTGCAAGGGAAGGTATTTGTAGCACATAATGTAAACTTTGATTATTCTTTTGTCAAACACCAGTTGAATGAATCGGGATATAAGTTAGGTGCCAGGAAATTGTGTACAGTAAGGTTGGCAAGAAAAATAATACCCGGGCTTAACGGCTATAGCCTGCACAAATTGTGCAAACATTTGAACGTAGACCTTGTCAATCATCACCGCGCAGGAGGAGACGCACTTGCCACTTCAGAAATATTCAAGATACTCGTAGAAAGAGACCAGCAGCGCGTAATAGAACAAATGCTGAAAGGAAGAAACATGGAACAGTATTTGCCGCCGCACCTGCCATCCGAACATATAGATAAACTACCCAATACCCCTGGTGTATATTATTTTTATAATGCTGCGGGTAAAATAGTATATGTAGGAAAAGCAGTGAACATCAGCAAACGGGTAAGAAGCCATTTTTCTAATAACAAAGCAACCAAACAAAAGCAGGATTTTTTAAAAGACATACACAGGATCAGTTATAAAGAATGCGCCACAGACCTGATGGCACATATACTGGAAAGCACAGAAATAAGAAGGTTGTGGCCAATATATAATCGCAGCCAAAGAGGATACTTACCCAAGTTTGGACTATTTGTGTATGAAGATCAGAAGGGGTATAAACGGTTCGCGATAGAGAAGAATAAGCAATATTATAGGCCGATACATACATTCAATTCTATTGCAGAAGGTCAAAACAAGTTGCGACAACTCATAAAAGAATTTGGCCTGTGTGTGCATCTTTGTAATATTTCGAGAGATTGCGACTGCGCCACACATGACACTGTACCTGTTTATAACGCTAAAATGGACAATGCTATTGAACGGTTACAACAAACACTACCCAGCTTTGCTTATATAGATAAAGGATTGAAAGAAAATGAGCAAAGCTGCATACTTATAAAAGAAGGCAATTTTTACGGTATGGGGTATATAAAAAACCACGACCTGCTGCAACGCATAGATGCTCTTGAAAAAGAACTGGAACCACTGCAAGACAACGATTATATACGCAACCTTATATACAAACACGCCACCGAATATCCTGAAAGGTGTGTACAATTTTGACGTCAGAACATACTGATTAATTACCGATTACCATTTTTAATTAGTAAGTAAATTCCTATATTATTGAGCCAGCCAGTATTTTCTTAACAACCACTCTGCAGTTGCAAGCGTGAGTATCAAAAAGAAGATCCATTTTTTGTCGATAAGAGGAACAGACTCAGTAGTACTTTGAATTACGGGTCTTACAGTATCATTATGTTCAATGGAATCTGAAATTCCCATGATATTATTTGCAGAAAAAACAGTTCCATGATATTTTTTTGAAAGTGCATATAGCAGGGGATAATCTGCACCCGCTTCCATTAGTTCCAACGGCACCGCTTCCACTACAAAACTCCCTGAGGCTGTATAAGTATTATTATTGTAAACAGTTTTTGCCCTATAGATGTAATTGCCCCCTGCCCTGATACCCAGATTGATGCGATACACATTTCCTGAGCGTTCAAAAGAAAATGATTGCTCATTGCCCATACTGTCAGTAACTGCTAATTGTACATCAGGTGTATTCACCTGCTCATTATTTGCATTCAATAATTGGGCATTTAAAGTTATTGCTTCCGCATCGCTCCAAACATATTTCGGGATCTCCACTTTAAAAGGGGTTTCATTACTATTGGCTGACAGAAATGATATTGTTTGCCTGATACATTCATCTATTACATCGTGACTGTTAAAGTTCTTATATTCATATAAACGCCAGCGCCAGATACCCTCACCTGCAAGAACTGCCATCGGTGTAGCATTATGTATCAAAAGCCACAAAGGCGCCTCATTGGGTATATTCTTTTGTGTAAATAATACATTGGCTGCGGGGCCTGCCTGTATTGTATTTACCGGCAATGATAAGGGAGGCATTTTATCCATTACAGCCTGTATATTTTTAGGAAGCAAAAACGTATTGAATGTACTGTTGTAAGACGCAAATACATCGTGCGGCATGGAAGGAGCAGCTACCAACATATTTTGCTGGTCGTTGAACGCGGAAATATTGGACTGACTTCCGAATATATACCACACTGGCTTTTTTTCTGTTTGTATTTGTTTTATAACAGTATGTATTGATGGCACCTGGTGCAAAATAATTATCTGGTAATCATTTAATGATGCGGGAATCTTATCTGCAGTAGTGATCGTTACTTTATATGTTTCCAGTCCTGCCAATGCTTCACTTATCGCATTTACATCAGGGTGTGGAGCGGCACAAACGATAAGAATGTTTTTCTTTTTGTCAGTTACCTCTACAAAAACATCATGGCGGTTATTAGCAATATTTTTTTCACCATCTGCTGCAGGGATAGACAATATATAGTGATGAAGCCCCGCTTTTTCAGCTTTTACAGTAAACGAAACAGAACGATCGTACCGATCTGTATTTACATTTACGGGAATGGATGATATCGTATTACCTGCTTCCTGCAAAGAAATATTATTGCTATACCCATTACACAAAGAGGCAAGTATATCTGCCCTGATCTCAAACCTGCTGTTGAGTGCAACTGTTTTATTTGAATACGTTCGTGATATGCGCACGTCTTTCAGTGTGCTTGTATCTCCAATACACACCGTATAGAGCGCGCTGTGCAAAGAAAGTTGCTCGTACAGGGGGTCCTCACCCTGATTATACCTACCATCGGTAGCCACAATCACAGCTCCCAAATTCTGATTACCAAAAAAATCCTGAGCCCTTGATAATGCCGAAGCGATGTCTGTAGCCGGCTGATTGTAATAAAAAATACTGTCGCTCCTGAAATTGTTGCCAAACCCCCATTGTACTACACGGTATTTTGCAGATAATGAATGAATAAGCTGCTCTACATTTTTTCTATATCCTACCGAGTCTTTACCTAATGCATTGGCAATAGAACGCGAATCGTCCTGCAATAACAACACTAATGGTTTTTGAACAATATTTCGGGTAACAGATATGACCGGAGCCAATATTAACAAGAGTGTGCAGCAAATAAGTATACTACGCAGCAAAGCAGTAAGCCATGGCATTGTAATATTTCTTTTTTTATCAGCCCTATACACCCACAGCCCCGCTAAAAGGGAAATGAGAACTGCTAATATCCAATACATCCATTGCATGAAGCAGCAATCTAAAGAAAAAAAGAAAAGAAATAATCATTATAGTTCGTTAATCTTCAGAAAATAAGGACGCCGTACACAAATGGTACGGCGTCCTCACAAATTTTATATCGTTATTGTTTAACGAAACGAATTGTTTTTATAGCAGCACCTGTATTGTCTGCAATGTGCAGCAAGTAAACACCCTGTGGCAGCAAGCTAACATTAACCGGCAGCACTCCTGCATTGATAGCAGACATGTCTACGTGTTCATTCCACGTTTTACCTACTATATCCGTAATACTTATGTTCATATCCTTTGCAGTAGTATTTGCAAAATTAATGTACAATACCGGCCCGCTAACCGGGTTAGGGTATACGATAATATTGTCGTTGTTTACCGGAACATTGTTTACAGGTAAGGGGCTTCCCGCACTACCCACACCAAATGGTGAGAAGCTGGTAAACCCTGACATGCTCATAGAATATGGGCCTGTTCCAGTTGCAGGGCCAGGAGGTCCGGCTTGCTTCCAGGTACTTGCCTTTGTATAATGAGATACAAAACATTGGGTTCTGTCAAATCCGGGTAGTTCATCCGAAGCATTCCACTGCATGGTAATAGCAAGGTTGCCACCTGTATGGAATTCCTCTACTATCCATGATCTTCCAACGGCATCTGTATTAAGTGTTGTGGTAGTTGGAATATCATAAAAATAATATTGGTAAACAGCAGAATAAACCCATACCATAAATGTATCCGGTGTACCTGTATTATTTAAAGTAATCGGAGTATATGAATTTCTGAGTGCACCTACAGGCACCAAAACGTTCCCTGTTCTTGAACCCGTTCCTAATCCTTCAATAAACACTCTTCCCAAACCATTAGTAAGCATATATGAAGTACTATTACCACCGTATATTCCACTGAGGCT
>JABDFN010000063.1 GCA_013286485.1 Bacteroidota bacterium
AAGGTGGCCGTGCTTTTAGTTTTTCCGCATTAGTAGTAGTAGGTAATGGTAACGGTGTTGTTGGTCATGGATTGGGCAAGGCAAAAGAAGTGCAGGAAGCTATTACAAAAGGTATAGATGACGCCAAGAAGAACCTGATAAAAGTTCCGGTTATGAATGGTACCATACCTCACGACCAGTTTGCAAAAGAGGGCGCTGCTAAAGTATTAATAAAACCGGCTGCTCATGGTACAGGTGTAATAGCAGGAGGCAGCATGCGTGCCGTGTTGGAAGCTGCAGGTATTACAGACGTATTGTCTAAATCATTAGGTTCTGCTAATCCGCACAATGTGGTAAAAGCTACATTTCTTGCACTGGGTTTATTGCGTGAACCAATACAAGTGGCTAAGCAAAGGAACATAGGATTGAAGAAAGTATTTAACGGATAATATTAACTTTTATAGCGTCATGGCTAACAAAATAAAAATAACACAGGTAAAAAGCGGTATAGATCGCCCGGAGCGTCAAAAGCTTACATTGAAAGCTTTAGGCCTGCGTAAAATGCACAATACTGTAGAATTAGAAGCTACACCACAGATATTGGGGATGGTAGAAAAAGTGCATCACCTGGTGAAAGTAGAAGAAGTAAAATAATTTCTAACCAATTTGCGAGCGGTTATACATTCCGCGCAAGTTCAAAAATCGTAATATATGCAACTGCATAATTTAAAACCGGCAGAAGGAGCAACACAAAAAACAAAACGTATAGGCCGTGGTGAAGGTAGTGGTCATGGTGGAACTGCCACAAGGGGTAATAAGGGTCAGCAAGCTGATACCGGTTATAATGAAAAAAGAGGCCATGAAGGCGGACAGATGCCTATACAGCGCCGTATGCCTAAGCGTGGATTTAAGAATCCATTCCGTGTAGATTACAAGGTGTTCAATGTTGGTCAGCTTGATTTTCTTATTGAGAAATATAACATTAAAGATTTTACTCCTGATAATTTATATATCAACGGGCTTATCAACCGCACCGATGCTGTAAAGCTTTTGGGTAACGGCGAACTGAAAGCAAAAATGAATTTTAAAGTGAACGCTATCAGCGCTAAAGCTAAGCAGGCAATAGAAGCTGCAGGTGGTTCTGTGGAACTCATTTAGTTATAAATCTATATAAAAGACGTATTTGGAGAAGTGCGTCTTTTATCGTTTATTCGCATTTCATTTTTGATTAATAATAGTTGTTGTGAAGAAACTTATTGAAACGCTTAAAAATATCTGGAGTATTGAAGAACTCCGTAAGCGTATCCTATTTACGCTATTACTTGTATTTGTTTACCGTGTAGGTTGTTATATTACACTACCCGGCATTAATCCCAATTTATTGGCAGATAATGGCGGTCCCGGTGGAATACTTGGCATTTTAAACATGTTTGCAGGTGGGGCGTTTAGCCGTGCCTCTATTTTTGCATTGGGTGTAATGCCCTATATCTCCGCTTCTATCTTTATGCAATTGGCAGGTATTGTAGTACCCCAGGTTGCAAAAATGCAGCGTGAAGAAAGCGGCCGTCGTACTATCAATCAATATACCCGCTATATTACTGTAGTTGTTACTGCCTTCCAGGCAAGCGCTTATGTTGCTTACCTGCGCACACCACAATACGCAAATGCATTAGCTCCTGAATACAGTGTGTTCATGTTCTGGTTATCAACAGTAGTAGTGCTTACAGCAGGTACTTTGTTTGTAATGTGGATGGGTGAAAAAATAACTGATAAAGGTATTGGTAACGGTACCTCACTTATTATCATGGTGGGTATCCTTGCCCGCTTGCCGCAATCATTGATGCAGGAGTTTAGTGCAAAAACAGTGAATGGTGGTGGTGGCTTGCTCATATTCATGATAGAAATGGCATTCTTTATTGCAGTGATAGTAGGTTTGATATTATTGACGCAAGGTGTGCGTCGTATACCGCTTAATTACGCACGCCGTATCATCGGCAGCAGCAATGCAGCACGCGAAGTATCAGGTTCACGTGATTTCATTCCTTTGAAAGTGAACGCCGCAGGCGTAATGCCAATCATCTTTGCACAAGCTATCATGTTTATTCCTGCTACTGTGGCCGGTTTTGCAACAGGCGAAAATACACAGGGGTTAGTAAGAGCATTATCAGACCATACATCTTTTTGGTATAATGTTATCTATGCAGTAATGGTAATAGCATTTACTTATTTCTATGTGGCATTGATATTTAACCCGACTGAAATTGCTGATAACCTTAAACGCAATAATAGCTTTATACCGGGCGTAAAACCAGGTGAACCTACTGCTGATTATATTGGTACCATCATGGATCGCATTACATTACCGGGTGCAGCATTTCTTGCAATTGCAGGTATACTTCCGGGTATAGCAGCTTTGCTGGGTGTTACAAGTGGTTTTGCTTCTTTCTATGGAGGTACTTCTATGCTGATTGGCGTAGGTGTAATATTGGATACTTTACAGCAAATAGAAAGTCATTTGCTGATGCGACACTATGATGGATTGATGAAAACAGGACGTATTGCGGGCCGCTCAGCGGTAAGCACTAATAGCCCTATATAATGAGGGGATATGATACACATCAGGACTCACGAAGAAATTGAATTAATACGTAAAAGTGCTTTAATGGTTACTGCCACCTTAACTGAGGTGGCAAAATTTTTAAAGCCCGGCATCGCTACTATATCTGTAGATGCTATGGCAGAGCAATTCATCCGCGATAATGGCGGTAAGCCTTCTTTTAAAGGGTATAACGGATATCCTTACACCTTATGTATATCAGTAAACGAACAAATTGTTCATGGCTTCCCGGGTAGTTACATTTTAAAAGACGGGGACATAGTATCAGTGGATTGCGGGGTATATATGAATGGTTTTCATGGTGATCACGCTTATACATTTGCCATAGGAGATGTAAAAGTGGAAGTATTGCAGTTACTGAATGTTACCAAGCAATCTTTATTGTTGGGTATAGAGCAAGCTAAAGCTAATAACAGGGTAGGCGATATATCATTTGCTATTGAGCAATATACTGCGAAACAACATGGTTATGGTATAGTGCGGGAACTGGTAGGACATGGAGTAGGAATGGAGTTGCATGAAGATCCTCAGGTACCAAATTACGGACGACGTGGCGATGGCAAGCGTTTGAAAGAAAATATGGTTATAGCTATTGAGCCTATGATAAATTTGGGTACGCGTGATGTGAAAACATTAGAAGATGGCTGGACTGTAGTAACTGCTGATGGTAAGCCTTCAGCACATTTTGAACATACAGTTGTTGTACGTAAGGACAAAGGAGAGGCATTATCAACCTTTGTGCCAATAGAAGCTGCTGAAAGGGCTAATAAAGAACTCAATAGCAGCCATTATGCAATTGAAACACAGATGATGTAGTTTTATTGTTGTCTTTCCTTATTACTTTATTACTATATTCTAAATATTTAATCTTGCCAGTTATCTTTGTTATATGAAGCTATTTGCTTACATATTGATATCTCTACTCGTACCATTTAATATTTTGGCACAGAATATTGAGGTTGGGATTGCCGGTGGTATTAGCACCAACAGTGCTCCATCGGCAAATATGTATTATGGCTTTGATAAATGGACGTCTAATTATGTAGGTGCATTGAATGCAGTATACAATTTTGCGGATCATATGCAATTTGGGCTGGAAGGATGTGTATCAGAACTTTCAGGAGTTTCCAACAATGTTTTTGTAAGCCCTTACAATACATATATAGGAGGCGATAACAAACGCTTTGTATATGCAAAGAAAGATATTTCCCTATGTGGTGTATTTAATGGCAGGTATAATACAGGACGTGGTTATGTATATGCAGGTGCGGCAATTGGGTATGGAATGGTAAGACATAATGCAGATGAACTGAGTAGTAATGAATCTTATCGTGCACCAAATGGTGGAGCAGGCATAGTAGCCGGTGGACAAATAGGATGGGTAGTAGGTATTAATGGCAAACTGGGTGCATTTGTAGAGGCTGCTTATAGATACATGGATTTCAAGTATAATACTCAAGCACCCAAAGAAGCACAACAAGAGGATTTGCATTATCATTTATCTGCTTTCCCTGTTATAATAGGTATCAGGTACAGGCTTATCAATACTATTATATACAACAATTACCAACGCGAAAAAGGTAAGAATGAAAGTATGGAAAGATGATCATCATTCTTTCAAATTAACATCGGATATTATTACTGTCTCCTTTTTCTTATAAAATAGCAATATACTTAGTCCTGTAATTACAAGTAATGTAGAAATAATTTCTGCTTGCGTTGGATGAAGGAACCCCCAGTCATATTTATAGTTCACACGTATCTTTTCAATGAAAAAGCGTTCAATACCATTGAATATGAGATATACCGCAAACAGGTGAAGTGGGTACCGCATTTTTTTGCGTAAGAACCATAATACACTAAACAGTAATATACAGGCTACAGCTTCATATAGTGATGTTGGAAAAACGCCAACTGGTAATACACTGCAGTATACATCTTTACAATTATGCAATGCTACTCCTTCATGCGCAACATTGTGTGCATAGTTCATAGCTACTGTCCAGTCTGGTAGCCAGGAGGGAGCTGTGACGTGTGCTACCGGGGTGTTTTGATAATTTGTAAAATGAGCTTGTAATATGGCAGGTGTATATTTATCATCAGCTATATACTTTAGTGTGCCATCATTCTGTGTTATATAGGCTCCGTTAAAAATGCCCCAATCACCATCACCAGAAAAATGGCAACCTAATCTACCGATTCCATAAGCCAACATAAGCCCGGGAGCAGCTGCGTCACATAAATACTTGAACGAAATATTTATTTTGCGTGCGAAGAAATAAAGGGAAGCAGTAGCAACAATTAAGCCGCCATAGAAGGTAAGCCCGTCAGAAGAAATGAGGCTACCTATCGGATCTTTAATAAAACTATCCCATGTTTCGAATGCATTAAATATTTTGGCGCCAATAAAACCTCCCGCTGCAGCAATTAATACCATATCAGCAATACGGTCGTGCGGATAAATTTTCATTTTTTTTACCTGAGGTTCCGGTAATTGATGTTTCTTTTTATCAGCATACTTACTATATGCTATAAGAATGGCGCCTGCTATGCCTATGAATATGTTACCGTTTAAAGAAAAAATATATCCCATAGGATTGGGAGATATTTCGGAAGCATGTCCAAAAAAGCCTCCTATTTTAAATCCGAGAAGAAAGCCAATTACAGCAGACCATACGATCTCTGAAGTTGTTGCAGACTTCCCGCTTATTATTTCTTTGTATTGCGGGTGCAATAGGCCCTGTTGCTCTTTTCTTGTCAACTCCTTATATAATGTCCAGGCAGCAGCGAGAAATGCTATAGCAACAAAAAAACCGAATGTTTTTAAAATGCTTAGCCATTCAGGCATTGGATGATGGAACAAGCTTGCAAATAAATGCTGAAAATCAGGATACATGGCGGTAAAAATACGTTGAGAACTTGATAAGTAGATTAAAGAATACAGAATTGATTTTACCTGTTTTTTGTTAGTTATATACTATAAACCTTTGAACATTTTGCCCTATATTTGCAGGCTTCATGGTCGCGTAGCCGAGTGGCTAGGCAAAGGTCTGCAAAACCTTCTACAGCGGTTCGAATCCGCTCGCGACCTCAAATATTAAGCTTGTATTTTTTGAATATCAAAAAATTACAAGCTTTTCTTTTTATTTAATATATCTGCTTACATAATACACAATAAAAAAGCCTCCTGTGCAGGAGGCTTTTTTAAAACAAGATCAATTATTGTTGTTGCTGTTGCTGTTGCTGTTGAACCAAGTATCCAATACTTTTTTGCATAACATCGCCTTTACGTTGATATGTATTAAAGATTGTTGAATCACCTGCTTGTTTAGCCGCATTAGCTAAAGAATAGGTAAGTGCCAGGTCATTTTGAGCATCGCCGCCAAATGCTGACCTGTTATTTTCATCTAAAGACATCAGCCATTTTGCATCGTCTTCTGCGTTTCTGACAATTTTATCACTCAGATCTTTAGCTTTATTTATAGCATCTTTTGCGTCGTTAGGGTTAGTAGCAAGTGTTGCACATCTGAAGTATGCTGCAGCCATATAGTAAGCAGTGAAGTCGTAGAAATAGGCATGTTCACTTATTCCGCTCATTACCTTGTCTAAAACGGTGATACCATCTTTTGCCCTGCCCTCTACTGCCAATTCTTCAGCCAGCCTTGCTACATTTGCGCGATAAGAGAAGAACATGATGCGATTTTTCTCATCAAAGTATACATCATTTCTTTCGGCTCCGCCCCAGCCATATGTTTTAGTAAACAAATCATAGCTTTTATCAAGATCCATAAAGCCAAGCTCTCGTGCGCCTGCGGTTTTTTGTTTGGCAGAGTCTGTAAGTCTGTAAGGTACCAACCTGTATACAACACCTTCCAGTTTCATATAATCGCCCAGGCCTTCATAGTTATCCCCCGGTAATCCACCATCAAAATAAATAGGGCGCTTCCAGCCATCTGCTGCAATAGCGGCTATCATATTCAAGGTAGCCATACCATCTTTCATTACAGCGGCTTTGGGGTAAGTGAATCTAACTTCATTTATAATATTGGCTGTGTCTTTTGCCTGTACCATTCCACCCTTCACTAATGCATCTTTACTAATAGAAGGTATGTACATCTTTTTTACTGGTAAATAATTCAAAGCTTCGCCACCGCTACTCAACTGAGCGTTATTTGGGTCTACCATGAATTTGCATACAGCACTTATATTAGCATATATATCCTGAGATGTTTTTCCGTCATTATAGTAAGGGGTATAATTACGTCGTTCACCTACATAGTCTTCTTTTTTCCATATCATCGGAACAGCATCTGCATCATTTATTCTATAATTCAACTGGTCAATATACCAGTCTATACCTAACAAACTCATATTGATGATGCGCACATCCGGCCTGATATGTTCTACCTCTTGTAAATACCACAGCGGGTAAGTATCATTATCTCCGAATGTAAAGAGTATTGCATTGGGTGCGCAGGACATAAGTGTGTTGTATGCAGTTGCTCTTGCTAATGTTTTCTTAGAGCGATCGTGATCATTCCACTCTTCTTTTGCCATAATAACAGGGACAAGCAGCAAACATAATACTATAGTAAGGTATGCTGATATATTGCCCTTCACAGCTCGTTTCATCCAATCGGCAACCATTAACACGCCTAGCCCAATCCATATTGCAAATGCATAGGTGCTGCCTGCAAAGGCATAATCACGTTCGCGTGGTTGATTGGGTGGCATATTCAGGTATATACCGATAGCTATACCCATAAAGAAAAATAGGATAAATGTAACTGTACCGTCTTTTCTATTACGGTTGAATTGGTATATAAGGCCAAGTAATCCTAAAATAAAAGGGAAGAAATATAACTGGTTTCTTGCGTCGTTATTTTTGTAACCATCAGGCATCAGGTCTATATCGCCGAGGCCACGCATTTTATCAATCGGTTTTATGCCGGATATCCAGTTGCCGTTCTTTGCATCACCCTGGCCTTCCAAATCATTTTGCCTGCCCGCATAATTCCACATAAAATACCGGAACCACATCCAATTCATCTGGTAGCCCATGAAGTATTTATAATTATCCGCTGCTGTTGGCGATTCGCCGTTAGCTAAACCAAGGAAGCTGCGATAAAACCCAACGTGTGAGGGATCGGAATCGTAGATACGAGGAAAGAAACGCAGCGTTGAAGGATCATATTTAGGAACCTTTTTTGTGCCTACTTCTTCATAATAATCTTTTCCATTCTTTTTAACCTGGCTGTAGATATTTCCTTTTACTTCATAATCTGTCGGTTGAACATTGAAATCAGGTCCAAATACTAAAGGTTGCTCTCCGAATTGTTCGCGCGATACATATGATTCAAGGCTCATAGCATTATCAGGGTTGGTCATGTCTATCGGTACATCGGCACGTGAACGAATTACAGGTACTATATAACTTGAATAACCAATAATGATAAACATTACACAAAGCACGCCTGTATGTAATAAATAATGGTCTCGCTTTTTTGCAAATAATAATAGCCATACCAATAAACCACATAATATTACCAGGAAGGTAATGGAACCTGTATCAAAAGGTAATCCAAGCCCGTTTGTAAATTTCAGGTCGAACCAGGAGGCGAATATGGGTATGTATTGTATAACACCAAACTGGACAAATGCTAATAATACACAACCTGCTAAAAATGCAATTATAGTCCCTATGCGTGTAGTATTATATCTTTTAAAATAATAGACCATTGTAACTGCCGGGATAGTAAGTAAGTTCAATAAGTGCACACATACAGATAAACCTATCAGGTATGATATGAGTATCAGCCATCGGTCAGCATATTTTTCATCAGCAACATTTTCCCATTTTAAGATCGCCCAAAATGTAATAGCTGTAAAGAATGAAGACGTACCATAAACTTCCGCTTCAACAGCAGAGAACCAGAATGTATCTGAGAATGTATAAGCTAAGGCTCCGATAAGACCGGCACCAATAATAAGTGCAGTTTGTCTGCCATCAGGCGCTGTTTTGTCTGCAAGTAATTTTTTGGCCATATGTGTAATGGTCCAGAAAAGGAACAATATGGTAAGCCCACTTGTAAGCGCAGATAAAGAGTTTATAAATATAGCTGCATTGGGTGATGGATGTCCTAATACGCCACCTGTAGAGAAAATACCAAAAAGGCGCTGTAACAACATAAAAAATGGTGCACCGGGAGAGTGCCCTACTTCAAGTTTGTAAGCACAGGAGAGAAACTCGCCACAATCCCAAAAACTGGCTGTGGGTTCCATCGTCATCAGGTATACGATATAGGCTATAGCTCCGGTTATCCAACCGGCAAGGTTGTTTGCTTTGCGGTAATTCATGCAGCTTTATTTAGACAGGGAACAAAAATAGAAAAATACACTTACCACAGTAGCAATGCTGTTGGATTTAACAATTTTTAATGTATTTTACTTTTTGCGTGAAAAAACTGATATTTCGAGTTTAGATTGAATTATGAAAATGAAACAAGTAATACTGATTATATTGCTTTTTGCAGTGCCATTGTTGGCTTCAGCCGGGTTTTATAGTGATGAGTATATATGCAGCAATGGTTGGAAAATAAGTAAGAAAGACAGCGTATTGCTGGGCGAGGGCAGCCTTTCGAATGGAAATTTTGCAGCAATAAAAATGTTTGAAAAACCTCATACCGCACTCCCGGCAACATTTAATAATAAGAAGATATTTGTTCGTTATATATTTACTCCCCCTTCAACTACCAACAAAAATGTGCGCATCTATTTTGTCGCAGAAGATGGCGAGAAATATTCTATTGAGGTAGAAAAAGCGCTTGCTAAAAAAGAAATAGTGCCCCCTAAGGAATATTGGGATTATAAAAAGAATGGCAGTGCACCTCCTTTAACTTTTAAAGGATTTTTAGATGCGGGCAATGCAACAACCGAAGTTGTATTTGATAAAATAAAGGAATGGTTCAAAAAAAGTTTTAATGATAGCAGGGTTTCATTTAAAACAATAAATGCTAATAAGGGACTGTTTCTTGCACATATGCTATACCCATACCATAGCGCTATTGCTTTAGGTAATGACGCTACCAAAGGCTATGTCGAATGTGAATTAGAAATTCGCAGGGAGGAAGGGAAGTATAAATATATGTTCACCGACTTCAGGCATTTTGCAGACCCCAACAATCATCCCGATAGTTATTTCTTCAGCTTGCTTACAGTAGAAACAAAATGCCCTGCAAATAAGATCTATTTTTATCACGGAACAAGATGGTCAAATAAAGTTTGGGTAGAGCTTAAATATTCTGCAGATACTTTTTCATCTCATACCATCAGTAAGCTGCAAAAAATGATTTCGCAATAATATTATTGAAGCGATAATTCACATTTCTTCAAAAACTCGTTGAAATAATCTTTTCGGATCAAAAAGAGCAGTTCTTTTAATTTTCCTTTGTCAGTGTCCATGCCAAGCTTGGTTTGCGATAGTATGTAATCTGCTTGTACGGACAGTTCTTCATTTATCATTTTTACTTGCCTGTTAAAGACAAGTATTACTTCTTTTGCAGGTTCATTTTTATCGGCAAATGCGCCGTTAGATAATTTTTGTACATGCCTGTCCACTATCCCGCAGGCTATCTCTTTGTACGTTTCCAGTGCGAACCTTGCTGCTGTAGATGTAATCATAAATGGGAGTAATTTGTGTGAATATTGCAATACAAAAGTATTCTGTATGCACGGGCTGTAAAAGAGTATTTCTACTGAATTTTTAGCGTATTTCTACTTGACATATAAGCATCTATACAATACCAAATTGCGTATTTATACGTATTGCACAATCTAAATTACACTTGTACTTTTAGACTCTATTTATTAATGACCTCTAAAAAAACTAATTATGACATTCGTTGACAATTTAAATGCAATTGTTCACTTTATTCCATGGCAAGATGCTGTTGCTATGGTAAATAATTTTCAAACTGAAAAGCAAAGAATTCTTAGCGGGGAAAGTAGCATAGGCCCCAATACATTGCTCGATTATGAAACTTTTAATGTTCCCGCTGTTCTTGCTATAATGGAACAGCCTGGTTGTGTAGGTTTTAGGATCTATTCAGGTATGAATGATAATAATGAAATATGCTGCATTTTAGTAGGAGTAGATGTAAATGGACAAGACGTGATTGTGACCAATGGCAATTGTGCACTTTTGTTATGTGATGAGGAGGGACAAAGATATCCTTAAACAGTATTATGAAGAGATATGACCTGTTTATTATGAGCTTAGTGATCCTGCTACCCTTAGTAACAGGATTATTTCGTTTTAAAAGAATCCCGGTTTCCTGGAGGCCAATAATATATCTATTGTTCATTGGCCTGATCAACGAACTCGTGAGTTTTATTTTTTTATACAATCATAGCGCCATCCCAAACAATATCTATTGCCTGTTCGATTTTGTTTTTCTTTTTTGGCAATTTAGAAATTGGGGGAACATACTTCGAAATGAAAAACTTTTTTATTCCTTACTGATTCTCTTATGTCTTATATGGCTTGCTGAAAATGTTTTGT
>JABDFN010000064.1 GCA_013286485.1 Bacteroidota bacterium
ATTTATAATACCTTTATTGAGTGCATATTTTTTACCCAATCTATCTCTTTTTTCATCCTTATCTATTTTAATAACGCGCAGGTTTACATGGTTTTTCTGAAAGAATTCTAAAACATCTAAGGTATTGTCAGAAGAAGCATCGTCTACTACTATTACTTCAAATAATGGATTGCCAGCTCCATTCATATATCTTTGCGTCAAAATTGAAGGAAGGTTTTGCGATAAATTATATGCCTCGTTCTTTGCACAAATAATAACAGAAACCGGGAGTCGGGGTATATTAGATCGTATATAATTAAATGATTGGTTATTTGTAGTTAAAAAAAAGATACTATATCCGCACTGTATAGCAACGGATATAACAAACAACCAAAATAACAATTGTATGAACACGGCCTCAAAATAAGCAAATCTTCAACCCATCAGAAAGAATAGTCAATGGATTTTGAATTAATTAAAACAGATACCTCATCAGGCGCACGAGCAGGAATGCTTACAACTGCCCACGGACAGATAGAAACGCCCATATTTATGCCTGTTGGAACTGTAGGGAGTGTAAAAGCAGTTACTCAGGAACAGTTAAAGAATGAGATACAGGCACAGATCATTTTAGGTAATACCTATCATTTATTTCTACGTCCGGGAACAGATATAATAGAACAGGCAGGGGGCTTGCATAAATTCAATGGTTGGAATGGACCTATACTTACCGACAGCGGCGGATACCAGGTGTTCTCACTAGCTGCAAACAGAAAACTCACTGAAGAGGGTGCTGTGTTCCAATCCCATATTGACGGTTCTAAACACAGTTTCACACCCGAAAATGTAATAGATACACAACGCAGCATAGGTGCAGATGTAATCATGGCTTTTGATGAATGTCCACCCCACCCTTCAGAATATGCATATGCAAAAAAATCTATGGAACTTACGCACAGGTGGTTAGCCAGGTGCATAAAAAGGATGAGTGAAACAGAACCTAAATACGGCTATGAACAAACACTCTTCCCAATAGTACAAGGCAGCACTTATAAGGACCTTCGCAAAATCTCATCAGAATTCATCGCTTCAGTAGATTGTGATGGAAATGCTATAGGTGGCTTATCTGTAGGTGAACCGGAAGAGATGATGTATGAAATGTGCGCTTTGTGTTGTGAAAATCTACCTCAAAACAAACCCAGATACCTAATGGGTGTAGGTACTCCATGGAATATTTTAGAAAATATAAGTTTAGGCGTAGATATGTTTGATTGTGTAATGCCTACACGCAATGGCAGAAACGGAATGCTTTTTACATCAAATGGTGTTATTAATATAAAGAATAAGAAATGGGCTACAGATTTTAGCTCAATAGACAATGGTCTTGCCTGCCACACCAGCCAGTATTATACAAAAGCATACCTGAGGCATTTATTCGCAGCCGGAGAAATATTAGGTATGCAAATAGCAAGTATTCACAATCTTGCATTCTATTTGCATTTGGTAAAACAAGCCCGTAACCATATTTTGCAGGGAGATTTTCTACAATGGAAAAAAGAAATGATACCTGTTTTGCAGCAAAGGCTATAACAACAGCATGAAGAAATTAGACTGGTATATCATCAAAAAATTTGTAGGCACCTTCTTTTTTGCCATCCTTATACTGGCAGTTATAGCATGTGTAATAGACTATTCTGAAAAAGTAGACGATTTCGTTGCGAAAAAAGCTCCCTTACCTGAGATACTTAATTACTTCAAAAACTTTATCCCGCATATATCGGCCCTGTTATTTCCGCTATTCATTTTTATCGCAACTATATTCTTTACTTCAAAGCTTGCTTATAAATCCGAGATCATCGCCATGCTGGCAGGCGGTATTTCTTTCCAGCGTTTTATGAGGCCTTATCTTATTGGTGGCGGATTTCTTTGTTTACTTTCTCTTCTTGCCAATCACTGGATAGTTCCGAATGCAAACAAACAACGTCTTGCATTTGAAGATAAATATGTTCATAACGCAAAAATAGCTTCAGGCAATATACATATGCGACTGTCGAAGAACTTATTTATTTATTTGCAGAGCTATGATTTTGCTACCAACGCCGGCTACCGTTTTACTGCCGAAGATATTGATGGGATCAGGCTCAGGCAAAAACTTTCTGCAGATCGAATCAGTTATGATACTATAAAAAAAACATGGCTGCTCACCGGCATTACTATTCGTGACAATGACAGCACGCATGAAACATTACGATTTGCAGACCGTATGGAAATGAAATATCCATTTGAACCTAAAGACCTGGTTGAAGATGAAAACGTAAAAGAATCGCTTACCACCCCAGAGCTAAACCGATATATCATACAGGAAAGAATGAGAGGCAGGGAATCACTCAATTTCTTTTTAGTAGAAAGAGATCGACGCACTGCACAACCTTTTGCAGGGCTTATTCTTACACTTATTGGTGTTTGCATTGCAAGCAGAAAAGTACGCGGTGGCAGTGGCTTTCACCTGGCCTTAGGCATAGTTATAAGTGCCTTATATATCTTGTTACTACAATTTTCAACTACATTTTCTACTAAAGCCGGTCTCAATTCAGTTATAGCAGTTTGGATACCCAATATCCTTTTTGGAATTTTGGCCTACTATTTATACAGAAGACAAGTGAAGTAGCAAAAGTTTACAAGCTTATTATTTCAAGGTCTCATCCAGCCATTTAAAAAATTCACGCTGCCACACCAAAGCGTTTTGTGCATGCAGTACCCAATGATTTTCATTAGGTAAATACAGCAACTTACTTTTAATTCCTCTCAATTGTGCAGCCTGGAAAGCTTCCAAACCCTGCTCTACAGGCACACGATAATCAATTCCGCCTTGTATGATCATGATTGGTGTATTCCATTTATCAACAAAATTGCTTGGGTTAAATTTCTGGTAGCTCTCAGGTTGTGGTTTTTTCCAGTAAGGCCCACCGATATCCCAGTTAGCAAACCATAGTTCTTCTGTAGTACCATACCAGCTTTTCAAATCAAAAAGGCCATCATGGGCTATAAATGTTTTAAACCTGTTATTATGCATACCAGCCAGCATATACACGCTATAACCACCATAACTAGCACCAATGCAACCGAGCCTGTTCTTATCTACATATGGCTCATTAGCCATATCATCTATTGCCGATAAATAATCTTGTATTGGTTGCCCACCCCAGTCTTTACTGATCACTGCATTCCAATTTACTCCCCATCCGGGCATGCCCCTGCGATTTGGTGCGACAATGATATACCCTTGTGCAGCCATCAACTGAAAATTCCAACGAAAGCTATAGAATTGAGATAATGCAGATTGTGGGCCTCCCTGGCAATATAAAAGTGTGGGATATTTTTTATTGGGATCAAAATCAGGAGGATAAATGATCCAGCTTGCTAATTTCTGGCCATCTGTTGCAAATGTTTTGCGTAATTCAACTTTACTGAGTTGTATCGTGTTATACACATCATCATTCTCATGTGTCAATGCGATCATTTTGCCATTTGTTATATCCACCACATACAATTCAGGCGCATGATTCATATCAGAGCGGGATATTACAAGATGGGTTCTGTCGGGCTGTCCTACAATTCCATTAACATCAAAAACGCCATTGCTGAATTGATGTATAGAAGGTTTCAGATTCGTGGTGCTGCTACCTGTATTCACATCAAATAACTGTATAGCTCCTTGTGTAGCTGCAGTAAAATAAATGTTCGTACCCCACTTGTCCCATGCAAAACTCTCTACAGTTCCATCCCAGCTGTCTGTAATATTCAGTTTGCTTACGCCGGGCCTACCCATATCCATTATATATATATCGCTCTTATCAGCTTCATACCCATCGTGCGCCATACTTGTCCAGGCAAGGCGCTTACCATCAGGACTAAAAGCTGGTTGTGTATCATAGCCCATCATACCAACTGTAATGTTAGTTGTACTCTTTTTATGCAGGTCGTAGAGATACAGATCAGTATTAGTGCTCAGCGCATATTCCTTTCCAAATTTCTTTTTGCATACATACACGATCTCCTTACTGTCGGGCGACCATATAAAATCTTCTTTTTCACCAAATGGTTTTTGCGGACAATCGTAAGGTTCCCCTTTCATAATGTCCATAGTTTTCCCATCATCCAGCTTCATAATGAACACATGTGAGAAAGCACCCTCTTCCCAAACATCCCAGTGACGATAAGCAAGATCAGTATATACTTTTGCTGTTGTCTTGGGCAGATCAGTATAGATATCGCTGCCGTTCATCGGCCTTACAGCCACATCTTTTGAGTAGGCAATCCATTCTCCATCAGGAGACACTTGCACATTATCCGCTTCTTCATCCAAATGATCGCTTATCTGTTCCCAGTTTTTTCCTTCGTTTATACTTTTGTATAGCTTATTCCCGCCAACTGCATACCAGCCATTTTTATCTCTTTGTATCACCGTTTTTCCTTCAGGCATTTGCCACTCTGTTCTTGCATCGTAAGCCACATTTAGTTTATAATATTTGAGCGAACGCTTCTCCGTCTTTACGTCTGTTTGAGCAGTAGAATAATAAACGGTTTTACCATCGGGACTCATGCCGTCTGCTCCAACTCGTTTAAGACTCCATAATAATTCTGGTGTCATTTTTGTTTGTGCAATTGCACTGCCTGCTATAAAAAGAGCTACGAGCAAAAAGGTGTTTTTCATGTTATGTGAATTCTAAGTTCAAATATAATTATTTAGAGGTCTTATTTAAGTCATTAACCGTTTTCTGCTTTGTCTTTTCAACGGGTATCATATCTATTGTATTCTCCCAGCCTGCTTTTAAGGGCACAGGAGCACCATAAGGAATAACCTCTTCCGGCTGTATCTTATCAAACAGCTTACCTGCATCCCATTTGCCATTACCATTTGCATCTACAATAATAAAAGCAGAATAATCAGCAGGAGATAAACGTACTAAAGACACCATTGTATCTGCGATCGGTTTATTATAAATAGTGTCTTTATCATTTTTCACAAGCAGTATGTATTTATTCCCTGAATATTTGGGGGATAAGTGTACATACAATTTGCCATAATCCTCATCTCGCTTAGTACGGAAAATATATTTAGATGGCATTGCATCTGCACCCGATGTGTCTTTTGCAAATCCTTTCAGCAGCTTTAAAGTATAAACTGTATTCTCCTGCCAGTTTGGACGTAACATGATCTTTTTAGCAATACTGTCTTTTTTATATTCATAGCTTGCGGACACATTTACTCCTGAGCTATCATAGCTTAGTGTTATCTTATCACGATTAACAGACGCTATCAGCTTAGTAAAACTGATCTCTATTGGTTTATTGATCTCCATGGTCCTACTTCGCAAATTGCTCGTATCTGCATTCAGCGTATAGTCAAAGCCCACTTTGCTTTTAGAATTTGTTTTAGCCAATCCTTTATTAATCTTAGTAGTATCAACTGTATGCTTTTTTGAACTGTCAACATCTTCCTGGAAAATACGTATATGCACAGGAGCAATAGCGGTATCCCCTGCTTTTACTTGTTCATCAGCAAAACCGATCCACTCAGGCGGTCCATCGTAAATAAGATTTCCATTATAATCTTTTGAAGCATAGATGCGAAAGCTCCTGACAGGTAACCCTTTAAATGAAAAAGCACCCGTATTATTTGCAGTTGTTATATACAAAGGTTTCTTTTTCACTATAGCGCTATCATTTTCAGTGCCATTATATAACATTACAACCACATTCCCGGTGTCAGGCAAACCGGTAACAGCATTAAGCACTGTACCACTCAACTGCAACGAATCGAAATAACCACCGGTACTAAATGTGTATGTATATCCTATAAAGGGATTATTCTCGTGCAAGTCTTTAATTGAATTACCAAAAGAAATACGGTAAGTAGTATTCTCCTGTAATAATGTATCTACCAGCTTTACAGTTACTTTCTTATAAAGCCCCGTAGTAATTGGCTGAACGAGTAAAATAGGTGACATCTGTACCTGGGCATTTGCATCACTCACCGTTATATACTCATCAAACCACAGTTCTATTTTTTTAGGTTTTATATGCAATTGAGAATCAAGAGGTGCTGTTTTAACCAATTTGGGAGGTTTAATATCTTTTTTACCCCCGGTAGGCGGCACCATATTGGCGCAACCTGCAGTAATAAGTGCCAGAAATAATACAATAAACCAGATGAAAGAAAGCCTCATTTCCGCCCAAAAATAATATTTAAGATGTAACCATGCTCGATTATACCTTAATAATCCTGTTTCTTCATGATTTTTACATATTGAGCATGCAATTTGTGTAATTTCGCTATCTAAATTCATTATATGTTCTTATCAATTCTATTGTTTTTTAAATGTTTGTTTTTTACCCCTTATCCTGATGCCAATACCCAGGTACCTAAGAGTATCTACGACTTTAAGGTAGCAGGTTTGACAGGCGGAACAATTGATTTTGCTAAATTCAAAGGGCAGAAGATATTAATTGTAAATACTGCTTCGGAATGCGGTAATACACCTCAATATTCCGATCTCGAAGCATTATATAAAAAATATAACGGCAAACTGGTAATTGTGGGTTTCCCTGCCAACGACTTTGGGCAACAGGAACCGGGAAGCAACCAGGAGATAGCTGCATTTTGCAAAAAAAATTATAGTGTGTCATTTCCGATGGGCTCTAAGATAACTGTGAAAGGAGACGATATGGCTCCTATATATAAATGGCTTACTGATGAGAAATACAATAATTTTAAAAGCAGTACAGTCCGCTGGAACTTCCAGAAATACCTGATCAATGAAAAAGGCGAATTAATAGCCGTATTCGATCCACGTACAAAACCAATGGATCCGGCTGTTATAACCGCTATTGAAAAATAATCAACTCTCATTTTTTATATTGTATTAAAAGCCTCTTCTTACGAAGAGGCTTTTTGCAGTTACTGCTATCATTCAATAGCATCTCCGCATTACACAATTCAACTTAATTAACCATTCCCATTTATTAATACCATTCCCAGTGCCCCGGAACCCAATATCCATAATAATCCCAATGTCCGGGAACCCAGTACCTATCGTATGGTCCATAATAAACACCCACACCTATAGGATATGATATATGTCCTCTGTAATAATACCCACGAGGTACAGGATAGCTGTGATACGCATGATAACCACCATAAAATGCATGGTGGCCATAATCATCGTGACCGCCCCTGTACCCATGTCCGCCCCAACCGTGGCCCTCGTGGCCTCTTTGAGCGTATGACATGGTTTGACTGCCTATGAGACACAATAACGCGAGCATTATTGCAATTACGATCGTTTTCATATACGTCCTTTCTTTAAGTTAAACAATCATATTTCTCACTATAGTTTGCAAAATAAGCTTGCCATGAGTGTGTGATATTCTGTTAAAAGAATGTAGTTACAACTGCATGTATTAGTTGCAGATAGACAATGTTAAACCTCTCATTAACATTTTCTTTATTCAGGATTCCGGCGTGATTTCCAGACAGAAACTGCTTTTTGTGTAGAAACAGGAACAACCTGCTGATCTTTTTTGTGTTGATCCCATACATGGTAAGACAGGAGCGCTGCTATCTCTTCAGTTGTTTTATCATATTGTTGCAGGTACTCGGGCTTATAATATTTGTCAATGAATTTTGTATCAAAATTTCCTGTTCTGAATGGTTCTGTTTGTACAGCCCATTTGCCAAACTGCAAGGTAGTTTCTATACCCTGTATGGTATATTCGTCAATAGCGCGGCATAATCTATCTATTGCTTCATCTCTTGTAGGTGCATAAGCTACCAGCTTTGCTATCATAGAGTCGTAAAATACTGGTACTTCCAAACCTTCTTCAAATCCATCATCTACTCTTATACCCGGGCCTTTGGGTATACGATACATCTGCAGTTTACCCGTGTCAGGTAAGAAATTATTCAAAGGATCTTCTGCACAAACACGCAATTCTATTGCATGGCCGTTTATCTTCAGGTCGTTTTGTGAAAATGAAAGCTTACCGCCTTGCGCTACATTTATCTGTTCTTTCACCAGGTCTATGCCTGTTATCATTTCTGTTACACAATGTTCCACCTGCAGGCGGGTATTCATTTCGAGGAAATAAAAATTCAATTTTTCATCAACGAGAAATTCTACTGTGCCTGCACCAAAATAATTACATGAACGTGCAACGGCCACTGCTGTTTCTCCCATTGCCTTGCGTATAGCAGGCGTAATGCAACTTGACGGCGCCTCTTCTATCAGTTTTTGATGACGGCGCTGAATAGAACATTCCCGTTCGAACAAATAAGCGTAGTTGTCATGTTGGTCGCCTATCAATTGTATCTCTATATGACGCGGAGCTGCAACATATTTTTCTATAAAAACAGCATCATCCCCAAAGGCACTAAATGCCTCGCTTTTTGCTGTACGCATTTGCTCGTCCAATTCAGCTTCGTTATTTACTACGCGCATACCTTTACCACCACCACCTGCACTTGCTTTTATTAAAATCGGGTACCCTACCTCCGCAGCTATTTTCTTAGCCTCATTTACATCTTTCACCGGATCTTCTGTGCCGGGTACCATGGGTACGTTAAACTTTTTTAGCAGCTTGTTTAGCAGCTATTTTACTGCCCATTACCTCAATAGAATGAGCTGAAGGGCCAATAAATATTAATCCCGCGTCTGTGACAGCTTTAGAGAATACAGCATTTTCGCTTAAAAAACCATAACCGGGGTGTATTGCCTGCGCTCCTATTTCTTTAGCAACCCCCATTATTTTATTACCCAGCAAATAAGATTGGTTACTTGCAGCAGGACCAATGCAAACCGCTTCATCTGCATACCGCACAAAAGGCATATCTCTATCAGCCTCCGAAAAAACAGCCACCGTTTGTATACCCATTTCTTTTGCCGTACGCATAACACGCACTGCTATTTCACCACGATTCGCAACTAATATTTTTTTGATTTGTTTCACTATATCTATTTAATAAAAGCAGGACAAGATACACTAAAACTTAAATTTACATTAATGCCAGCCAAACCCGCAATACCCGCATTGTTTAGCGCTTGGAGTTATGGCAAGGCTCGGTTAATATATGAGGGTTTGACAAACCAATAGAAATAGATAAGGGCTGCAAATCGCAGCCATTTTTTACATTTATAATATGGATGAGGACTTACCTAAAGGCCGTCTAATTTTTCTCATTATAATCACTATATATGCTATAATTAAGGTATGGTATAGCTATTTTAAAATATCTAATACCGGAAAGCATTTTTATCATGGAGTGAAGGGAGTACAATAAACAAACTATTTATAATAATCATAGGCTTTGCAGTTTTCGGGCTATTATTCGGTTTATTAACTCTATTGCATTGATGCATGTAACAGGGTATAGTTGTCGAAAATTTAATAATGGCATAATATATAAATCGCATTTTTGCAGATTATTAAAAACGTATGAGATACAAAATACTTTTTGCTGCAATTATCATTAGCTTCCAGGCTATTACAACTACCTGCATTGCACAGGACAATACTGACAAACTGAAAATAGTGGTGATACGCCATGGAGAAAAACCTAAGAAGGGGGATAACCTTACCTGTCAGGGAATGAACCGCGCCATGCAATTACCCAAACTGATCACTAAAAAATTCGGTGTACCTGATTATATCTATGTGCCTTCTATGGGATTAGATTCGCAAACCAAACACTCACGCATGTTTCAAACTGTATTGCCATTGGCTATAAAATACAACATGAAAATCAACAGCAAACATGAAGAAGAAGATTTTGCTGGATTAGCAGCTGATGTAAAAAGCAAAACAGGTATTGTATTATTAAGCTGGCAACACAGCAGCATTCCGGGTGTAGTGGCAGCGCTGGGCATTACAGAAAAAGAACTGAAATGGGCGGATGATGACTATGACAGTATCTGGATCATTACTTTTCACAATGGTGTGGCAAGCATGGCAAGAGATAAGGAGAATTTAAGACCATCTGCGGATTGTAGTTTTTAGTGACTACTCAGAACTCAGTCTTGCACCTTTACCATATTTTACAAACATATACAGGTACAGCACTCTTGATATGCGCATAAGCCAGGGTTGTAACAAGCCTAAAATAATGATACTGGACGCAAGACAGATGAAAACACTATTGTCTTTATAAGAAAAGCCAAACAATAACCAATAAGCCACAAATAAAATGATGAGTAAGAATACAGACAAAGCATAACTAACAAAACCTGTACCATAATAAAAACCTACCTCCAGTTCGAACTTTTGGCCACATACTTCGCAGTGTTCTGGCATTTTTAATACTTCTTTAAGCGGAAAAATACCTTTGTTGACATACATAGAACCCTTACGGCAGTTAGGGCATTTCATTTTATATATTGCGGGGAGCAATGCCGGCGTAGAATCTGACATAATGCAAAGGTAATTAGTCTGTGGCAGGATGGAAATAGGAATAAACAATACGCGCTTTAGACATACCTATAGCCTTAGCCAATTCCCGCTCTGTAAGTGTTTTTATTTTGTTTACAGAGCGAAAGGCTTTCAATAATTCTGTAGCCGTTTTCTCCCCTATGCCAGGTATGGTTTCAAGTTCGTTTTTTATGGTTTGTTTGCTTCTTGTATCTCTGTGAAAAGTGATGCCAAAACGGTGCACCTCGTCCCTGATACGGCGGATGAGCAAGTGAGCAGGATTATCAAATGGTAATTGTAAGGGATCATTATCGCCGGGAAAGAA
>JABDFN010000065.1 GCA_013286485.1 Bacteroidota bacterium
GTGGTTGCTGTAATGTTAGTTCAGGGATATTTTCGTTTTTAGGAGGAGGTCAATCACATTTATTATGTGGTAACAGTTCACTTATTGGCAGCGGAAGTGCTAATTATATTGATTCTACTTCCGGTTGTTCATCTGTCGTTGGTGGTTTCCAAAATGTTATTATTTCTACCGGTACCTTCGTTGGTACCAACTCAGTAATTGGAGGCGGGGAGTGCAATACTATTGATTCATCAGGTGATGGAATTTTTAGCGGAGGGCAAAATCTGATTCATGGTGCGACAAGTTCTGTAATAGGTGGTGGACTTCAGAATGTTATTTGCAATTGCCAAGGTGGGAATAATTTTATTGGCGGTGGGACTCTGAATAACATCACAGGAAGTATGACTGCAGCAGGCACAGCAGGCTCAGCAACTATTGCAGGTGGATGTAATAATATTATTTGCGACTCGGGAGAAGCCTCTTCAATTCTTGGAGGATGTTTTAACATCATAGCTAATGCTTGTTCAGTTATAGGTGGGGGCGCACAACATGGTATTACAGGTAATTTTTCTGGTATTTTTGGTGGTTGTCATAATACTGTTTCAGGCGGAAATGCTTCAATTCTAGGTGGAGGATGTAATTGCGTTTCAAAGAATGGTTCCTCTATTGTAGGCGGTGCTGCTAATACTGTATCGGGGTATTATTCTTCTATTCTAAGCGGTAACCACAACACTGCTAGTGGTAACTGTTCCGTAATACTTAATGGCTGCTGCAATACAGATAGTGGGTATAGTTGGGTTGGCATATCTGGATGCTGTGTGTCTGGTGTAGTAGCATGCGCATTTCATAGTAATTTCTTTGTGTCGCAGGATACACCGGTTGCTATATGTAATGCTCAATATCTTACACTTGCAAACGGTACAGTTTATACATGTACGCCAATTACAGGAAGAGCATATCTTGCAAGACCATTATTTGTTAAATAATAAATAGGAAGTGAAAAAGAGCGGGCTGATATTATTTTTCTATTTTGTTTGCAACTTACATTTGTACGGACAAAAAATAATTACTGTTGCAGGCAATGGAAGTGGTGGATACCATGGCGATGGTGGATTAGCAACATTAACCACAATTGGTTTTTTTGGTGGCCTAGCTGTCGACAAACATGGGAATATATATATAGCTGATGGCAATAATTATAGGATTAGAAAAGTAGATACCGCCGGTATTATAACAACTATCGCAGGTACTGGAATTAATGGTTTTACTCCAGACGGTGCAAAATCTGATACATCTAAAATAGGATATGACGGAGCAGTGGAAGTAGATACAAGTGGTAATATTTACTTTGCAGATGCAGGTAGAATACGTAAAATAGACGCAATAACGCACATCATTTCAACATATGTTGGGACAGGTACGCCTGGTTATAGCGGAGATGGTCATCATGCTGATTCAGCTGGTGTTAATATTGGCGAGTTTATTTTTGATCGTTTCAACAATTTATATCTCATGGATGGCCCTAACTATAGAATTCGTAAAATAGATGCTTCGGGTATTATTAGTACAGTTGCTGGAACAGGGGTCTTGGGATACTCTGGAGATGGAGGCTCCGCTTTATCAGCATCGTTGAATAGTGATTTTGCGTTAGGGATATGTACAGATGATACTGGGAATGTTTATTTCCCCGATGGTAATCTTACAGTAAGAAAATATAATGTACTTACCGGAATTATTACTAGGGTAGCGGGTAAAGGAGACACCGTTAGCTTATATTCAGGAGAAGGAGGGTCAGCTATGCTTGCACATTTTGATGTACAGGCAGTAGCTGTAGATGATACAGGTAATATATATATAGATGATGATGGTAATAATCGAATAGAAAAGGTGGATTTGCATGGGACTATTCGTACGATAGTGGGCAATGGGGTTGCAGGTTATAGTGGTGATGGCAGTCTTGCTGATTCTGCAAAAATTAATAATCCAGAGAATATAATAATAGACAAATGTAACAATCTATATATAGCAGATTTTGCAAATAGACGAGTGCGTAAGGTAATATTCGACAGCACTTGCGGAAAATCTATCGGAGACACTAATACGCATGTCGTAGTTAATAATATCGTTGCTAATAATGATTTTGAGATTTATCCAAATCCTGCAAGGAGCAGTTTGCAACTGACTGTAGGTAATTGGCGGTCAAACAAAAAAAACAATTACTTAATAAAAGATATTATGGGGAGAAACATGCTTGAAGGTAATATCGCATCTTTCAGGCAGTTGATAGATATTAGCGGATTAATTGAAGGGATTTACTTTGTTGAAGTGAATAACAATGGGCAAAGGGTAATTAAAAAGTTTGTAAAGGAGTAGTATTTATTTAAAAATTGCTGTCCTGTTCTCATCTATAATAAATTCGTTGCAAACGCCTGCCATATTATATTTTATCATCCCTGCTTTTTCATCGAAAGATCTGTCTGAAAATGTATGAACCATACAATGCAATGAATTGACGAGGTATTCCTGCTCATCTATAAATACCCGCCAGTATAAATCCGTATCTCCATGAGCAGTATTAAAACGCAGTTTGAAATTGATGTTGCCTTTCAAAGAAACTGTTTGAGTTGTCATAGTTGATAGCTAGGCTGATCTTATGAACTGGAAGTTAATAAATGAAGGGATAGATATTATTCTTTTATAAATTCCTGGACTAAGACATTGTTGATTTTTACAAAATACACTCCGGTCGCAAAACTTGTAATATTTACTTGTAATTTTTCAGAATTGATATTGTTTTGAAAAAATACAGTTTGCCCAATGGCATTGGTAATAATGATATTTTCAATTTTGACTGAAACGGAAATGCTAATTTGATTAATTGCTGGGTTTGGGTAAACCGATATTTTGCTTTGTGGGTTTGCTATATTGTTTACTCCTACATTAAAAGTAACTTTGCGAATTCTATTATTACCATTATCGACTATATATAAGTTGCCTTTTGAATTTAGTGTGGCGCAACTAGGATTACTTAATTGCGCATTTAGAGCTATCCCTCCATCACCACTAAAGCCTGTAGAACCGTTTCCGGCAATCGTTGAAATAATACCTGCAGAGGTCACCTTCCTTATTACGGCGTTGTAATTGTCAGCTATATACAAGTTGCCCAAAGAATCAATTGTGATGCAATTCGGTGTTGCCAACTCTGCCGCAGAAGCAAGTCCCCCATCACCGCTGTTTCCTTCAGAACCTGTTCCGGCCCAAGTAGATATTATTCCTAACGTGTTTACTTTACGAATTAGATGATGACTGTAATCAGGTATAAAAAGCTCTCCTTGTGAACTTATTGCAATTACACCTAAAAGACTTAGTCCTGCATTTATTGCGGGACCGCCATCACCGCTAAAGGCATTTGTTCCTTTACCTGCCACGGTTGATATAATTCCTAATGTATTTATTTTACGTATTCGATAATTACCGCCATCTGATATGTAAATATTTCCGGTATCATCTATTGCTATTGAATAAGGTAGATTCAATTGAGCGTTTGAAGCAAGTCCCCCATCACCACTATAACCTGGTAACCCAGTTCCCGCAATTGTAAATATAATGCCTGTGGTATTTACTTTACGAATGACACTACTTGCACCATCTACGATGTACATATTGCCTACTTTATCAAAAGCAACATCTATTGGAATGTTTAATTTTGCATTTATTGCCAATCCCCCATCTCCGCTGTTTCCTACAGTACCGTTACCTGCAACTGAGGTGATAATGCCAGAGGTATCGATTTTCCGAACAACGTGATTATTCTCATCAGGAATATACATATTGCCGTATATGTCAAATCTTATCGTTGTGGGATAGTTGAATTTTGCATCAATTGCAGCACCCCCATCTCCACCGAAACCAGTAACACCTGTCCCAGCAATAGTATATATTATTTGGGCGTTTGTGTCTATGTTAAACATTAGAATAAATAGCAATATCCTAAACATATCATAGCAGGTTTGTTAATGTAAAATTACATTATTTTAAAACAATAAAATAATGTATGAATTCGCACAAAAAGTAATTACTTTAGTATTACAAATCTCTCTTCACAATTTTAAACTAAAAATTATGGCAGGAGTCGCCCAAATTTTAGATGGTTCTTTAAATACTCCTGTACAAAATAATATTAATTTTAGAACCGGCAGTGGTACCATACCCAATCCCGGTGGTGGCAGTTATTCTAATGTTTATGATAGCATATTAGGTGGTATAAATCATGCCAATTGTAGTGATTTCTCTCTTATTGGGATGGGTTGCGCGAATGTAATAAACCCATATACTACATCCCCGCTTTGTCTTGGTGCTCATAATACAATAGTAAATGGATTAAACAATTGTACCTGTGGTTTTTTTAATACCATTAGTAATGGGTACAGTAATCAAATAACAAATGTTGCAGGCTCCAGACCTCAGTACAGCACTATATCAAATGGCTACCAAAATCTTATTTGCGGGCAAACTAGCAGTATCGTAACTGGTTGCCATAATTGTATTTGCGGAAGTGCGAGCAGTATTATAAATGGATTTAAAAGCTGTATTCAAGGAGGCAATTGCAGTATCGTTTTAGGGGGGTCATTTCATACTTTATACGGTGATTCTAATTTTATTGGGGGCGGGTTAGATCACCTTATTGATTCTGGCAATTCCTGTTTCAACACAATAGGCGGTGGCACAAATAATATAATTTTGGGCCATGCTTATGCTAATACTATTGCAGGGGGAGCGCAAAACTGTACTGATTACCATGCATCAAGCGTACTTGGCGGATGTTTAAATACAGCAATTGCTGATTATTCAGTAGTTATAGGTGGGATACAAAACGGAATAGCGGGAGGAGCCGGTAATACTATAGAAAACGGTAACCAGAATACAATATCAGGGTACTTACACGCTGGAACTTGTTTGTGTAGTTGTTATAATACAATTAGCAATGGTTATGCTAATTGTATATCAGGTATATTTAATAATCCGAATGTTTTAGTATCATGTTACAATACAATCGAACATGGGTGCCAAAATTGTATTCTAGGATCTTGTTATAGCACTATCCTTCAGGGTTGTTGTAATAGTATTAGCGAGGTTATTCACAGTACTATAGCTGGTGGTTGTAAGAATGTAAATGGTAGCAATTATTCATTTATTGGTAATGGGTTCAATAATGGGCTAAATGGTTATGGTTATAATTTTATCGGCTCAGGGCAATTAAATAGCACGGGACTCACATGCAACAGCGGAATAGTTAGTGGGGAACAAAATGCTATTGTAAACAATACTTCTTCAGGCTATTACGATTCGTTCATAGGTGCTGGTTGTAAAAATATTATTTGTCAGGTCCAAAGCGGTGTTATTGGGGGCGGGGATGCTAATTGTATTCGTAATACGAGGTGGTCATCAATAGTAGGGGGTTGTACTAATTATATTCTCGATGGTAAATGGTCATCAATAGTAGGGGGTTGTGTGAATTGCATAATAGATGGAACCACCTGCAATACGCACTTTAGTGTTATTGCAGGCGGTGGGGGCAACCGGCTACTTGGAGCCCCATACTCTGTCATTGGCGGCGGTCAAAGTAATTGCATTTGTAAAGATGTATCTCATTCCACTATTGCAGGCGGCGGGAAAAATACTGTAAGTAGCAACTATAGTTTTTCAGGTTCGGGTTATAAGAACATAATAAAGGGAGGGTATGGTTTTATAGGTTCGGGGTGTGAGAATATATTAGATACAGGCTCCGATTATTCAGTAATAGGTGGAGGTGTTGCAAATTGTTCACTCAGCAACAGTACGTTTATTGGTGGTGGAAAGGGTAATTTTCTTAATGTTTTAAGTATATATTCATTCATTGGTGGCGGAACGACAAACTCGACATATTCTTGTATGTCTTCCATAGTCGGGGGATGCTGTAATTGCATAGGATCTTTTAATCTTTGCCATACTTGCCTATCATTCCTTGGTGGTGGTTGTTACAACTGCCTTTTTGCAGATACTTCCGGAATAGGAGCAGGAGTGAAAAATTGCATTTTTGGAGACTCTTCATTTTTAGGATCAGGGTGTGCCAATGCTGTTATTGGAGGCAGTTCAGGTATTGTTGCAGGTTTAAGCAATTATTTAAGTGCAGCCAGTGGTTTTATCGGAAGTGGGTTTGGTAACAATGTTTCTTCTAACTGTTCTTCCGTTTTAGGAGGTAAAAGCAACCATATTACGGCAGATTACTCTTCAATATCAGGTGGATATGCTAACTATATTGTAGGCACGAGCGGATACAATTCTATTGTAGGTGGTAATACAAATTGCATTTTAGGCACTGTTGGTTGCTCTTTAATCGGTGGTGGTCAATTGAATACGCTATGTGGAAATTATTCATTCACAGGAGCGGGATGCTGCAATCTTTCTCATTCTAACAATACAGTTATTGGAGGTGGCCTAGTAAATATTATTATTGGTGATTCTTCTACAATTGGTGGTGGGTGTGCTAACTGTACATCTAGTAGTTTCAACGTAATAAGTGGTGGTGGTAAAAATTGCGCTACTGGTACAAGTCTATATGCAACTATTGGTGGTGGTTTTACAAATACCATTTCCGGTAATTATAGCTCTATTTTTGGCGGACAATTAAATAAAACACTTACTGGTCTGAATTCATTTATAGGAGGTGGGTGTAGCAATTGTACAACTAGTAATTTTAGTGTTATTGGAGGTGGCGGTACAAATTGTGCTTCTGGAACTAGTGTATACGCAACTATAGGAGGTGGTTTTACGAATACCGTTTCTGGTAATTATAGCTCCATTTTTGGCGGGCAATTAAATAAAACCCTTACAGGTTTACATTCTTTCATAGGTGGCGGGTATTGTAATTGTTCTTCTGCTAACTGTAATGTGATTGCAGGTGGTGCAGTAAATTGTATAACAGGCACAAGCCCATATTCTACAATAGGTGGTGGTGTTACTAATACTATTACTAGCAACTATTCGTCGGTATTAGGCGGTGCTAAAAATACAATTTCAGGAGGCTACTCTACTGTATTAGGCGGTTGTGGTCATAATGTTTGCGGAGGTGGTCTCGCTATAATTGGAGGTGGAAAAAATAATATTACCTGTAATTTAGGCAGTGGTGTTTTTGCAGGTGTAAATAATACAGCATCTGGTTCATATAGCTTTGTTGGAGGCGGGTGTACAAATACAGCTTTAGGGCAAGCAAGCGGTGTATTTTCAGGTTTTGCAAATAGCACATTGACTGCGTGCTCATTTATTGGAGGTGGATTAAGCAATTGTATTTGCTCATTTGCTGGTGGATTTAATTCAATAAGTGCAGGCCATAGTAATATGATTGCTTGTGGCAATAATAACGCTATTGTTTCTGGTCGCGGTAATTATTTAGACGATAATTACGCCTTTATCAGTAGCGGTCTTCAAAATTGTATAGCAATTGTACCAGGGTCGGCATCAGCATGTTACAGCATTATATCTAGTGGTTCACAAAACTTAATCTGTGGTTCTATTTATAGTGCTATATCAAGCGGTCTAAATAACCAAGTATGTCATTCGTGTCATTCAGGTATTTTTAGTGGTGCTAATAATTGCATCCTTCCAAATTCTTTTTGCTCTGTAATTTTGGGTGGCGACACTAACACTGTCAATCCTTCGTCACCTTATGTTGGTATCTTTGGACAAGGTATATCTAGTGTACTAAACTGTGCTTTCCATATTAATCAACTTGTGCTCGCAAGTACGCAATGTGTTTCAGGCGGTGCTCCTGCAGGATTGCCTTCGTGTGCAGTATATATTGATGATGTTAATTTCTCACCATATAAAATCTTAATGATTGTATAAAATAGTTTCATAACTTCTAAATTTTTTATTGATGAATATTATTTTCCAAATAGATGGAGGAATTGGCAAAAATGTTGCTGCTACTGCGGTTTGTAAAGCCATCAAAAAACAATATCCAAAAGATACACTAATTGTAATAACAGGATACCCGGAAGTATTTCTATGTAATCCGAATGTGGACAAAACATTCAATCATAACGATCTCAGGTATTTTTATCAAGATTATATAGAGGGTAAGCAAGTAAAAATGATGCTGCACAACCCATATTTAGAGACGGAATTTATAACATTGAATGGACATTTAAACAAAGTATGGTGTGAAATGTTTGATGTAAAATACAATGGGGAGCTGCCGGAGGTATTTCTGAATAATCGCGAACTTGGTTTTTTTGGCAACCAATTCAGATCAGATAAGCCAATCATGGTCATTCAAACAAATGGCGGTGCAGCAAACCAGCCAAATAAATACAGTTGGACCAGGGACATGCCAGTGGCTACAGCACAAAGGGTAGTAAACGCCATGGTAAAAGATTATAACATAGTGCACATACGTAGAGAAGATCAATTCCCGCTTCAGAACACTACGCCTGTCCAAATGGAATTTAGGGCTATTGCCACACTTATAAACATGAGTGAGAAAAGATTGTTTATAGACAGTTTTGGGCAACATACTGCAGCAGCCTTAAGCAAGCCAAGCGTTGTGTGTTGGATAGGAAATATCCCTGGTCAATTTGGTTATGAAATGCACACAAATATTGTTGCTAATGAGCCAACAATAAAACCTGAATTGAGACATTCCGTATATGGCAAGTATAATATCTCAGGTAATCCGACTGAGTTTTGTTATAACAACGAAGATGAAATATTTGATACCGATAAAATTATTGAAGAACTTAGAAAGAGCCCATCAACTCCTACAGTTAACGGACAGGAAGTGCCAGTTGAAACAGAAGTAAAAAAAAAGAAAGAATTGAAATTAGAAAAAGCGTAATAGAAGAGGTCAATAAGAATAGTATGGTAGCAAGACGTCTTGCGTATCTTACAGATAGGGTTGATCTTAGTGATGTACGTCAAATACTTGATATTGGGAGCTGGCATTTAGGCCAAAGCATAGAATTCTCCCAAATTTTTCCTAATGCAAAAATAGATGCGTTCGAGCCTGTACCGGATTCGTACCAATTGTGTCTAAAAAAACTAAATAACCTTAACAATAAACAGAAGGAACTAATTCGAGTGCATAACCTTGCGCTTAACGATTCAAAAGGTGAAATACCATTTTATCCTGTTGATTCAACAGTAAAACAAAGTATTGATATGGGCTTTTCGTCCATGTTCAAGATAAAAGAAGGGGTGTTTAATGAAACATTTTTTCAGAACGAAATAAAAGTACAATCAGATACCTTGGATAACTGGTGTGAAGAAAATAATGTTAATAGTGTCGATATTATATGGATTGATGTACAGGGAGCGGAGCTTCACGTATTCAAGGGCGCTGAAAATATTCTGAAAAATACAAGAATCATACTGACCGAGGTAGGCTTAAAACCTTATTATGAAGGACACACCTTAAAGGAGGATATTGATAAATTATTATTCGGATTAGGGTTTAAAGAATTGGATAATTCTTTTGAACTAAATGTAGCCGATTATGAAGCCAATACAATTTATATAAAGAAATAAGCATGATAGAAAGGATCTTTTTCCAAAGCAGCATGCCAAGAGCCGGCAGTACTGTCTTTCAAAATCTAATGAACCAGGATAACAGGTTTTATGCCAGTCCTACAAGTGGGTTGCTAGAACTTATATTTGCTGCCAGGCATAACTATACAGAAAGTCCGGAATTCAAGGCGCAAGATGCAGAAGAGATGAAGAAAGCTTTTTTTGGCTTTTGCAAAGAGGGTATACATGGGTATTATAACGCTATAACTGAGAAACCATTCATTATGGATAAATCAAGGGGGCATTTTGCACACTACGATTTCATAAATGGCTTTTATCCCAATCCTAAGATGATATGTATGGTAAGGAGTCTACCTGATATTATAGCTTCTATGGAGAAGAAATTCAGGCAAAATCAGCACCAATCTAATCCAATCATTAACCATGCTAATATGCAGGGTACTACAACACCTAAACGCGTAGATATATGGGTGAGCACTCCACCTGTAGGGATGGCAATAGAAAGGCTGAGTGAGGCAATAAGACAAGGAATAGATAAGAAGATGCTGTTCATAAAGTATGAATCTTTGTGCCTATATCCTGAGCAAGAAATGAAACGTGTTTATGAGTATTTAGAAATAGAGCCTTTTAAACATGATTTTAACCATATAGAACAGACCACCCAGGAAGATGATGCAGTATATGGATATGCAGGTCTACATGACATACGCCCACAATTGGAGATGAAACCAAGCGATGCTAAGAAGGTGCTAGGCAAAGACGTGTATGATTGGATAATGAATACCTATAAATGGTATAACGAGTATTTTGGGTATAAGTGATAAAATGCTTTGTGTGTACCTTATTCTAAATCATTATTTATACCATTTACCAAGAGGTTCTTTAATTCCTTATTTGGGCTATATGCAGTAAGCACTAACTCATTATCAGTATTCAACCAATCATGAAATTGAGGCACAAATACCCATTCGTGATATTCAGAAACTATTCTTGTGTTTGGTGTTTTTTTATCGATTTTTGGTAAGTCAAACCCAAACCTCTCAAATATTCTTAACCCTCTCATTGCCTCAAATATTGTATATAAAGCTCCCGCCTGAATTGTAGT
>JABDFN010000066.1 GCA_013286485.1 Bacteroidota bacterium
ACCTGAAAGATGCTAAATACAAGGATAGTATTATTTGTATGGGCCGTATAGAGGCCAGGAAGAACCAATTGAACCTGGTACATGCATTGAATAATACGAGTCTTCAGTTATTTATTCATGGCAAACCTTCGCCAAATGCGTTAGGTTATTATGAACAATGTAAACAAGAAGCAGCGAGTAATGTGCATGTTGAAGGCTGGCTGAATGGTGAACAATTATATACTGCTTATAGCAGCGCAAAAGTACATGTACTGCCCAGTTATTTTGAGACAACTGGGCTTTCGTCACTGGAGGCGGCAGTAATGGGTTGTAATATAGTTATAACAGACAGAGGCGATACACGGGATTATTTCGGAGACAATGCCTGGTACTGCGACCCCGATGACGCTGCTTCTATAAAAGACGCGGTAGATAAGGCTTTTGAAACGCCTTATAATGAAACCTTTAAGCAATATATTCTGCAACATTATACATGGGAGCGTGCAGCAGAAGAAACATTGATAGCATATAAACAAGTATTAGGTATTAATGAGTAGAAAAATGAAGATAGGGATACTTGGCACAAGGGGCATACCAAACCGGTATGGCGGATTTGAGCAATGTGCAGAATATCTCGCAGTTGGTTTGGTGGAAAGAGGTCATGATGTATGGGTATATAATTCTGATGATCATGAATATAAAGGTGATGTATGGCAGGGCGTGCATATTATTCATTGTAAAGATCCTGAGAATAAGTATGGAACATTTGGACAGTTTATTTACGATAGGAATTGTTTTAAAGACGCGAAGAAAAGAGGGTTTGATATTTTATTACAATTAGGATATACAAGTAATAGCATATGGTATAGGATATGGCCTAAAGACTGCAAGAACATTGTGAATATGGATGGGCTGGAATGGAAACGCAGCAAGTATAATAAGTATGTGCAACAATTCTTGAAGAAGGCAGAGAAATGGGCAGCTATACATGCTGATGAGCTGATCGCAGATTCGGTGGGTATACAAAGTTATTTAAAAGATAAGTATCAAAAAGCATCTCATTTTATTCCTTATGGTGCTGAAGAGTTCTTGAATGCAGACGAAACTGTGCTAAAAGCATATTCGTTACAACCTTATGAATATTACCTGCTAATAGCAAGAATGGAACCTGAGAATAATATAGAAATCATAATAAAAGGGTATTTACAATCGAATAGTTCTAAACCTCTTGTTATTGTAGGAAAAACGAATAATGCATTTGGGACCTACCTTTTGAATACTTATGGAGGAAACAACAACATCTCTTTTTTAGGAGGTATCTATGATACGGTTGTTGTAAATAATCTGCGATATTATTCGCTGCTATACTTTCATGGCCATTCGGTTGGCGGTACCAACCCATCACTATTGGAGGCAATGGGTTGCAGGGCTTTGATAGCGGCACACAATAATGTATTCAACAAGTCTGTATTAGGTGAAGAAGATGCTTTTTATTTCAGGGATGAGAGTGAAGTTGGAAGGATAATTGAAGAAGTAAAGGCCAAAGAGATATACCACTATAAACTTTCTAACAACATAGATAAGATAGTAAAACTCTATAACTGGGACTATATTGTATATTCCTACGAAAAAGTGTTTCTACAATCACTGAGTCAATAAGACTTATTTTACCGGCTTCTTTTTAAAAGCATTGATCGCATTTCTTGTAAAATCACCCAGGACCAACCTACCTGTAATAGAAGCCCTGTCGGACAACAACTTATCCCAATGTTCTGTTCCGTGCCAGAATATTTTTTTGAGTTCTGCCATTGCTTCAGGATTACTATTTGCCAAACGAGCCGCCAATGCATCGACTGATGCATCCATTTCTTCTACTGTTTTATGTATTTCAGCGTATAATCCGTGGCGTTTTGCCCACTCAGCGGAGCGCCATGATGCAGCATCTATGGCGAGTTGTGAAAAACCTGCGACGCCTATTTTGCGCTCTACTGCCGGGCCTACAACAAACGGGCCTATGCCTACTGCGAGCTCGCTCAATTTTACAGCAGCGGCTTCTGTAGCTATGGCATAGTCGGCGGATGCGGCAATACCAACACCCCCACCTACAGTTTTACCATGTATCCTGCAAATGATGAGTTTGTGGCATTTGCGCATAGCATTGATGACCTGCGCAAACCCGCTAAAGAATTTTTTTCCTTCTGCTTCATTGCTGATGGCAATCAACTCATCGAAAGACGCGCCTGCGCAAAACGCTTTATCACCGGCACTTTTTAGGATGATAACCTTAACGCGATTGTCGATACCAATATCGTTTATTGTTTTAGCAAGGTCGTTGAGTATAACGCCTGGTAATGAGTTGCTCGCAGGGTGAAAGAATTCTATTGTTGCTATTCCATGTTCAATTTCGCTGCGGACAAAGCCGTCGGGGTAGTGCATATGTTTATGTAAAGAGTTAAAAGTGAAAAGCTACAAGTTGCTATTCACTTGTAATATTATTTGTTTCAGGTTAAATTCTAAGTTAAAATTAATCTTGTTTTTTCATTTTTACCATAGTGAGTATTGTTGCAATGGCAACAGTTTCGCCTGTTTCGTCATATACATCAACCAGCCATTTAACAATGCCTTTGGCAATATCTTCAGGTGTTTTCTTCTCCTGGGCTGTTTTTTCTTTTACAGTGAGTTTTACTCCAATGGTCATGCCCGGATAAACAGGTTTAGTGAAACGACATTCATCTATACCATAATTCAGTAGCACCGGGCCTTTTTTAGCATCCACAAACAAACCTGCAGCTTTAGACAATATAAAATATCCATGGGCTACACGTCTTTCAAAGATGGTTCCTTCTAAAGAAGTAGCATCCATATGCGCATAAAAATTATCGCCGCTTACGTTTGCAAAGTTGGTAATGTCGGTTTCTGTTACGGTATGCTTTGCCGTGATCAATGTATCACCGATCTGCAGGTCTTCGAAATGTTTTTTGAAGGGGTGAATATTTGTTTCGTTTTGTCTACCTCCCTGCTGGTATACATTGGTAATGTTTGTAAGCGTAGTAGGAGAGCCTTGTATAGCAGTACGTTGCATGTAGTGCAATACACCACGTTTGCCTCCCATTTCTTCACCACCACCCGCACGCCCTGGACCGCCATGAACTAATAATGGCATGGGAGAACCATGGCCCGTGCTTTCCTTGGCGCAATCATTATTCAATACCAATATCCTACCGTGCATACTTGCGGCACCTAATACAAATTCTTTAGCAATAGTATCATCCTGTGTGATGAGTGAGCATACGAGTGAACCTTTTCCCATTTTTGCTAATTCAATGGCTTGTTCGATGCCGTTGTATGGTATAATGGTAGATACAGGTCCGAATGCTTCTATATTATGAACGTCGGTTTTTACAAAAGGGTCTGTATTTAAGAAAACGAGTGGCGGCAAAAACGCACCTTTTTCTTTATCTGCGCCAACTACTTCAAAATGTTGCAAATCGCCAATAACTATTTGTTGCGACTTGGCTAATTGCTGTACCCTTTCTCTTACCTCATTCCGCTGTGCAATACCAGCCAATGGCCCCATTCTTACGCCTTCTACTGCAGGGTCGCCGATGGTTGTGCTTTTGAGACGTTTACCAAGCGCTATTTGTACATTTTCTACTTTATTTGACGGAACAATAATGCGGCGAATGGCTGTACATTTTTGTCCTGCCTTGGTAGTTATTTCTCTTGTTACTTCTTTAATGAAAATATCAAACTCCGGCATGCCGGGCTCTACATCTGTACCTAAGACAGAACAGTTCAAAGAATCTGCTTCTAAGTTGAACGGAACGCCCTCTGAAACAATGCGCGGGTGTGATTTTAATTTGCGTCCTGTTTCTGCGGAGCCTGTAAATGTTACCACATCTTGAGTTTGTATGGTATCTAAAATGCCACGTGCAGAACCGCATATAAGTTGCAGAGAACCTTCGGGTAATATTCCAGACTTGATGATCTCTGCGAAAACAGCTTCAGTAAGATAAGAAGTGATGGTAGCGGGTTTTACTATTGCAGGTACACCAGCCAATAAATTCACCGCTATTTTTTCTAACATTCCCCAAACTGGAAAGTTGAAGGCGTTGATGTGTATAGCAACACCTTCGCGGGGCACCATAATATGTAGGCCAATGAAAGTTCCGTTTTTAGATGACTTTGCTACATCACCATCTACATAAAATCTTTCGTCAGGAAACTGGCGACGCAGGCTGGCATTAGCAAACAAATTACCTATACCACCTTCTATATCCACCCAGGAATCAGAACGCGTGGCGCCTGTGTGTGCGCTTATTTTATAAAAGTCTTCTTTACGTTCCAGCAGGTATATAGCGAGTGCTTTCAACATTCTGCCTCGATCGTGAAAAGTAAGCTTGCGCAATACCGGGCCACCTATTTTTCTTGCATAATCCATCATAGCACCAAAATCCAGGCCTTCGCTATTGGCTGTATAAATAGCGGCACCTGTTATGGCATTATGCAATACATCCCCTTCTTTTTTGGATGTTACCCATTTCCCTTCTGGTAATTCTTTAATTGTGCGACCGACATATGAGATATATAGTAATTAGATATTAGGAATAAGGATTGCAAAAATAATTAAAATGTATGGGTTTTGAAGTACTGATACTATCACTGTTTATTACTTGCCCCAGTATGTTAATTTCCGTTGTACTTCCGCTTTGCTTCCGCTTGTCTTCCGCATAAGAAATATTTAATATGGTTGACTGGCGTTGGTTTTAACGTTTCAAGTTGCCATTTGCTTCCGCTTTTTGAGAAAATTATTTATCAGGAAGAGGAGGAAGTTTGTGTTTTTACGATGACAAAAGAATTGAATAAATATATCATAATTAAAATAGGTTTATGGTAAGTCAAAGATACCCTACCGATGGCAGGACTACGAAGCTATTTTATAGCCTCTTCTCAGGCAAAATTACAAAGCCAAGAGGGGGGTAAACAAATATTTGTTTTAGAATATAAATCTAAACTATAGTTACTTTAGAAAATAAGATAGGTATGATGGGTTATCTGAATTATACATTTGCTCCAAACTGCCTTAAATGATGTATGCCGTGTTTGTGGAGTAATTGTATGTTTTGTTCGAAGGTAAGTTCACCGAAAAAAGGGTTCATTATTTTTTTGCCGGGAGCGAGTTTAAAAAAATCGTCTATTTCATTTTGCAGTCTTTGTATGGCATCTTTTAACTCCATTTTTGGTGGCAGGGGAGTATCGGGTAATAAGGGGTTGGGTGTATTTTCTCTAAAAGGTTTTTCGCTTTCGAGAAAGGCCTGCATTTTGGGTACAGCTTCCTGCGCTGTTACTAAACTAACAAGGTCTTTGCCACTGGCTATGCGCACATAGTCGCCCATATGCTCTATCATTTGCCGTACGTTCATTTTGCCCCACAAAGGTTTTGTTGCAGGGTCGAGCTGCAAGAGTTTTTTTGTGTATTCGTTTTTTAGAAAGTTTGCTTTTGATTGTATATTTTCCATAAAACCCTCCTGGCCTCCCTAAAGGGAGGAAGTGTGTTATAGTAATTGTTTTATCAATGATTCCTGTGAAATGCCTTCTGCCTCTGCTTTGTAATTGCGCAATACACGATGCCTGAGTACCGACATTGCCATAGCTTTTACATCTTCTATATCGGGAGAATATTTACCGTTGAGCAAGGCGTTGCATTTAGCGCCGAGTATTAAATATTGAGAGGCGCGTGGGCCTGCACCATAGGCAACATATTGTTTTGCTACTTCCGGTGCGTTTGCATTTGCAGGACGTGTTTTGTGTACCAATCCTACAGCATATTGCAGCACATTTTCAGGTACGGGAACGCGGCGTATCAAATCCTGGAAATAAGTAATGGTTTTTGCATCCATCACCTTATCGAGCGAAACTGTCATTGCTCCTGTAGTGTTCTTCACAATATCCACTTCTTCTGAAAAAATTAGGATAGTCGAGCATGATCATGAACATAAAGCGATCCAACTGTGCTTCGGGCAATGGATAAGTACCTTCCTGCTCAATAGGGTTTTGAGTAGCGAGCACAAAGAACGGCAGGGGCAGTTGGTGCAAGGTGCCGCCTATTGTTACGTTACGTTCCTGCATAGCTTCTAAGAGGGCCGCCTGTGTTTTGGGTGGTGTTCGGTTTATTTCATCAGCCAAAATTATGTTTGCGAATACCGGGCCTTTTATAAATCTAAATTGCCTTTGTTCATCTAATATTTCAGCACCAACAATATCACTTGGCATGAGGTCTGGTGTGAACTGTATGCGTTTGAATGAAAGGTCGAGCACGTCGGCCACTGTTTTTACCAGCAATGTTTTGGCGAGGCCGGGTACACCAACCAGCAAACTATGCCCGTTGCAAAGAATGGAAATGAGCAATTTGTTCACTACATCTTCCTGCCCAACGATCACTTTTGCTATGGTTCTTCTTATGAGTTCAAATTTTTCTTTGAGGGCATTTGCAGCTTCGGTATCAGAGGCGTATAGCATATTTTCTGCTTTGTTGATATAAACAGGGAAGTTCTATTATTTTGTGGAATAAACAAAACCCCCTATCCCCCAATAGGGGAGATTTAATGTTTATTAACAGAAAATTTTATGGATATAACAATACAAGAAGCACAACAACAGGTAGATGAATGGATATGCACAACAGGTGTGCGGTATTTTAATGAGCTGACCAACCTGGGCATATTGGTTGAAGAAACGGGGGAACTGGCACGCATTATGGTACGGAAATACGGAGAGCAATCATTTAAAGAAAGTGATGAGCATAAAGATCTTGCAGATGAAATGGCTGATGTGTTGTGGGTATTACTTTGTCTTGCCAACCAAACAGGTGTGAACCTTACCGAAGCGTTGCAAAAGAATTTTGAAAAGAAAACAAAGAGAGATGCAGAGCGGCATAAAGAAAATAAGAAGTTGATATAATAAAAAAAACCTCCACAATTGCAGAGATTTTTTTATAAAGAGTAAAATGATTTTATTTCACTACAGTCAGCTTGCTTGCAAAAGCATCGCCGGTTGCTGTTTTTATCATGTAGAGGTATTCGCCGGGTTGCATATTTGCTGTTTGCACAGGAATAATATGCTCGCCAGTACTTAATTTGTTTTGGCTGATCGTATTGATCGTGCGGCCTGACATATCCATTATTTGAAGTGTTACATCTGTGCCTGTAGCCAATGAGAACTTAACATTGGTATTGTTAGTTGCAGGATTAGGGTAACTGCCAAAGAAAGTAAGGTTATTTTGTGTAATACCCTTTACTTCATCAGCATTTGCCGTTACTATTGGAACGATAGAAAGGAGCACCAGGTCACCATCATCCCAGTTATAATCCTTCCAAACAGTGCCGTCAAAAAAAGCATTATAGGCTAAATACATAGTATGCGCCCCGGTGCCGGTAGTTTTAAATTTATAGTAATTGTTGTGAATATTGTTGTAATAAGTAATTGCACCGCCGGTAGAAAGAGGTGTGGTGCCAAGGCTTAATATCTGTGAACCTTTTGTACCCCAGTTGTAACCGCTACTAAAAGTATAGCCTAAGAAGAAAGGCCTGTTAACCACAGCAGGCGTACCAAAAGGAGTGTATGTAACTGTTGGATTATATGTAGGTGTTGAGCCCGGTGTAGTATTGATAGTTGAGCTGATAGTGCTAAATGCTACATTTTGAGTAGTAACGGGAGTCCCTTTAGGAAAACCGGTTATTGAGTCCAGACCGGATACAGGGTGAGCAACCGCATTGCTTGAATCTACATTCCATACACTAAAATTTACTGAAAATGAGCTCGAGCTAATAGTACCATACCATACACTTAAACAGCCTGTTATTTTCCAGCCCGAATCTTGTATGAAATTGGTGTATAATTGGGCAAAGCCACTCCAGCTATTATTATTAATACCTGCGATAGAACCATTTGCAGAAGAGGTTTTATAAACATTGGCTACAGTATCTAGTTGAGCCCGACCAGGAAATGCTCCCGGAGCGGATATAGTATCAATGGATTGTGAATAACCGCTGAAGCCGAGCGAAACGGTTATCATGAAGAGTAAGGCTTTTTTCATAAATAAAATCTGTTTGTTAGTAATAATGCGAATCTAAACATTTTTTCAGGTAAATCAATAATAATGCCATTATTTTTAAACTGAACAAGATAGTTTCAATAATTGTAAATTCGCATTGCAGGCAATGCTACATTGTCTTTGCGTTAAGCGTAGGAATACAGTATGGTTTTTTCTTCAAAATTGATAGAAGATGCAGTGCAGGAATTGTCCCGCCTGCAAGGCATTGGTAAAAAAACAGCTTTGCGAATGGTACTGCAGCTGATGAAAATGGAAAAGGAACAGGTAGATGGGTTTACCTCTGCTATTTCAAGGATGCGGCATGAACTAAGATTTTGCGATGAATGCTTTAACGTATCGGACGCTGCTTTATGTGCTATCTGCAGCAACCGTGCACGTAATCACACACAGCTGTGCCTGGTGGAAAATATACGGGATGTGATAGCTATAGAAAGCACTCAGCAGTATAACGGTTTGTATCATGTACTGGGTGGTATACTTTCTCCGCTCGATGGTATAGGCCCCGAGCATCTAAACATCACATCTTTACATAAAAGGGTAACAGACAAACAGATAGAAGAGGTTATAATGGCACTTAGTCCTACTATAGAGGGAGATACTACTGTTTATTATATAGCAAGACAACTGAAGGACCTGCCGGTACATATTACTACTATTGCCAGGGGTATTGCTTTTGGAGGTGAGCTGGAATATGCTGATGAGATGACGCTTGCAAGATCTATTGCCAAGAGGTTGCCTATAGAAAATTATGTGCATGTTCATGGCAAAAATGCCATCTAAGTCCTTACATCCTATTGATTAATAAATAATTTTAATATAAAATTTATATTAATGTAAAGTATATATTTTTACTGTATATTTCATAAAATATGTAATAAAAACTGTGAAAGTTTATGTAAAACATATTATTTCTAAAAAAAATCATCAATTTTGCAGTCAAATTTAAAATCTGACACGATTTTTGCGGTATAAAAATCGAACCAAGCCTGGATAAAATAAGATGGACCACCCTTTTGTCATTAAATTTCCAACAGAAAGAACTAAGTTAGAACCGGTACCCCAGTCTGAGATAGGAGAAATACGTGAAATGTTTCAACAGATCAATCAGAGGTATATGGTATATGAGCCTTCTGCCTATTACTATACCATTAAGCGAGTAATTGACCTTGTTGCTTCTATGACATTTATTGTTTTTGTAATGTCATGGTTGTACCCCCTTGTTGCATTATTAATAAAACTTACATCTAAAGGCCCTGTTTTATTCATTCAAAAGAGAACAGGTTATAAAGGGCTAGATTTTGATTGTTTCAAATTCCGGACCATGTATATCAATGATGAGGCTCATACCAAACAAGCTTCTGCAGATGATGCGAGAATAACACCCTTAGGGAGATTTTTACGATTGACTCATATTGATGAAACTCCTCAGTTTTTCAATGTATTATTAGGTGATATGAGTATTGTTGGTCCGCGTCCGCATATGCTATACCATACAAATACGTATGGTAAGCAAACGCCTTATTACAATCTTCGTCATGAGGCCCAACCTGGTATGACAGGTATGGCACAAATAAAAGGCTATATAGGTGAGATAAATATGGAACGCGAACTGCGTAAGCGTGTGCAATGGGATATTTATTATTTACGTCACAGGAGTATACTGCTTGATATAAAGATCATATTTGTAACTATCGGGCATGTGTTAATGAAAGTGATTCCCTCTTTTTCAAGTAAGAAACAGTAGGTAAATTATTCTGTGGTTTTACTGTTTTTGTTTTGTTTGTTTTTCCGCAAACGAATAAATAAACTAATTCCCCGCAGCCCAAGCTCTATAGCTTCCCATTTTAAGAAACCGCCAAGCACAGTTCCCGCAATAGAAGCGGCAGAACGTTTGATCTTTTTAGCAATAAAATCCATTGAGAAAGAAGGGATTACTTCGGTAACGAGACCTATTATGGCCTCAGCATCTAACATGGATAAAGCAAGGTTAATCCATTTGCCAGCGCCTTTTTCGGGGATGAAATTTGTAAGATCAGATAGTTCATCAGTAAGGACATACGATAGGCTCCATTTTTCTCTTTCTGTCCTTAGCCTTTCTTTTTCTTGCCGAAGCTCTCGAAGGCTATTTAGCTTTTTTGGATAGAGGCCCATATAAAATTATTTGTCCTCTTTTTTTGATTCGTCATCCTCATCCATATTGGTAAATACCCCTATGAAAATATCTGCAAAGCGACTGATGATCTTTTTTCTGAAAACAATGACAAGGATAAATAATAACAGGTACATGGCCATAGTAAGAAAAAAGCCTCCAATGCGACTTTCTGTAAGCCATGAAAAATATTCAGCTATGCCAAAACTAAAAAATAACAGTATACCAAAAGCAATAAATATTGCTATAAGGATGAAAATTACATTACTTATTACCAGCGATGTACGCTCGATGA
>JABDFN010000067.1 GCA_013286485.1 Bacteroidota bacterium
GACCTCATTTCTCTGCAAGAAGCCATAGACACGAGCACGCCTGCGGGCAGGCTGTTTTACACTATGATTGCCGCCATGGCGCAGTGGGAGCGCGAGGAAATTTCCGACCGCGTGGCCGCGTCCGTCCCCATTCGGGCAAAGCTCGGCAAGCCCATTGGCGGACAGGCTTCACTTGGCTACAAATGGGAAGGCAAGGAGCTTGTGATTGACGAACAATATGCGCCCGTGCGCAAGCTCATCTATGAGCTGTTCCTCATGCACAGAAGAAAGAAAACAGTCGCCAATATCTTAAACGAGCAGGGCTACAGAACCCGCAACGGCTCAAAGTTTTCCGATTCGACAGTAGCCCGTTTGTTGCGCGACCCTATGGCAAAGGGCGAGCGCAGAGCAAACTACACCAAGAGCACTGGCGACGGCAAGAAATGGGAATACAAACCGTTCTCCGAATGGGTCATTATTACCTGTCCCGCGCTCATAGACATGGACACATGGAACGAATGCAACAGGATTTTGGACGAACTGGAACAGAAGCGCGCAAAGCCAGGGCCGAAACCGAAACACCTGCTTGCGGGTTTTGTAACCTGCGACTGCGGAAATAAAATGTACGTCTTTCACACCGGCACGGCGGCAAAGTATACCTGCAAGGCATGTAAAAATCGGGTGCCCGAAGACGACCTTGATGAGATTTTTTACGTCAAGCTCAAAAATTTCCTGTTAATCGAAATGGACAAATCAAAATATCTCGAAAACATTGATTCGGAACTTTCGGAAAAAACAACATTGCTTGAAACAGTGCAGTCGGAACGCGGAACAATCAAAAAGAAAATGGACAGATTGCTCAAGCTTCGCGTTGACGAGGAAATGAGCAAAGAAATCTTTGCCGAGGAATACAAGCCGTTGGAAGAACAGCTTTTGCAAATTGATAGACGCCTGCCCGAACTGCACGCGGAGGTGGACAGCCTGAAAATTCAACAGCAATCGTCCGAGGTGGTGCTCGAAGATGCCAAAGACCTGTATACGAAATGGAAGACCAAACCATTTGAAGAACGCAGGGAGATCATAGAGCGCATCACAAGCGGTATTATTGTTGGGAAAGAAGATATAACCATCAAGCTCGCATACCTGCCGACATTCGACCCCGCCCATTTCCAAAATGGCGGAAAAGGGCAACGCAATCACAGGGATTCATAGACGCTATCAACATAAAACTTGCAGGAAAATCTATGCTCACTTTTGCGCGTGATATAGATACCCGCCGCTCTTCCATTGGTTGGCGCATTACCTCCAACACGGTACGTTTAAATTCAGGTAATTCGTCCAAAAACAAAACACCATTATGTGCCAGCGATATTTCTCCAGGCTGTGGAATACCACCACCGCCTACCAATGCAACATCGCTGATGGTATGATGCGGAGAACGGAACGGTCTACGCGCTATCAATGATGTGTTTGCAGGTAATTTACCTGCTACAGAATGTATCTTGGTTGTTTCGAGCGCTTCGTGCAAACTAAGCGGAGGCAATATGCCGGGCAATCTTTTTGCAAGCATAGTCTTGCCCGCACCCGGTGGACCGATCAATATGGCATTATGACCTCCAGCAGCAGCAATTTCCAGTGCGCGCTTTACATTTTCCTGGCCTTTTACATCGCAAAAATCAATGTCAAAATCTTGCTGTGCATTAAAAAATTCTTCTCTTGTATTTACTTCAACAGGTTTGAGTGTTTGTGTTTTGTTGAAAAAGCCAATGACCTCGCTGATATGTTCCACTCCATATACTTCTATATTATTCACCATACCGGCTTCTCGGGCATTTGCTTTGGGCACAATTAATCCTTTAAATTTTTCTGCTCTTGCTTGTATTGCAATTGGTAATGCTCCTTTTATAGGTTGTATCCCTCCATCTAAAGAAAGTTCTCCCATAATAATATAATCCTTCAGATCCTCAACAGGTAACTGTTCCATAGAACCTAATAAACCAATTGCTATTGGGAGATCGTAAGCAGAACCTGCTTTTTTAATATCGGCAGGGGCCATATTTACAACTACCCTATACCGTGGCCTCTCATATCCATTATTATGTATAGCTGCAAGTACACGCTCGGCGCTTTCTTTTACTGCATTATCAGGCAAGCCAACGATAAAAAAACCTACAGTTTGGCCTTTTACAATATCTACTTCAATTGTAATAGTGATAGCTTCGACACCATGTACCGCACTTCCGAAAACTTTGACCAGCATGTTAACCAAAAATTGAAATATGAAGATAATATTACCTGCTAAATTATGGGCAAAATTTATTACTTTGGTAAAGTTACAGGCTTATGCAACTCACATCTACAGAGAAAATTGATGTAATAAACATCGGGTTGATGTTGTTTTCCTGCTGCATTGCTATACTTATTCCTTTTGAGTTGTTTCTGTTGGTATACGCTATTCTTGGCCCTTTACATTATCTCACAGAAATATCCTGGCTGCACGATCGTAAATATTTTTCAAAGGGCAAATATGATGCCCCTATACTCATTACTATTGGTTTGCTGCTTACTGCATTTCAATTTAAAAACAAGTTAGCCTCTTATATTGATGTGACCTTCCCAGAATTTTTTAACGCACAGCTGATCTATATTGCCTTGTTAGGTTCCATCATATTTGTAACTATAAAGAATAATTTTTATCGCATAGCGGGGCTTGTGCTGCTCATCATTACATCAGCGTTGTCTGAACATATGTACTTTTTCCTAACCATTTTTATACCTACACTTATTCATGTATATATTTTTACAGGACTGTTTATGCTGTATGGCACTTTAAAAAGCAAGAGCCGCACAGGTATATATGCAGTATTAGCGCTTATATTATGTCCTTTTATTCTTTACAATGTTTACCCTAATACTTATTTCTTTCCTATTCATTCGGGTAATAAAGTTATTTATGATGATTTTTTTAAAGCAATGAATGTGCGCTCATTATTGCATATCATGCATTATCCTGCTCCCATACAAACAGATCTTAAAGCAGACCCTATGTCTCTATGGGATAATATAGTATATCATTCCCGCGAAGGTATAATGCTGATGCGTTTTATAGCTTTTGCTTATACTTATCATTATCTTAACTGGTTCTCTAAAACAAATATTATACAATGGCATAAAGTGCCTAAAGGCAGGTTTGTAGCAGTAATAATTATGTGGCTGGTAAGCATAGGGATATATGTAGCTGACTACAGAAGCGGGCTGGAATGGTTGTTTTTCCTTAGCTTTTTGCATGTATTATTAGAGTTTCCGCTTAATGTTACCAGCATTATTGGTATTGGAAAATCTCTTGCAGGAAAATTTAAACCTGTAGCAGCCAGTTAGTTTCTATATTATTTTTACAATATGAGCACTGTATTATTATCAAAAGAAAATGGCGTTGGGTATATCACCTTTAACAGGCCTGAAAAATATAATAGTTTTAACCGGGAGATGGCACTTGCGGTTCAGGAGAAATTAGCTGATTGCAAGGAAGATGATGCTATACGTTGCATCTATATCACAGGTTCCGGAAAGGCTTTCTGCGCAGGACAAGACCTTGCAGAAGCTGTTGACCCCAAAGGGCCAGGGCTTGAAAAAATTGTGCGAGAACATTATAATCCCATTATTCAATTACTACGCAATATTGAGAAGCCAATTATAGCCGCAGTAAATGGTGTTGCTGCAGGAGCAGGGGCAAATATTGCGCTGGCCTGCGATATTGTTATTGCCAGTGAAAGCGCCTCGTTTATACAGGCTTTCAGCAAAATAGGTTTGATACCTGATAGCGCAGGAACATTTTTTCTGCCGAGGCTAGTGGGTATGCAACGTGCGGCAGCGCTTATGATAACAGGTGATAAAGTAAACGGTAAAGAAGCTGCAGATATGGGCATGGTGTATAAATGCTTTGCAGATGATGTATTTGAAGCAGAAAGTAAAAAGCTGGCGATATCATTGGCCAATATACCTACTAAAGGGATCGGGCTTACCAAACATCTTTTAAATCAATCTTATAACAATAACCTGGAACAACAATTAGAGATGGAAAAAGAGCTGCAGGTAGCTGCCAGCAAAACTGAAGATCACAAAGAAGGTATTACTGCTTTCCTAGAGAAACGGAAACCTTCTTTTACAGGCAAATAGCTATTAACACCTCTAATACTAACGCACCTGTCTTGTATAGCTTACTAAGAAGTAGCTGCCAATTCTTTTTGAAAAACGAACCTATGTTCCGGTGCATGTTCCTGCATTAGTTTTTTTACTACTGTAGCAATATTGTCTTCGTAATTCACTTCTACAATTTTACCATTTGAAAGCCAGTTCTGTATCTGCGGATAATATTTCTCTGATAGTGTTTTTATCACAGGCACACCCATGTCTTCAAGAGCTGCTGCATTACATTGCTGCTCATATTGTGCCAGCATAGGTATAGCCAAGACTTTTTTGCCCAGTTGCATAGCCTCTGCGGGCCCTTCGAAACCTGCACCGCAAAGCACACCTGCGCTTTTTGCCATGCTATCAATAAATGCATCGTTATTGATGGGGCGTATATGTATCTTGTCTTTTACTATTTCCTGTTTATTATGCTTTGAGAATATTTCCCATTTGGCATCAGAAAAATGAGAGAGATGTTTCATTAATGCAGCGTCATCATATGCCGGAAGATATACGGTATAGTGCCCTTCGTTTGTTGGTTGTATATCTCTTACCTGCTTACGAATAACCGGGGTGAAAATATTCTCATCGTACTTCTTAAAATGAAAGCCGTATGCAGCTGTATGAGGAGCGTAATATTTGAGCACTATTTTCCCAGCGAGGTGGCCAAACTTTGGTTTGGGTGCATTTGCATTCATAACCGCGCTTTGGTGGCTTAGCGCAATACAAGGCACTCCTTTTATTTTGCAAGCCCATGCAGTTACAGGTTCAAAATCGTTAACAACAAGATCGTAATTCTGTACGGGTAATTGCCTGATATCTTTTATTAACTGCGGTAGCCTTAGTTTTTGCGCAGTTTTAATAATATCCACACCCCCGCGGCTTCCAAAAATAAAGCTCATACCATACTTACGATAGGTAACAGGATACGGAAAATCCACATCAGCTTGTATGCCGCTGATAAGCACGTCCACCTCACCATATTTAATCAACTCAGGATACACATCCCTTGCCCGGCTCAGGTGGCCGTTACCTGTTCCCTGTATAGAAAAAAGTATTTTCATCAGGCTGCTTCTATTGTTCCGTCAGAGATATTGCCGTTGCTTTTTATATTCATTTCGTGCATCAGGCTGGCCAACATTTCTTTGGCACTGTCTTTCTTGCTACCCTTTTTTTCAACGTCTATCGACTGTGCAACAAGATCTTCCGAATAGCGATAAATACTCCATCCTGTATCATTGTTATATTCAAGCGCAGTAAGATTTTCGATCCAATCTCCGGAATTGAGATATATAACCGATCCGTGTTTGGTGTCTACTTTTTTCATTTCCGGGTGATGAATATGTCCGCAGATAACGTAGTCGTATTTATGCTCGGCAGCTATTTCACAAACTGTATCTTCAAATTTGTTGATGAATTTTACCGCACTTTTTACACTATTCTTCACTTTCTTGGAGAGCGATATTTTTCCCCTGCCCATTTTCTGAGAGATAAAATTCACGAAGCTGTTTATCAGTATCAAGGTATCATATCCTATCGCCCCAAGCTTAGCCAACCAGCGGCTGTATTGCATTACTACGTCAAATACATCTCCGTGAAATATCCATACTTTTTCACCATTTATTTTCAACGCGAGCTTGTTGGTTATTTTAAGCGAACCGAGTCTGAAGTTTTTGAACTTGCGCAACATCTCATCATGATTACCGGGTATATAGTAAACAGGTACCTGTTTGGCAATTAAACCAACAAGGTATTTTACTACCATCATATGTGTTGCAGGCCAATAACGTTTATTGAATTGCCAGACATCAATGATGTCGCCGTTGAGAACAACCGCTTTGGGTTTGATACTTTTTAGATATTGTAAGAGTTCCAGCGCGTGACAGCCATAGGTTCCAAGGTGTATGTCCGATAGCACCACCACATCCACTTCGCGTTTTGACATGTTTTAGCTTCTGAGAAGCATTTTGGTTATACAAAGTGACAACATTTGTATAACCCTAATATTACGCCGACATTAAGTTAATGTTAAGCGGAAGGTTTTATCTATTTATTAACAAGCTGCAGAAGTATAGCTCGTACTAAGCATTGACCATTTCGGGATGTGGGCGCGGCTCGTATTGTTTCATGCTATCTGCTATAGCCTTTATGTGATCGGGGGTAGTACCACAGCAACCACCTACAATATTTATCCAACCATCTTTTGCAAATTCCGAAACAATACTTGTCATATGTTCGGGTGTTTCATCATATTCGCCCATTGCATTTGGCAAGCCAGCATTCGGATATGAGCTTACATAACAATTAGCAATGCGAGATAATTCTTCGATATGCGGCCGCATTTCTGTAGCACCCAATGCGCAATTCAAACCGATGCTGATCGGTTCGGCATGCATTACTGATATATAGAACGCCTCCAGTGTTTGCCCGCTGAGTGTGCGGCCTGAAGCATCTGTAATAGTGCCGGAAATCATTAATGGCAATTTTTCTTTTTTAGTATCGCGGAAATATTTATTGACAGCAAAAATTGCTGCTTTCGCATTCAGCGTATCGAATATTGTTTCAATCAATAAAACATCTACGCCACCATCTATGAGCCCCTTTATTTGTTCATAGTATGCCGCAACCGCATCATCAAATGTCATTGCACGGTACCCTGGGTCATTCACATTAGGTGAAAGTGATAATGTTTTGTTCATGGGACCAATAGCACCAGCAACAAAAGCCTGTTTACCTGATTCTTTAACTGCTTGTTTTGCAATTTTAGCTGCTGCTACATTTATTTCATACGCCAGCGATTGCATATCATAGTCTGCCAAAGAAATTGCATTGGCATTGAATGTATTTGTTTCAAGTATATCAGCCCCGGCATCCAAGTATTGTTTGTGTATATCTTTAATAATATCAGGCTGTGTCAAACATAAAAGGTCGTTATTACCTTTTACATCTTTATGCCAGCTCTTAAAACGATCACCACGATAATCTGCCTCTTGCGGTTTATGGCGTTGTATCATAGTACCCATAGCGCCATCTATAATAACAATACGCTTATCCAATAAGTCTCGCAGGTGTTTTTCGGTTGTTGTCATTTGCCAAAGTTAAGGAATGTTATAATGACACAATTAAGTATATATAAAATCGAACATAGAATTTATTGATAGGCGGCCTGCAAAAAATGATACTATTTAAGCCCTCTCTAAGAATCTTATATATGTCAATTTATCTTTTCAATTATCGCTTTCACTTTATCGCCAATTATATCCCTTATTTTCCTGAAATCATCTTCATTCATATCACGGGGGTCGGGAATATCCCAGTCATCACGATGCTTTGCTCTTACATAGGGGCATGCATCTCCGCATCCCATAGTAATAGCATATTCAAAATCCTCATTGGGTAGGTCATCAATAGATTTAGATTGGTGAGCAGAAAGATCATAACCCAGCTCCTTCATTGCTGCAATAGCTTTCGGGTTTATTTTTCCTGATGGACGCGAACCCGCACTATATGCAATTACTTTTCCTTTACCATATATATTAGCAAAGGCCTGGGCCATTTGACTGCGATTGCTATTCTCTATACAAACAAAAAGAATGTTTTTCATTCTTTTTCTCTTACCAATGCATACACAATTGCCGCTACAATACCACCTAATATTGGACCGGCCATATACACCCAGATAGAAGCCATATGCCCGCTTACTACTGCAGGTGCCAGCGAACGGGCCGGATTCATAGATGCTCCTGAAATAGGTCCTCCAAAAAGCGCGTCCAAAGTAATAGTGCCACCAATCGCAATTGCCGGTACTACCCAATTGGGGCTGAATTTGTCTGTGCTGTTGAGTATTACAAAAACAAGAAAGAATGTCATGATGGCTTCTAAAATAAGTGATTGCATTTCGCTGCCTGATGGTGCACAAGTGCCGAGCATTGCGTTTTCGGGAAACAATGCTTTTAAGGCACCGCTTGCTATAAATGCACCAATACATTGTGCAATGATATAGGGAGCTACTTCTTTCCATTCAAATCTTTTTGCTACCGCTGCCCCAATGGTTACAGCCGGGTTGAAGTGTGCACCTGATACACGACCAACTGCAAATATCATGATCATAATAGCTAGTCCAAATGTTGCGGCTATGCCTACATGGGTGATAACACCATTCGTTTGCTGGTTTACTATAATGGCACCGGTACCGGCAAATACTAATGTGAACGTACCGACTATTTCTGCAATGAGTTTTTTCAACATAAAAGAGTAGTTATGATTGTTGTAAATAATCTGATTTTCGCGAAAAAGTAATACAATTTTTTTTCTTCTCATAATAAAAAATCCCGTCCTGCAAATGCAGGACGGGACAACTTACTGCTGTCTTTTGCCATGACGCTTTCTATCTCACCAGCAGTACTTCTCCTTTCTTTTCATAATTCTTTCCGTTTGCACAAGTATAGCTGATAAAATAAAAATACGTGTCCATATCCTGGCTCTTGCCATTAAAGGTTCCATCCCATCCTTGTTTTATATCGGTTGTTTCAAACATTTTTTGTCCCCACCTGTCAATGATCGTAAATGTTTTTACTTTCTGATTAGCCACTGTTATAGGCCTGAATACGTCGTTCTTGCCATCGCCATTAGGTGTAAATGCATTAGGAAAGTATACATCACAGCAAGGTTTTGCATTTACAAGCGTACTATCTTTTGCAGTGCAACCATATTCAGAAGTTACCTGCAGATATACATAACCCGGTTGTGCAATGTATCCATAAACCGTTGATAGGTTTGTTATATTTCCAAAATAACCGGCAGGTAACCATTGATATAAATAACCGGGGTTATACCTTTCTGCAGTAAATGCAACGCTGTCTCCTGCGCAAATATTATTATCACTCACACTGCCAATACCTGCATCCGGCAGCGGGTGAATATTTATTGTGTCTGTAATAGTAACAGAAGGGCATCCATTTGTAACAGCTGTTAAACCTACTATGTAAGTACCTGTCAGGCTCCAGCTTACGCCGTAAGGCCCTCCTTCACTTCCGTATTTTACATTACCACCGTCAAAATTCCAGCTGTACTGATCTATCATTTCGTTTGCATAGCCTATAGATATATTCACTACTTCGTTTTGACAAGCATCTTTTTTTATAACAACAGGTACATTTGGCAATTGCTGCACTTTTACAACATAAGTGGTAAGCGGGCTTTTACAACCATTGTTATCCACTGTCAACCTAACAGCTTGCTGTCCTGCCTGGTCGAAACGGAGCACAAGCGGCCCTTGTCCAGAACCACTTACAAGTGATGTGCCGGGAGGGAATGACCAATTATAAACTGATGTTGCACTCGCATTTCCAAAATATGAAAAACTCATAGTATCGTGCTGACAAACCTGCGGTACACTTGCTACTATCAAAGCGTTGGGTGTGAAATTCACTGTCACCATTATCTGTGCTCTATCACTTTCGCAACCATTTATAGTTTGTGTAACATAATAGTAGGATATACCCGCATAGCTGGTGACAGGAGTAGGTGAAATAGTACTACCTATTCCTCCGGATGAAGTCAGATACCATTGTAAATTATTTCCGCTTGCTTGTAATGGCAGCGCAATACTATTTTGACAATAGCTGATATTATTTTTTACAGAAGGCATAGGTGGTTTAGCAATTACATTTACCGTAATTACTTTTCTGTCGCTTTCGCAACCATTTACTGTTTGTGAAACATAATAATTAGTTGATCCCGGAACTCCTGTAGAAGGTGTGGGAGTAACAGCGCTGCCTACCCCACCGGTAGGTGTTGTATACCATAACAAATTAGCGCCGATGGCTGCCAGTGGTGTTGCGTCATTGCCCTGGCAATAATTATAAACATCCGGGCTGGCATAAGGAACAGGTGGTTTATTATTTATAACAATAGTTACGCTTGAAGGACCTGACGTTAGTCCACCCGATGTAACAGTTGCTGTATAAACCCCGTTCATCGCATTTGTAGCGCCGGGAATAGTAAGTGTTGCTCCTGAAAAGCTGCCTGCTATAGCGGGGCCCGTCCATGTATATGTTGGCGCTGCTGCCGGTGAAGATGCCGTTAAACTAATGGTTTGGCCTTCGCAATAAATTGTACTTCCGCTTATGGTTGGCGCAGCAGGTTGGGCAATTGCGCTGCCCGCAAATAACATGCTTACAAGAAGTTGTGTAATTTTTTTTGTCATGGCTACTATTTTTAATGTCTTCGAAAAGCTTGTATTATCCTAGTATGTAGACAGTAATATTCGTGCCATCGTTAGCCAGA
>JABDFN010000068.1:0-9857 GCA_013286485.1 Bacteroidota bacterium
ACGAACAGCTAACCCCATTGGAGTACCTATAAATATATTACCTCCTTTTATGGCTACAGCTTTTATCGTATCACTGGGAATCGGGGTATTTGTTTTATTGATTATAGAAGTAGTAACAGTTGGAAAGGCCGTAAAATTAGCTATATACATACCCTTATCTGTTCCGTCGTATGAGATAGAACCAGAAACCGCATTAGATATAACATTATTACTCGGTAGTGGGGACGTTGCTGAATTGATCAGTACCGCAGACCCTGAAGAAAGCTGGTAAAGCATTATTTGGTTGGTGGTTGAAAACACATAAAAATTAACCGTGCCTGACATTTGGTTAATATCGGAAACAGAGCCTAATGTAATACCGAACGTAGAATCAAAAGCTAAGTGGTGTATACCTGTGGCATTTTGTGCCCATGTATCGCCATTATCACTTCCAAAAAAAATCAGATTGTCGGCTGTACTGTAGTAAATAGCGTTAATATATGAGAATGTTGCGGACACCGGAAATATCGAATCAGTGGCAGTTAAATAATTGCAGTATCCAATTTTTTTACCGGCTCCGCTATATAAAAATCCACCGCTATTGGGTGATATCCCCTTTATATCTAAGGTTGAAAGGCCATTGCTTAGATCAAAATGTGTCCAGCTTCCTGCATAATAAATTAATATCCCATTGTCAGTAGCAAAAATTATATGCTGGTTATTGCTCACTTTTAAGTTCTGTACGGCATGTATAGTAATACCAGGGTTCAATATCTGGAATTGCGCTTTGGCATTATAATTGGCTATAACAGTAAACAATAAAAAGAAGTTTATTAGATATCTCATAGTATAAATTTTATTCAAAACTATCCGTAAAATTATTCTCAATGATACCTAAATGACAAACAGGTTAAACAATTTGATATCATGCACATACCATTGCACAAACAGTTGTCATTAATAAATAGCCTTTCATCCTTAATAGCTTTCACTTTATCATTTTGTTTGCTTAAATTTTATTAAAATGCTACCTTACTCTATCTCGTATGGCTCTTAAAGTAAAGATATCCTGGTTGGTCAGCAGGCTTAGCCGCAATATTATATTCTGGTTGGCATTTGCCATGTTACATTTTAGGGGTACTATTTTTGATTATTTTTTGCTTGTATTCTTTTTAGCTGTTTCATTTGGCATACCTGCATATATCCATAATATGTATCTGATACCCAAATTTTTTTTATCAAGAAAATATGCCCTCTATATACCCCTTCTCATTAGCTTGTTAATAGCCTCATGTATTTACTCTTATCTTATTGGTAATTGGGTAAATAAAAAATTAATATCACTGGATATGCTGGCTAAGGTTAGTGGATATAGCCTTTATTATTACGTCTTTATTACTATACTCACTTTTGTACTCCTGTCTTTTGGTAAGTTAATAGCAGATGCAGTACAAAATCAGTTACGACTCGAAGACTTACAAAAAAACCGTTTGGAAAGCGAACTTAAAATATTAAGATCACAGATCAATCCGCATTTTCTTTTCAATGCTTTAAATACTATTTATGGTATGGTGCGAAGAACTGATCTGGAAGCAGCAAAGGGAGTGCTTATGTTATCAGATATCTTAAGGTATAATCTATACGAGTGCAACGAACCGGCAATCAGCCTTAATAAAGAAATAGAAATGATCCGTCAGTACATAACCTTTACTCAATTACGCCACCAAAATAAAAACAATATTAAATTCGACATTACAGAAGATATTGGCCGGCAGAAAATTGCACCTTTATTATTAATACCGTTTATTGAAAACGCGTTTAAACATGGTTTAATTTGGGACAGCGATATTTCCTGGGTCAATATAAAATTATTTGTATCGGGAAATACCCTGTTTTTTGAGTGTATTAACAGTAATTTCAAAATGCATGCAAAAGACATAGTGCCTGATGCAGGTGGCATAGGTTTACTCAACGTAAAACGCAGACTTGAATTGATATACCCTGGCACACATGAGCTTACAATAAATGATAATGACAATGAATACATTGTTCAATTGAAACTGGTTTTATCATGAAGCTTAATTGTCTTATTGTAGATGACGAGCCTATCGCGGTTGAGATACTCGAAGACTATATCCACATGGTTGCAGACTTTAATCTTGTTGGTAAATGTGCGAGTGCCATTGAAGCTGTAAACATTCTTCAGGAAAAGAAAGTAGATCTCTTGTTTTTAGATATCCAGATGCCTAAAATTTCCGGCATCTCTTTTTTAAAGTCTTTAAAAAAGACTCCGGCAGTTATCTTTACCACTGCCTATCCAAATTATGCCATTGAGGGTTTTGAACTGGAAGCAATAGACTATTTATTAAAACCAATATCTGTAGAACGTTTTTTTAAAGCAGTTAATAGAATTTTAAATAGGTGGAATGAAATAACGCCTGGCAAAAATGTAGACCAACAGCCAAAACAAACCGGATTTTTCTTTATTAAATCAAACCAGGATTTTATTAAACTGGAGTACCAGGACATACTTTATATAGAAGCCTTAGAGAACTATGTTCGGATATATTGTAGTAATAAAACTATTATCTCTATAAGCACATTAAAAAATATGGAAGAGATATTGTCTCCTTATGATTTCTTAAGGGTTCATAAATCTTATATCGTTAACCTTAAAAAGGTTGATTCTGTTCAGAATAATATTTGTATGATAAATAATATGGAAATCACAATCGGACGCAATTATAGAAAAACTGTCACTGAAATAATAAAGGCTTTTTACTCTGGATAATTATAAACGTAGACTTTTCGAACTACCTTGTTTTGAGGTACAAGAGAAGAAAATAAGCTATTTATAACTGCCTCAGATATAACTTTCGATGGACTCAATCAGAATTTCCTTCCTCGCAGCTCAGGGGGTATAAACTTTAAAACGCAAAGTATAGCAACTCCATTTACCAACGCTACCGTGGCTCAGCAAATTGCCAATAACATCCTAATATGTTCCGCTATGAATAATAGTGATTTTTTATTTCATGAATAACAATAGTATTTATAACACCAATAAATACTACTGCTATTTTGTTGCATACTATCCTTCTAAAAAGAAGTACATGCAACACATCTACTTCAAATTATCCTAATTTCATACTTTCAATGAAAAAGATAATAACTGTCATCATATTAGGTTTGGGAGTATTGTATAGTTCAAATTGCAATGCACAGATAGAATTTGTCAACAGTATTGATTTTGGCTACCCCATTATGATAAACAAAAACAACCAGGATTTTTTCTACAAACAATTTTCTGCTGGCATATCGTTAGGAGTAAGTTACAAACCAACTAATACTCAGTTCTTCCCTACTTTAAAAGTAACATTCGGCAGACTAAGGCTACCACTGAAACAATTTGGAGAAAATGTAGTAGACCTTAATTATAATTACCTAGACCTCATAATAAACGGAAATTATGTTATAACCTTTGGTGAAAAGAGTAATACGCTATACTTATTAGGAGGTATAGGATTTGCGAAACTTGTCGAGAAAAACACTTTTATAGCAGGTAAGAATGGATTGGCAATGCAATCATATGTAGACTCAACCGCCAATATAAGCAAGTATTTTCCTGCGATAAACGTGGGTTTTGAATATGTATACGGCCAATCTGTTAATAGCCCTGTGTATTTGTGCTTTGGCGTCTCTTGCCAATATATTTATTTACTCAACGGCATTAATACTTACCAGGTAACAGTTAACGGCCCACAGATAAATGACCTAAAACTAACCACAAATATGGAGGGCCATGCAATAACACCCATGCTATATATTGCATTACACTATCTTATGGGCAAGAACCTCGTGTTCTGGCATAAGCATAGCAGCTTTTATCTGAATTAGATCGTTACTTTACTAAGATAATTATTTGCATCAACACATTTGCCTTTTATTGTTCCTGCTAAAGTCAAAAGAGTTGATTAGTCTATTGAAATACTGATTTTAATGCAATCCTATCAAAAGAAAAGATTGCTTAAAATCAGGGGTGGTGGCAGAAAGGTGGCAGTTTTTATAGAACAAAAGTGAACAACATGAAACATGATAGCATATCGTAATTCTTCTCTATCGCTTGCCTGTATTCATTCTTATTTCTTTTCGACAAAACACATAACATATTTAGTGTTCCGTGTGTTCCCCTGACGATAACGCAGGCAGAAATAGAAGAACATTTTAAAAAGGTAGGCAATATTTTTATAAATCATTATTTTAAAGACTAAAATTGTATCAACACATTTGCCTTTTATTGTTCCTGCTAAAAGCCAAAAGAGTTGATATGTCTATTGAAATACTGATTTGAATGTAAACATATCTTACAGAAAAGTTTACTTCAAATCCGGGAAATCTTGAACAGCTATTTCAACAACGATTTGCAAACACTTTGCTGCTATATAAGAGGTAAATCTACTAACTTGGGGCATGGTCAAAAATAAATCAGGGGTTCTCAAACAACTATTTGTTAACCTGAAAGCATTAGAAAGCGAGTTTATTGATAGCACTAAAAGGTTTATTCAGGTGGGCAATGGCAAGTTATATACAATGGATTTATTTGCATCAACAATAAATAATAGAGCAATAGCACTGTTAAATGGCTTTATCACCTTGGGAGAAGCCAATAATTTCATTTCAGCAGTTCCGTTAATCCGGATGCAAGTTGACAATTCATTGAGATTTTTTGCGACTACCTTAGTAAGTGACTATAATGATTTTTTTAGTAAATACTTAGGTGGAACAAAAATCGGTAAAATAAAAGATGCCAAAGGGAATCTACTCACGGATAGTTATTTGGCAAGACAATTAGATATATATTTTCCCGGAATTCATAAATTGTATCAAAACACATCTGGCTATATACATTTAAGTAATGAGCACTCTTTTATTAATACCAAATTAGTTCCTGAGAAAGATAGAACTATCGGAATAAGCGTTGGCAACTATGATTTCTTTGATTTAGATAGAAAAATTGACTTCACTTTTAATATGCAAGAGTCAACTAAAATATTGTTGGTGGTCATTGAACAATGGCGACATAGAAAGGAGCAGTTAAACGCGACCTAAGTTTAAAGAACACCACTCATTATCATGTTTATTACTACTAAAATATTCTCGGCGGCTTGCATATTTAGAATAGATTGATTGAGCGTTGGAGAATAAAAACTGCTAATCCAAATTGTGTGGAAGCTATAAATGTTTGCAACTCTATCTACCTCATTAACCGTTGCACCACTTGTCCGAGTTGTACAAATAATTATATCGCATTTTTCAATTTTAGCTAATTGCTCAATGGTCTTGAACATTCTGCCGTAAGGATCACCTTGGCTTTCAATGCCTATCTTGATACCACCAATTTGAATCGTAACTAAAATGTCAGCAGTATAGTCAATAGCTAAACCAGGGGTTATTAGATTGGCATAGGGTGCAGTAGGAAACCCTGAAATTAACAAGCGACAAACATTTTGTGCAGTAGTAGACTTACCTTCTTTGGATCTACCATATACCGCTATTATTGCATTATTCATAATTGAAATAATTTTTGCAAGACGAAAGTAATAGGTAATTTAGAGAAACGGAATTTTAAACTAATATTAAAAGGTGCATGGAAGAATGGGATGAGTTAGATGAGTATATAGACGACTTAATCAATGCGGAGTTAGTCAAGTTGATAGAGGGCGATATTGGTCTTTGTACCTGTCAGCTTTTCAAACACGACTTAGTTAACGGAGTTCGTCCGTTTGCGTCAGGTGTTTTTGTGTTCTTGGGAGAATCGTTTTATCTCCTTACTGCTTCGCATGTAATTGAAGAATGGTCTGATTCAAACCGATTATTTGTCAAGGTTAAAGATGACTATGTGTCTATTGTAGGAAAAGGTTGCGGTACTGAATTAGGAAAAGAAGAGAGCAGTGATACAGCTTATATAAAGTTAAAACCGGAGTTAGTTCAATTGCTAGTACAGTGGTATAGATTTCTTCCTTATCATAGATTCTTGCATGGTGGAAAAGTCTTTGATGAAGCAAACTATTGCGCATTTGGCTACCCTGTTATCAACAAGAAAAAAGAAGGTGATAAGGTAAAAACATTTGGCTCAGCTTATTACATGAGACCTTTGGAAGATAGAGTTTATGAATATTATAAATTCAACCCACTATCGCATTACATCCTTGAATTTAAAGGAAAAGCAGTCAATATTAAAACCGGAGAAACTGACAAAATTAAAACTGAACATTACGGTCTTAGTGGTGGCGGCTTATGGTACATCAATATGGAGTTTGACGAAGATAAAGATGAAATCGTTTCTGAGGCTTTTTTAATAGGAATTATGACTGAATTCAGGAGAAATAAATATGATTGTTTGATAGCCAATAGAGTTGAAATTGTATTGGGATTGATATGTAATAATGAAGAAGAAGAATTTTAATTAAAGACGGGTGGTGGCAGAAAGGTGGCAGTTTGTATAGAACTAAAACGAAGAAGATAAAACATGATGGTATAGCATAATTAAGTTCTATCACTTTCCCGTATTCAATATTGCTTCATTTCGGTAAAACATATAACACTTTTAGTGTTCCGTGTGCTCCCACTAAGAAAAACAAGGGTTTCAGAAATTTCACTTCTGGAACCCTTTTTCATTTGCACACCATTTGCACACGAATTCAGCAAATTTACTTTTGTATTAATTTTACAATATGAAGTAAAGATATTTGGCAATGCAGCCGAGTTGGGACACATTACACGCTATGCTTCACTGCCCATACAAAGCGTGGCAGATTGCGAGAAGTGAGGATGAACAAATTAGCATTCATCAAAATCATCATATAAATGCAGAGTCTCGAATAACAATCCCTGTTATTTTCTCTCTCCCACAGACAAACTTGTCTTAACGGCGTTTTGCCGAGATCAGATTCAAACCCATAAGGGATTTCAAAGAGATATAATTATCACAAACAGCAATCAGCAAACTTCGAACATCAGGTTAAGATTAAATTCTCCAAAGGCACAAAAATTATACGCTGATACGCAAAACGTAATTAATGCTGGGTAAGAGCTAAAAGCACAAGGTTTGAGTTTATAAACTCATGGCGAAGTTTCAAGCGCCATATCCCCATTTGTACTTTGTTATGACTAAGCTTTGTTTTTCTAAAAATATATCCAAAATTAACTAAGATTTGGAAGTGTATATTCATATAATTTTTATTAAATATATAAGCAAAGAATAAAGATCTCAATGAGATGCTTTATTCTTTGCTTAATTGATGTTTGTCTGATGAAATTATAATTATTTAAGTTGCTGATATATAATTGATTACAATCAATAAAAAGAAATAAAAGGATCAATACATAATCATATGATTATAAGACCAGTAAGTATCTTATACAAAGTATCATAATCGTGTTTCATATAATTTCATATAATCTATTGCAATTTTATAAACTTCCTGGTCTCTATATTTTTCTGGTTATCGCAGACAGTAATAAAATATATGCCATTCGGTAATGTATTTATGTCCATTTGTAACATGTCATTAGTTGTCTCTGTAGTTTCAAGTACCTTACCCATTTCATTGCTGAGAACAACTCTATGATACACACTGTTTGTAAATGATATATTAATATTATTTTTTGCAGGATTTGGATATAGCAGCCAGTTATTGTTAGTGGCAATAACTGGTACATCTAAAACTAAATTGGCAATGTGCGTTATATACTGACTATTATAAGCAGCATTAGTAGTAGTAATAATTGAATTCCCTCCAAAGCTTGTTGAAATGTAAAAATAACCAATAACAGCAACGCCTCCTCCATTTTCATCAACAGTAATATTTTTACTGTAAGCATGATGTGTCCCAGCTCCGCTCAATGCCCAAAGAGGATTACCTGTATTGCGGTCTAACTTGGTTACAAATACACCTGCAGCTGAATCAGGATTAGGCAATAAAGTAGTACCTATTGTAAAGGCAGTATCATAATCACCAACAACATAGGGATTACCATTCACATCTAATGAAACACCATTACAAGCTGTGTATGATTTATTGCCATACTCACCGGGACTTATTAATTGCTGCCACTGTAATATACCGTTATTATTATATTTCAATACTATTCCGCTCAGGCTGGAAGAATGCCCAAGTATGGTTGTATCTAATATGGTTCCGCATACAAAAGAATTTCCAGATCTGTCAACAGCAATGCTGTTTCCGGCATCCGTTAGGTTTTGCAAGGTCATATGACTTGGATTAAGCCTTCCCCATTGATAGTTTCCATTCTTGTCAAATTTTACTGTTAGTATTTTAGATCCTGACAGCGAGTTTATTGTACCTGTATCGATCGTTGTTGTCGAATCTGAGTAACCAGTTGCATAAATATTATCTAAAGCATCTGTAGCAACTGAATTGAAAATGCAACTATGTGCAGCTATACCTTTTTTTGCCCACAATATGTTACCTGTTGGATCGAATTTTGCTATGAAGGCATGAAAATAAAAGCCATTTGCTGCGGTAAGTGTAACCCCTCCTGATATAGCTAATGTATCTCCAAATGTTCCGCAAATTATCGCGTTCCCACTCCCATCTGTTATTACTGAGTATGCGGTTAAGGGGCTACCATGTGTACCCTGGTATGCAGTCTTTGCCCATAGAAAATTTCCGGATGAGTTATATTTAGCTAAAAAATAGGTACTATAAAAAGTGCTTGATACACTATTGACCAATGAATCTGTTGTTGTAAAGTAAACCACATTACTTTTGAAATTACCTAATATAAATACATTGTCATTGATGTCTGTTGCTGTACTATTTATAGAAACAGCGCTATATGCTCCGGCACTACCCGCAATTTGTTTTGTCCATAGCGCATTGCCGCCCGAATCATATTTTACAACATAACCGTCAGAATAATCCTTCGATTTAAAAACACTTGCTCCTATTGTGCAACTATCAGCAAATGTGCCCGCAGCAATGATATTATGATGGTTATCTGTTGCTATACCTAATAATGAGGTATTAATTAAATGGGTTTTATTACATAGAACGCCATTTGCCCATGAAAAACTTTGGGCATCACTTGTTATAGCTAAACAAATAAGTAAACTGCAGATGAGCAACTTTGGCATAGGTCTCATTTTATAGATTTTTAAGGGTGTATAATATATTTTAAACAATTTTTCATGAAAGGAATATTCATTTAAAAATACAATTAAGGACATAACCGCATACAGGTGAAAACCTGTATTTTTATGACATTCCTGTTTTTTCTAAAAAAATAAGCGAGGGTAACCCCTCGCAATAAATATCACAATCTCTTATAAAACAAAAAGTTATTACTGTTTCACTACAGTCCTGCTTATTCTATTACCATTTTTATCCGTCAGTTGCAGTATATAAGTACCTGTTCTTAATACTTCCATATTCACTTCTTCTTTCTTATTATTAATAGTACCACTCTCTACTTGTTGCCCCAAAATATTATATACCCTATATAGAGTGCCGCTTACCACACCGTCTATAAATAATTGCCCTGATGTTGGGTTAGGGTATATTTTTACATCATCATTATTCACCATTGTTATGTTATCAATACCTGTACCGGTATCTGTTTGCGGTACAGAGCAATTTGGAGTACCATACTTAGCTATAAAAAAATCTGTTTCTCCGCCTGCGCTGTTTAGCACATTGGATGCTACATATAGTGTGCTTGAAAACTGCCCACCGGCATAAAAATTACCATACCTGTCTGATGTGATAGATATTGCCATAGTATATATTTGTAGACGTATCTTGTTTAACCCATAGATTATTACCTGAACTATCGTAGCAAGCAACAAACATAGG
>JABDFN010000068.1:9867-10425 GCA_013286485.1 Bacteroidota bacterium
AGATGTTGCATAAGCGCCTCCCGATAGCCCGTTAAGACTAATCAATTTACCACTAATTGTTGTAAATGTAGCAAGGAATATTTGATACGATCCCCCTACCAAGTTTGCCGTATCCCAATGTAGTGTTGACGCATAATGACCTACTAAAGCAACAGTATCTTTTATTAATGCTACTGCAACACCTGCTTCATCACCACTAGATGAACCATTAGTAGCCCAGACATTGTTACCGTTTGAATCCATTTTGATAATAAACGGTACATCGTGCATAGAAATAGAATTAGTAAAATGGTATCCATTAAAAACATCATCTTCGCTCGTCGAACCAGATTTACCAGCAACAGCATTACCAGCTATATAAACATAGCCATGTTTGTCAATAGCTGGGTGAGAATAGATATTGCCATAGTATATATTTGTAGACGTATCTTGTTTAACCCATAGATTATTACCTGAACTATCGTAGCAAGCAACAAACATAGGGTGTGTTATATAGTTTGTCCCAATGTAAAAATCAATTGCATTACTACCTGCAAGATATATCCTGCCATTCCTGTT
>JABDFN010000069.1 GCA_013286485.1 Bacteroidota bacterium
TGCAGAATTATTGTTGAAAGAAATAGAAGGAGAAGATCCAAACCACTACAATCATGATTTCAATTGGTATTTTAATGCGGATAATATACCAAATCAAAACGCCGTATTTGCTACAAAAGATTTTTTAGATATATACAGAAAGGATACTTTCGAGCCTTTGTTCTTTTTCAATTTATTATTTAAACAAATTGATGAACTAAAGGATAACTTAGACACACCATTCGACTATATAAAAAGTTTGAATACACTGCCTTATAATGATGAGCAAAAACATCTTCTTTTTGGAATGATATTATATTGGCATGGTGGAAACCCTGTTCAAAATTTCAATCCAAAGTATAGCACTATATTAAAATTGGTGGAAAAGGAATTTTTACAACAATACTCTAATACATACACGCATGAGAAGCGTTTTTGTAATTACGAGGGAAATCAAACTGAAAAATTAGAGACAGAAAAGATTAATGATATTAAAAATTTAAGTATTCAATATAACTTTCCTGAAAGTAAATATTTCAAAAGAGTTGTAGTTGATTTTGAAAGCCTACCTCAATATGTTGTTCAGAAGGGAATTATCTGGCGTTTTGAAAGTATACGGTTTCAGGATAAAGACTATGATTTGTGGAAAAGCGAATGGCTGGATTTCCTCCGAACAATTCCACAGCAATACATTTTAAAAACAATAGTAAAAGGTATTGAGTATGCACAAAAAGCTTATGAATTTCATAAACAACATGAATGTTCAGACATGCAAAAATGTGCATTTAATGAAAGTTGGGAAAGGCGTATAGCAATTGCTGAAAATACGCTAAGCAATATTAATGATGCATTGGAAAAGAAAAAAGAGCCAAATAAAACTGATATGTCGGATATTGAGTTTATTCAAGGGAAACGAAGTGAGAAGTTTTGGACTAATATAGATGCCATATCAAATAAAGCAGAATTTTATTTTGAAGTAACTAAAGATGAGGAGACAAGACGATATAGTCCTAATGAGTTTCTTAATTTAGTGTTAGAATGCTATTACCTAGCAGCAGACAAAGCTGAAAATTTGAATGATAAAATATCTTGTTGTGTCAATGCTATATCTATTGTCTTTCATCCTATTCCCCTATACTATTTATAAATGTTTCAACAAAGGTTTTCATTTTAGTAATTATCCTTTCTGTTATAGTCTTGCGCTCTAATATGCTGGGCTGTTCCCCTTTGCGGGCACTAAAGGACTTAGATGCCCTATAGTCACCTATGCCTAACAATTTGGCTAAAAAAATACTGATAAAGCTTTCTGCGAGTAATGCAGCCCTTAAAATAGGAAGTCTAACCTCCATATCTAATATTTTTAATTCTTCTGGCATGCGGACTTATGTTTATTTTATTGTTTGATAGTCATTAGTTACACCTTATTCACCTGTCTATATCCATACATTTCAATAACTTTTTTAGATTGATATTCCATTTCTGGAAATAATGTGCTTTCGGAAATACCCAAAGATGATAGGTCTTTTTTAATATCATTTTTATCGCTCGCTTTAATTTTTATTTTGTTGTGTATCCAGTTAGGATTAATTTCTGCGGGAACTGTCTTTTCTTCATTGATTCCAAATAAAAAGAATGCTCCATTTTGTCTAATAATTCTATTGTTATTTAATTTAACTTTTACTGGTAATACTCGGTTGAAGTCATCTTGTTTCATAACTGGCGCAAACTGGACTTTCTCATTTCTTATTTCATGTAACAAAGTTGTCATTGGGAATGTAACATTAAATGTTTCTTTATCCAGTCTTTCTTTATCCTGTCCACTTGGTAGTGTGAAATCCGATGGCATTTTTGAAATATTAGCAAGCATACTAACTGCATCTCCATCAAAAAATTTAACTTCCTTTTTGGGAACTTTAAATATTACAACTTCGCCATTTGTTTTATTGTCGCTGCACGCAAAATATAGAGCTACTAAAGGGCTTGTCGTTATATCTAAAAGTCTTGTAGGTAGGGAGTAATGTTGCATTTTCACTAATTTCTCTATTGCGGATATTTCTCCTATAAAATCTTGAGGAGAGCGCAGAATTATTTCTCTAAAAATTTGGTCTTCATTATCAATAAGCAGTTCTAGACCACTTTTTATAATTTTTTTTGGTGTTGTCTTTGAGCGGATATTGTAAGGTTTTCCTCTATAAATTCTTGGTAAAATAGTATCTACTGTAGAAGAATGTCCTCTAAAGTAGAGTTCATAGTTTCTATTAGTACTTATTCCTTGTAGTGCAGCAATAAATTCAACAAATGCTTCGTTTAGAATTTTACGCTTTGGCGTCAAAGTTGGCATAATGATATATCTTATAACAGAAAGATATACAATAATTGCCAAATACTTTTAGGTTAAATCTCTAGTTGTGTTCAAAAGATCGGAGCAAATGAAATTGAACAAAAAAATTAGTCATTGGGCTATCTAAAAATTCATTTAATTGGAAGATTTAATTTTATTTTATTGGCTGCCTTTCTCTTTGTCTGATCTATAATTTTTGCATAAACCTGAGTAGTTTTTAGTTCTCTATGTCCCAACATTTTTGATACAGTGTAAATATCTGTGCCATTACTTAATTGTAGGGTAGCATATGTATGTCTAAAGCAATGAAAAGTTATATCTTTTGTAATTCCTGCTTTGGCTACCCATTTTATTAAATTGGCATTCATATAAGCTGAGTAATTTAATCCTTCAAAAATTCGCTGGTTTGCTTTACCTTTTTTTCCTAATAAGCTAACTGCCTGTTCAGATATTGGTAGGACTTCAACCCCTTTTGTTTTTTGTTGTATAAATTGTATAGAATATCCTTGCTGTTTACTATAGTGTATTTCACCCCAAACTAATTTTTCAATATCAGAAAATCTTAATCCCGTAAGTGAGCTAAATAGACCTGCCTCTTTCAGTAGTGGCATAGGGCAGGGCGTTTTTACAAGTTTATTAAGTTCTTCTAATGTTAAATACTCTCTTTGTGTTTCTTCTGGCTTTATACTGGAAATATTCTTATTTACATCTATCTCCAAATAACCGTCTTTATAGGCTTGCTTTAATGCTGCCTTTACTTTGTTGAAATAGGATACAGCAGAGTTTTGAGAAAGGTTAATTTTTATACTCCTCTTAGTTTTTACATTTAACAAGTATTCTTTAAACTGTTCTATTAAATGCTCGTTAATATCAGTAAAGCGCAACATACCGCCTGTAAAGTCTTTAAGGTAGTTAAGAGCTGAACTCCAATTATCTGAATTGCTCCCTTTCCGCTTGTTTGCAAGTATGCTAAAATAATCCACAAAATCCGATTTGCGTTTTACATCTGATAAAAACCCATACTGTCCCTTTTGTATTTCTAATTGCCTTGTAGCTCTTATATTATCTGCAAGTTTTAGAGTTTCTTTATTACTGTTTTTATCAATCGGGTTTTTAGCTTTATCGTATATATATAGTCCTAAAAATTCTCTTCTGGTAGGCTTACCGGTTTCAGGGTTTGGAATAGGAGGATAATAGTCCAAATAAAGACTCTGTCTGTTTCCTGATATTGGTTTTTGTCTTAGCGTTACTTTAGTAGCCATTATGCAAATAGTTTATCAATTTCAGAACGTTTAATAAGAGTACGTTTGCCGATTTTTAAAGCTTTAATGTCATTCCGTTTTATACTTCGCCAAATTGACCACCGACTAATTCCTAATAATTCACAAGCATCAGTTATGCTTAGAAATTCCTTAGCTTTTAAATCCTCAATTGGCTTTAATTTGATCTGCTTTGTTTCAACTATAACAGCTTCGACTTTTGCAGCCCTTTGCCGGGCTTTATAATACATCTTAGCGCAATTGTCAGAGCAAGTCTTTGAAGTGGTTTTCTTAGCCTCAAATTCCTTTCCGCAATACTGGCAAATCTTATTTACTCGAATGTTTGAACTCATATTGTTGCTATTTGTAGCAAACTGTTGCCATAGGTTGCATAAATTCGCCAAAATAGGTATTGAGGTACAAAAGGGTACAAATAACCCCATTAAGGTACAGCTAAGGTACAAAAAGGTACAAAACAAACAAATAGCAAGACGTAATAAATAACTACTATGGGCATTAAAAAATCCCATTTATAGGGCTTTTTTAACGATTTTATACTATGATGTTATTTCTTATTTATTATTAGTTACTTTCCGATACAGAATTTCGAAAAAATATAATCCAGCTTATCTTCAGTCGTTATTTCACCGGTTATCTCACCCAGGTAATACAGACACCTGCGAATGTCAGAAGCTAACAGGTCGCCCGGACGATTTTCGTCCATGCCGTTTTTAATACCTATAAGAGAAGAAAGTACTTCCTGTAATGCTGCATGATGGCGTGCATTGGTAACAATACTCCCCTCTTGTTGCACTTGTCCTTCTGCTACCATATTATACAATACGTCTTTTAGCTGCAGTATATTCTCTTTATTCTTTGCAGAAATGAACAGAGTATGCCCAAAATCATACTCCTTTTTTACCTTGTTTAAATCAACATCATCTATTTTATTTCCAACCAGTAGATATTTTATGCGCTCTTTTTCAAACGCTTCTTTTTGAACATTTACTTTTGACTTTTGGCTTTCTTTTAAGTCAAATAAGTACACTACAATATCCGCCTTATTCATAGCGTCTTTACTGCGTTGCATGCCTATATTCTCTATAATATCTGTGCTATGTTCTCTTATGCCAGCTGTGTCTATCAGCCTGAATTGTATTCCGTTTATGTTTAGTATTTCCTCAATGGTATCGCGAGTGGTACCGGCTATTTCACTAACAATGGCCCGTTCTTCATTCAGTAAAGTATTTAGTAAGGTGCTTTTACCGGAATTAGGTTTCCCAATGATGGCAACACTAACGCCATTTTTTATTGCATTACCCAACTGAAATGAATGCACTAAATGTTCAGTGGTAGTTGTTAATGTATGTATAAGAGAATATAATTGTGTTCTGTCAGCAAATTCTACATCTTCCTGGCTAAAATCCAGTTCCAGTTCTATCAGCGCACTGAATTTTATCAGCTCTTCTCGCATTTGCTTTAGTTCTTCACTAAATCCCCCACGAAGGTTATGAATGGCGGTTTTATGAGCTGCACTTGTTTCGCTGGCTATCAGGTCGGCAACAGCTTCTGCCTGTGCAAGGTCCAGTTTGCCGTTCAAAAAAGCTCTTTGTGTAAACTCACCTGCCTTCGCCATGCGTGCGCCATTCTTCGAACATAATTGTATGATCTGTTGGAGTACATATGATGAGCCATGACAGCTGACCTCAACTACATCTTCTCCGGTATAGCTATGTGGTGCTTTATATAAGCTCACGACCACTTCATCTACTATTGTTTCCCCACTCATTATTTTCCCAAAATGAAGGGTATGCGATGGCTGTTCAGATAATTTTTTACCCCTGAATATTGTATCTGCAATAGTAATAGCTTCCTTACCGCTTAGGCGTATAAGGCCTATAGCCCCTTCTCCCGGCGGAGTTGACAATGCTACAATAGTTTCATTAATAGAATACATGAACCGCAAAACTAAAAGAATAATCCTAATCATTAACTAATTTGCATATCAGTTGACCAGCACATTAAGTTATGCGAGTCGTTATACAGAGGGTATCTAATGCAAGCGTTACTATAGAAGGAGATGAAAAGTCTGCTATAGGCCCAGGCTTTGTTATTTTATTGGGCATTGAAACTACAGATGTAGAAGAAGATGCAGATTGGCTATGCAAAAAGATCGCGCGGTTAAGAGTGTTTTCAGATGAAGTAGGTTTGATGAATAAAGATATACATGAAACAAAAGGCGAAGTGCTTGTGATCAGCCAGTTTACTTTGCATGCATTGTATGCAAAGGGCAATAGGCCTTCTTTTATTCGTGCATCTCGTCCCGAAGAGGCAGTAACCTTATATGAGTCTTTTATATCAAAACTCTCGGAATTATTAGGTAAACCCATAGCAACAGGTATTTTTGGTGCTGATATGAAAGTGGCACTGGTAAATGATGGACCAGTTACAATTATAATGGATACAAAGAACAAGGAATAAACTGCCTGCGTGCTATTATCTTTGTACTTCAATGGATCTCAACGATGAACATTTTATGCGAGAAGCCTTAAAGCAGGCTAAGCAGGCTTCCGATGCAGGCGAGGTACCTGTGGGCGCTGTTGTAGTTTGGGACAATAAAATTATTTCCCGCGGGCACAACCAGGTAGAACAATTGAACGACAGCACTGCCCATGCCGAAATGATAGCGCTAACGGCTGCTTTCAATAGTATAGGTAGCAAATACTTGCCAGAAGCAACTATTTATGTTACAGTAGAGCCTTGTCTCATGTGTTGCGGGGCTATATATTGGTCAAAGATCGGGCGTATAGTGTATGGCGCAGAAGATATTAAGAACGGCTATCGTAAAACTACAGCCGAAAATTGGCCTTTTCACCCCAAGGCTGTTCTAACAAACGGCATATTAAGAGATGAATGTGCCCAATTAATGAAAGATTTTTTTGCTGCAAAAAGATAGCATGTACACCTGGTATAAAATTGAAAATATATCTGCGGCTTCTTTTGGAGAAAATGAAATGAAGGAGTTTTTAATAAATAACAAGAGGGTAGGGCTCTTAAAAAGAGCACAAAATATATACGCATTCTCAGCAGTTTGCCCGCATGCAAGTGGCGACCTCTGTAATGGCTGGCTCGATGCTTTGGGCAGGATTGTTTGTCCTGTCCATAGTTACCGTTACGACCCCGCTACTGGCCGAAATACAAGTGGAGAAGGCTATAAATTGTTTACTTATCCTGTAGAAATTAGAAATGACGAAGTTTTCATAGGCTTATTATCTTAGCATAATATTCAGTAGTAGTGAGTATTCATCTACCATATCTCAAACAAAGTTCTATAATAGGCATTACATGCCCAGCAAGCGCTGTTGCTATCGAAAAAATAAATGCTGCCAAAGTTATATTCGAAAAGAAGGGCTTTAAAGTAAAGCTTGGAAATACTTGCGGTACGTCGTTCAATTATTTCTCTGGCACGGATGAGCAGCGTTGTGAAGATCTGCAATCCATGCTGAATGACCCCACTGTGGATGCTATCATAATGGGACGTGGAGGCTACGGAATGAGCCGCATTATAGATAAGCTGGATTTCACTTTGTTCAAACAAAACCCTAAATGGATATGTGGCTTCAGTGATATTATTGTTTTACAAAGTCACTTGCAGGCTAACTTCAATATGCCTTCTTTACATAGCCCTATGTGTGGTGCCTTCAGAGAGGACACGCTGAATGCGGATCATATCAGTTTATTCTTTAAGGCGGTTATGGGAGAACAGTTATCTTATAATTTACCACCATCATCTTACAATAGGGTAGGAGAAGCCAATGCTATTCTTACCGGTGGTAATCTAGCCATCCTTGCACATCTTACTGGTTCGGTATCTGAAGTGAACATGGATGGTAAAATATTGTTCATCGAAGACATAGGCGAGCATTTCTATCACATCGATCGTATGATGCTTAACTTAAAACACGCAGGCAAACTCGATAAATTAAAAGGATTAATCGTCGGATATTTTACCGATATAGAAGATACCGAACGTCCTTTCGGGCAAACCATAGAGCAGATAATTTTAGATAAAGTAAAAGAATACAATTATCCTGTTTGCTTTAATTTTCCTGCTGGTCACGAGGAAGCCAATTATACTTTTACCTTAGGTATGCATCACAAACTGGTTGTAGACGAAAAAGGCGTACAATTAGACTTAGTAAGAAATTAGTAATTACATTATCGCATCGCTGAATTATCGCATTTTTGCTCTCGTGCAAACTAACCAGATATAGTATGTGATGACTTTTCATTTTTTTTAATGATCCTATCTGCCAGCCTTTCACTGTCGATACCATCGGGTATAAAGAATAGAATAGGCGGAATGATAAAACAGGCAAAAGAGATATATACAGATACATAGGCCATTGGTATAGCCACGAAATAAGCAGCCATACCCACGAAATTTTTAAGTTTTGCACGTCTGTTTACCTTATCTATTTGTCGTTGTATCAATCTGTCTTTATCAGAATGCATTAGGTCTTTGCGTGCAGCATAAGTGCGCATCAATGAAAAAGAGAACGATACCATAAATAATACACTACCATAAATAGCTGTAGATTCTGGTAGAAACGGGTTACCACTCAGCATAGATGTAGGGAAGGGTATCAAGCTGAGCCAGAAAAGAAAATGCAGGTTGAGCCAGAGCAGTTTTTCATTTACTTTCTCAGCCATATGGTACAAGTGATGGTGATTGAGCCACATAATGCCAATGATGAGGAAACTGAAAAAATAGGAGATAAGACTGGGTATAATTACAATTAAAGCTTTAGCTATCTGTGCATGCGTATAAGGCATAGTCATGTGTGGGAACTTAATATTAAATACCATTATCGTGATGATAATGGCAATAACACCATCGCTAAATGATTCTACCCTGTTTGTGGAAATATTCATAATTATTATTGTTAACTCATAATATACTGATCAACGATAATTATTATGCCAATTATGTCTTATTCTGCTGTTAGTGCCTTCCAAAGTGCATCTTTCAGCTCATTGAGACCTTGAGCTGCTACCGCAGAAATAAATAAATGTGGAATGTTTTTGGGGAGTGTTTGTACAATAGCTGTCTTCAGTTCATCATCCAACATATCACTTTTACTAACAGCTATTAGCATTTTCTTATGCAGGAGTTCGGGATTGTATTGTTCCAGCTCATTTAAAAGTATATGGAACTCTTTGGCATGGTCAGGACTATCCGCTGGAATTAGGAATAACAATACGGAATTACGCTCTATATGTCTCAAAAAACGATGTCCCAATCCCTTGCCCTCTGCCGCACCTTCAATAATGCCCGGAAGATCTGCCATGCAAAAAGACATATTGTCTTTGTAAGAAACTATACCGAGTTGGGGTACGATTGTAGTAAATGCATAATCAGCTATTTTGGGCTTAGCAGCACTCATAACAGATAATAATGTGGACTTACCTGCATTTGGGAAACCTACCAGCCCTACATCTGCAAGTATTTTTAGTTCCAGTAATTTCCATCCTTCTATGCCTTCTTCACCTGGTTGTGAATAATCTGGTGCCTGGTTTGTAGCTGTTGCAAAATTGGTATTGCCCAATCCGCCACGGCCACCCTTTACCCATACTATTTGCTGTCCATCTTCCAATACCTCTGCCTCTACTGCGCCAGTTGTTTCATCACGTGCTATAGTACCCAACGGCACTTCTATGATCACATCTTTTCCCTCACGCCCGGTGCAATTATTCTTGCTGCCATTCTCACCGCCTTCTGCCAGTACATTTTTATAATACCGCAAATGCAGCAATGTCCATAATTGTGCATTGCCCCTGAGTATAATATGGCCTCCGCGGCCGCCATCACCACCATCCGGTCCTGCTTTAGGATTGAATTTAGTACGGGCGAAATGAGCACTGCCTGCGCCGCCTTTGCCTGAGCGGCAAAATATCCTGATGTAGTCTACAAAATTTCCTTTCTCCACTATGCGGGTAACAAATATTTGTCAATATGTTTTGCCAGTATTTTGAAGGTATCCTCAATAGAATTGTCTCCCTTCACACGTTCCAGCTTCCCATGTTGATAATAATAAGAAGCTACTTGCTCTGTCTTAGCGTAATACTCTTTTATTCGTTTGGCAATCACATCTTCATTATCATCACTGCGGCCAGAAGTAATACCCCTGTTTACAAGACGTTTTACCAATTCATGTTCAGGTACCTCTAACGATAATACAAGATGAATACCGGTGTTTTTAAATTCCAGCAATTTATCCAGTGCTTCAGCCTGTGCACTGGTGCGCGGAAAGCCATCAAATATAAATCCTCTCGCCCCGGCTTTCTCATCAATTTTACTGCTGATCATTCCAATTACAACTTCATCAGGTACTAATAGCCCCTGGTCCATATATTTTTTAGCTTCTACGCCCAAAGGTGTTTTTTTGTTTACTTCATCACGAAGCAGATCTCCGGTAGAGATATGTTCCAAATGATAAGACTTCATGATAGTAGAGCTCTGCGTACCTTTTCCACTTCCTGGGGGGCCAAACAAAATCAAATTAAACATAAATAGTAAATATCATTAAAGTCACAAAAGTAACTATCC
>JABDFN010000070.1 GCA_013286485.1 Bacteroidota bacterium
AAAGAAGTAAGAACCTGGGTGCCGCCAAAAACACCATCTGAAACAGTGGATATAGCTATAGGCTTGCGTTTCCATTCAGCATACAAAAGGTCAATTACATTTTTCAGAGCAGCAGGGTAGCCTCCGTTATATTCAGGGGTAACGATGATAATGCCATCGGCGTTTTTTATTTTTTCTGCAAATGCTAACACTTGTGCCGGAGGGTTGGGTGTAAAGCGCAGCCGTTCATTAAATATCGGAAACTGATATTCTGCCAGGTCAGCGATCTCGGCGGTTGCCAGTTGGTTTGTCTCAATATAATTTTTAAAAAAACAAAGCTACTCTATGGCTTTTCCGGCCTGTGCGCACGCTTGCTGATATGATGACAATATGCATGATCTCTGATTTACCTATAAATATCATACAATTTTTAACTAACACGAAATCCTACCCTATTGTCGGTATAAGGTAAAAATTAAGGCCCTAAAACGTCGATTTTTGTACTAAACCTGTAGCTTTACCGTTTTAAGAGCGAATGAAATACCTGGGTTTCTTATTTATATTATTTATGGCTTTGGTCTTGTTTTTTGGCGCATGCCAGAAGTGGACCGATCCTCCTCCCAAAACAGATCCGAGGCTCGACAGCCCTTATTGCAATGATCCGGCAGCGGTAAATTACAATTGGGGTTTTCCCGGCAGGCCGGATGATTCTGTTTGCTACTATCCCGCTGATATGTATAAGGGTACTTATGTTTTTAAAGACTCCATCTATTTATCTAATAATGTATTCAGTTATACCTACAATAATGCTGATACCTTTTTATATATGTACTCACTTTCCAAAAACAAAATGGGAGTAGTTGGGTTTTGTCCCAATGGAGATACATTGTATTTTACGGTTGACAGGGGGCTGCACGCAACTGTAGATACCGGACTGAATTTAGGAATAGGGCAAATGTTTTGCAGTATAGCAGATACCGCATCCGGTACCATTGCGCTGGATATAACAGATAGTTCGAACAGGCGCTATATAGTAAATATTATCGTAGCCAGCGATACAGGCACTAATTTCCACAGGGGCTTTGCAATAAAGCAATAACATGTTCACAGGAATTATAGAAACAACAGGAATTATACAACAGGTACAACGATCAGGTAGTAATGTTGACATATCGATAGAAAGCGACATAGCGCATGAGCTACAGCCAGATCAAAGTGTAGCACACGATGGTGTATGCCTTACTGTAACAGAGGTAAATGGCAATAGCTACAAAGTGACTGCTGTAGCAGAAACTTTAGCAAAAACTAACCTAGGTGAATGGAAGCAGGGAGACAGTGTGAATCTGGAGCGTGCACTAAAAGCAGGAGACCGCCTCGACGGGCATTTTGTGCAGGGGCATGTAGATGCTACTGCAGTATGTATTGATAAACAAACTTTGGATGGTAGCTGGCTGTTTAGTTTCTCTTTTCCTAAACAATTTGCAGAGCTGATCATAGAAAAAGGCTCTATTTGTATCAATGGTGTTAGCCTTACTGCTTTTAATGTCGGTGTCGATCAATTCACCGTCACTATTATTCCTTTCACCTACACACATACCAATTTCAGCAGCATAGAAAAAAACAATGTGGTGAATATTGAATTTGATGTGTTGGGTAAATATATACTGCGTAGCAAAGAGTTATCACGTAGTTAAAGTCATGCATGGGTTGCTTGCAGGAAATTCGATATACATACGAGCAGTCTTTTTTTCTTTGTTTGTAAAGAGTTGTGTATTTCGGTACAAATACTGTTTTGTATTGCAGCATCGACAGAAGTGGAAGCTGAAAATTGCATAAAATGTTCCAGCATCATTCGCCCGTCATTATAATCGCCCAGCTTTTCTGACAGTGTATGTAATTCTTCAAGCGGCAGCTTAGATAATTCTTTATAGCCATACCGCCATTCTTTGTCTGCAATACTGCTTATGTACAACATGTCTTTTACATATTTACGGCAAGTGTGTATTTGCTCATTATCCGGTTGATGTTGAATGATTTTATGTATTGATCTTAAATGGGTTCCAAAAAAATGATGCAAGTCTTTTGTTGAAATTTCAGGAATGTTAGTTTGCTGTACATCCTTTATCCATTCATGCAGAAAACGTGGTGTATAATGTGCATGCCATTGTTGTTTATAATGTTCAATTGTTTCCTGCAATTGGGCTACATAACCGGGAAACAGTATTTGCTTTTGAGCGAGCCATTTTTCTTCCACTTGTGCCTCACGTATATAGCCTGCTATATGGTAAGCGGTTTGACAGCTTTCGGGTAGTTGTAGTTCCTTGTTTGTAGATGATAAAAAACGTAGAAATGCCCTTAGTTTTTTTACATGCGTTCTGAATGTGTGAATATGTTCGGGTGGAAATAATGGAGCTATAGCTTCGTAATATGAAGTTACATGATGCACATGATCGACTAATATCTTCTTTGCTAATTCCGGGCGCATATGTCAAAATTATTAAGAAACTATAAATTATATTCCTCGCTTGTTCATGTACAGGGTTTTATACTTATTTTCGGCTGTAATTTATTCATTATGGAAGAAACAACTTCATTAGGTATCGGTTCAAGAGTAGATCATCGCTTATTCGGGAAAGGGGTAGTGGTAGATGTGAGCAGCGAATCACATATTGTATGGTTCAAATCGCAGCAGGGCACGCGTAATATCAGTAAAGAATATACAGACATGCGTGTAACAGATGCAGTAGAAACAGCCACCACTTCAAACGGCATTACACTGTCTGATATAGAACAGTCACTGGATAATATACTGGAAAGAAGATTGCACGAAATGCAACTGGTGCCCATGGCATTAAAGTGGAACAATGGCACCATGATATTAAAACCGTCAGATAGTTCTCTGCAGGCAAAAGAAGTACCGATAGAAACGTTTTTTCATAAAATAGTTATGCTGCGTGACAGGCTGCGCCTGATCGAGCAAAAGATAAACGCTCATAAAGTATTAACTGATGAAGAAAAAGTAGACATGCAGCAATACATTACTGCTATCTATGGCTCGCTCACTACTTTCAATGTGCTCTTCAAAGAAACGCACCACCAGTTTAAGGGCATGGGTACAAAAGAGTAGCGTATTTTTAGTCATCTATTCTTTTACAGCAGAATTAAATTATTAATGTGAATATAAATTTGGAAAGGGTTTGCCTGCCTTAGTATCTTTGTGACCATTAGAATATTCAAAACATAGCAATGAATTCATTACAACAAAAAATTGAAGCCGCATACCAAAATCGTGAATTACTAAAAGACGCTGCTTATGCAGATGCTGTAAGAGCGGTGATAGAAGAAGTGGACAAGGGGAGACTAAGAGTGGCAGTACAAACAGACAACGGTTGGGAAGTGCAACAATGGGTAAAACAGGCCATACTATTATACTTCGGTATACAACCCATGCAGACATGGAACTTGCCGCCCTTTGAGTTTTATGATAAAATGTTGTTGAAGAAAGATTTTGCATCATTGGGGGTGCGTGCTGTACCGCATGCGGTAGCGCGCTATGGTGCATATATTGCAAGGAACGTGGTGTTGATGCCTTCTTATGTGAACATAGGGGCTTATGTAGATGAGGGCACAATGGTGGATACCTGGGCTACTGTAGGCTCTTGCGCACAAATAGGTAAAGGTGTGCACCTGAGTGGTGGTGTGGGTATTGGGGGTGTATTAGAGCCTTTACAAGCGGGACCAGTAATAATTGAAGATGGTGCATTTGTTGGTTCAAGATGTATAGTGGTAGAAGGTGTGGTAGTGGAAAAAGAAGCAGTGCTGGGTGCTAATGTTGTATTAACGCAATCAACTAAAATAATAGATGTATCTGGTAATGAACCTATAGAATATAAAGGTAGGGTGCCCGCCCGCAGCGTGGTGATACCCGGCAGCTATACAAAAAAATATCCTGCTGGTGAATACCAGGTAAGTTGTGCGCTTATTATAGGAAAGCGAAAAGCATCTACCGATCTGAAGACAAGCTTGAATGATGCCTTGCGCGAATTTAATATGTCTGTGTAAATATGCTGTGGAATGTCATTCATATTAACCTTGATTTTTTTGATGCAAAATATGCAAATGAAAAAACTGCGGATTACATCTGGTTTGCAGGAATAATATTGGGAACCATTTTGCTGAAAAAACCTTTTACACGCTTACTCTCAAGGTTAAGTAATGTAATTGCAAAAATATTTACCGGAAAAACTAATTATCAGAGCCGGCTGGGCTTGCTTATACACGAGCCTGTAGGTAAGCTATTGCAGACCATATTGATCTACATTGCTTTCGATCAGCTCAATTGGCTGTCTCATCGTGTTGCATGGCACCCTTTTATGAGTAGTAAAGGAACTGTTGCTTATCTGGATAGTTTTATAGATCATGTTTTTTTATTTCTCTTTATCATTTTTCTTACACAACTTGTAACGCGCCTGGTTGACTTTATTTATCAGCTCAATCTTGAAAAAGCAAGGCGTGAGAATAATAAAGAAAGAGTTCAGTTTTTGCCGCTAATTAAAGAGATAGGGAAATTATTGGCATGGGCTATTGCTTTGTTTTGGATACTTGGGTCTGTGTTTCATGTAAATATACCCGCGCTTGTTACTGGTTTAGGTATTGGTGGTGTAGCCATTGCGCTTGCAGCTAAAGAAAGTGTAGAGAATTTTTTCGCAGCATTTACTATACTTTCTGATAAGCCGTTTGAAATAGGAGATACTATCAGGATAGGAGGAAATATAGAAGGTGTTGCAGAACGCATTGGCTTTCGCAGTACCCGCATCCGTACCTCAGACGGCGCAGCGCACATCATACCTAATCAAAAACTGGTAAGTGAAAATCTCGCTAATCTCAGCAGGAGAAATGTACGTATTGTAAAAGTAGCCGTGCATGTAAAGTACGGCATAGCGAACGATGCATTGAAAAAAATGATCGATGAACTAAAAGAGACATTGAAAAATGTACAGTATGTAAAAGAGCCTGTAGACGCCTTACTGGAAAACTTTAATAAAAATACAGCGCGTATAAATATCAGTTATTCTTTACCACATCCGCTGCCGCAGGGTACAGGGGTAGATAAAGTGAAACAGGATGTGAACTTGTTGATACATGATATTGTAAGCCGTTATGCTGCTTTTTATGTTTCTAATGCAGATGATACAAGTGATGATGATAAGACTACATCAGAGGAGTAGAATAGACAAAGCGTAATCGGCTAATAAAATAAGTATACAGCTGACAATAACCGATGTGGTAGACGAACGACCAATCTCCAGCGCACCACCGCTTACATAATAGCCATAATAACAAGGAATAATAGAGATGATTAATGAAAACACAAATGCTTTAGCTACTGCAAAGAATAAATTGTACGGTAAAAATCCGTCAGTCATGCCCTGTTCAAATTGCTGCCTTGTTAAAATATGAGAGAACATACCAGCCAGGTAGCCGCCCCATATAGTGGTAGCGATAGAGATGATTACCAGTGTTGGTATCATAATAGCAGCAGCAACGATCTTGGGCATGATGAGATAGGTTTTACTGTTCACACCCATCATTTCCAACGCATCTATCTGTTCGCTTACCCGCATATTGCCCAGCTCAGAAGCGATCTTAGAGCCTACAACACCCGCTAACACAATGCATATTACAGTAGGAGACAATTCCAGTATCGATGAATCACGTACAATACTTGCCACTACATGTTTAGGCACTAGCGGACTTATAAGTTGATATGCGGTTTGGATAGTAAGTACCATCCCCAGGAACAAGGATATGACCAACACAATGGGTAGTGAGCGAATGCCAATATCCATGCATTGCTCCATGAATTCTTTCCAATACACATGGGCATTTTCAGGCTTGCTGATACCGCCTTTAAGCATCAGTGCTATTTTACCCATGTGTTCAAAAAGTCTGCTAAACATGTTTACAAATGTAGGGTTAATCAGGTACAATAAAAATCCCATGCCTTTCGGGCATGGGATCGAATGAATTAGATTATTATTAAGCTAGTTTCTTTAACTCTTCAATTTGTGCTTCACGATCTACTTCTTTCTTCAATGAACCCTTCTTATCCATATCTACAAGTATCGGGGCGGCAACGAAGATTGAAGAATAGGTACCTGTGAACACACCTATCAACATGGCAAATGCAAATCCGCGGGTTACTTCACCGCCAAATATGAATAGTATCAGCAAGGTTAAGAATACGCATAATGATGTCATAATAGTACGGCTCAATGTATCGTTGATGGCACGATTAATAACATTCTTCTTATCATCATTCGGAGATTTGCGGAAGTATTCGCGAATACGGTCGAACACGATAACAGTATCGTTCATCGAGAACCCTATTACTGTCAACACGGCGGCAATAAAATGCTGGTCTATTTCCAACGCAAAAGGAACCTTGCCACGGAAGAATGAGAACACGATCAATATTACACATACGTCATGCAGCAATGAGATGATGGTACCCAATGAATATTGCCATTTACGGAAACGTAACAATATATAGAGGAATATAGCTATCAGCGAAATGACAGTTGCATTGATAGCACCTTTCTTCAGGTCGTCAGATATAGTAGGTAATACTGTTTGAGAACTTTGTATGTATTTGCTCTTGAACATTTCGAGTGTTGTGCCATCTGAAAGGAAATGCTCTTTCTCCAAACCTTCGTATAGTTTGGCAGCAACTTCATTCTCTACTGCTTCTCCGGGTTTTGTGATCAGGTAGGCAGTAGTGATGTTCAACTGAGATTCTGTACCAATTGTTTTTACAGTAGGGTATTCCTGCAAATAAGGTTTTAATTTTTCACGTATGTCTTCTACTTTAAATGACTTATCGAATTTAATGGTATAGCTACGACCTCCTTTAAATTCCACACCTTGGTCGAAACCATGGAAATAAGTACTGATACCTAAGATGAGTACAATACAAGTAATAACATAAGTGTACTTGCGCGCTTCAACAAATTTAAAATGCGCTTTTTTGAATATAGACTTTGATAAGCTGGTAAAGTATTTAAAGTGACGTTCGCGGCTGGTGTAAATATCAGTTATCAACCTTGATACGAGTATACCGCAGAACAATGATAACAGAATACCAATGATCTGCGTAGTTGCAAAGCCTAAAACAGGGCCTAATCCAAAAATGAACAGGATAATAGAAGTGATCAACACAGTAATGTGACCATCGAGTACAGGAGAATAAGATCTCTTATAACCATCAGTTATAGCCTGCTGGTAACTCTTACCTAGTGTGAGTTCTTCTTTTATACGTTCGAAAATGATGACGTTTGTATCTACCGCCATACCAATGGTCAGCACTAAACCGGCAATACCCGGCATAGTAAGTGTGGCATGCAATGCAGATAAAATACCTACAGTAAACAGCAAGTTGAGTATCAAAGAAATGTTGGCAATGATACCACCTGTGTTATAATAAATAAGCATTAGAACAAAGATCACAATGAAGGATATGATCAATGAGTTCATACCGGATTTGATAGATTCGGCACCGAGAGTAGGGCCTACTACTTGTTCCTGAACAATATGTGCGGGTGCGGGTAACTTACCTGATTTAAGAATATTTGCAAGATCGGTAGCTTCTTCAGCAGTAAAGTGCCCGTTGATAGAAGTGCGTCCACCGGCTATCTCACCCATTACTCGTGGTGCGGAGTAAACTTTATCATCAAGAACAACTGCAACAAATTTGTTTACATTCTCACCTGTCATTCTCTTCCAGATATTAGACCCGGTAGGATCCATATTCATAGAAACTTCAGGCTGACCGTTTTCAGGACTATAGTCCATACGGGCATCTGTTACGTGATTGCCTTCCAATTTAGCTTCACCGGAACCCTGGACTGTTTTTATTGCATATAGCGCTAAAGGTGCATTAGGATTATGGTGCTCCTTTTTATCTTCTGCACCATATACAAAACGTATATTGTTAGGGAATTTATTTTCTACAATATCAAGGTTCAGGTAGCTGTTTAGTTTAGCCGTGTCTTTTTTCATTACAAGGCCTACAGCAGCAACATCTTCGGCAGTTCCTTCACGTGTAATGTTCGGATGCCATACCATGAACAATGGGTTTTTCCTTTGTTCAGATAAAGCTTGTGAAGAAGTTGAATCTTTTGTGCCTGTTTTTTGAGATTTGCCGGTAGTAGTTGTTAAAGTGCCTAAGCTTCCGGTATCGCTTGTTGCTATTATTGTTTTTTTTACTTGTATCAGCTGCTGCAATCTTGTTATTTGTAGAAGTGTCTGTTGTTGCAGTATCCAATTTGGCACCTGATAAATAGGTGGCCAGGGCATCATTGGCGGGCTGTAGATATTGAACAATTTCCTGATTAGAATAAGTTTCGAAGAATTGCAATTTTGCTGTAGCCTGCAGGTAAGAGCGTACACGTTCAGGGTCACGAACACCTGCCAGTTCCACAGTAATGATGCCTTTTTTCTCATCAAGGTTCATATTAGGGTTGGCAACACCGAATTTATCAACGCGGGTAAGCAATACATTGTAAGTACGCTGAATGGCGTCTTTTGCTTCTTTATTTATTTTACTTAACACTTCATCGTTAGTTGAAGTAAGTGTAATGTCTTTTTCTGATGGCTTTGTAAATAGATAAGCAAGCTTTGCATTCGGGTTTTCTTTAATGAAAGTTTCACCAAAAAGGGTTACAAAGTTTGCCTGGCTATTAGCCTTTGCGGCATTTGCATCAGCAATTGCCTTATTCAGTATAGGGTCTTTAGGGTTATTAGACATGGAACGAACCAGTTCATCAAGGCTTACTTCAAGAGTAACATTCATACCACCTTGAAGATCAAGGCCTAAGTTCAATTCTTCACCTTTAGCTTCCTGGAAGGTATATTTTTTTAACAGCGGTATGCTTACCAGGGTTTCACCCTGCATGCTGTCCATGATCGTTTTATATTGCCTTTCTGTAAGGCTGTCTAATGCTTTGCCTTTAGCAGTAGGGTTGGTCTTTTCGGCATTTTGCATAGCGACAGACATAGCCCTTTTTTCGGCATTACGAACGATAAAAGTAAATGATAGTTGGTATAGCGAAATAAGGATAAGCGCTACTGTAAAAATCTTTACCAATCCTTTTAATTGCATAGGTTTCTTTGATTATATAATACTGGTTTAAAATAGAAGGGGGCAAAGATAGGATTTAATATAAAAAAATAAAGAATTATAGTAAGTTTAAGGGCATTTTCTGCCTTATATAGTAAGTTTAAAAATTTTTAGCTTTTTTTTAATGAATAGCTTATTTTTACCAAACTGATATAAGCCATATACAAATTTATTAACGCATGGTACGAAAAATTACGCTTGCATGCCTCTTGTTGCTATCCATACATGTTGGAGCTTTTGGCCAAAATTATGTGGACGATGTTACATCCAGGCTGATCGCATCAGATACAGCAACCTATAATCCGCTAATAAGGCAGATGCTGACAAAATGGGTAGCCTGGAATAATCCGGGTAGTTTGGGAGGTATGGCCAGGGCTGTTTTAACAACACCCGGTGGTAAAAGACTCACCTATCAGATACCAATTGTAATACATGTAATTCATACAGGGGGTGTAGTTGGAACTATGTATAATCCAGATGACCCACATATAGATACACTTGTAGCAAAATTGAATAGGGTATATTCCACCAGTTTTGCAGCGTTCCCAGATACCAACAATGGAGGCGCATATATTCCTTACCAATTTGTATTGGCACAAAGAGATCCATCTTGTAATTCAATGTTAGTGCCGGGTATTACTCGTGATAACGGAAATAGTGTGGCCGGCTATACTAACGGGGGTATTTCTATAGGTGGCGGTAGCTGTGTGACTTGCGCATCTGAAGTTGCAGTAAAAAATGTTAACAGGTGGCCGGTAGACCAGTATATGAATATATGGGTGGTGAATAAAATAGATAGTACAGATGGATACTCTGCAACAAGCTCTTATGTGGCAGGTTATGCATATATACCACCCGGAAATCCTGGGAATGTAGATGGCGTTGTAATGCTGGCACAGCAAGTAACATCGGCTACTTATACTGTTACCTTGCCA
>JABDFN010000071.1 GCA_013286485.1 Bacteroidota bacterium
GTTGGTGGAACATGGCGGAAGAAGGATATTGATAGATAACGGTATGGGTAATAAACAAGATGGTAAATTCTTTAGTTTTTATTACCCTCATGGAGATGATAGTGTAGATAAGTCGCTCGCTGCACATGGCTTTACAGCAGATGATATAACAGATGTATTTCTTACGCACCTTCATTTTGATCATTGCGGAGGTTCTATTAAAAGAGAAGGAGATAAACTGGTTCCTGCATTTAAAAATGCTACTTACTGGAGCACAGAAGCTCATTGGGGTGCCGCAATACACCCCAATGAGCGCGAAAAAGCGTCTTTTCTAAAAGAAAATATTGTTCCCATACAGGAAAGCGGTAAACTTCGGTTTATTGATGTAAGAGACGGGGCTGAATGGATAAAAGGTATACGTATTCATTATGTGTATGGCCATACAGATGCCATGATGCTGCCGCAGATAGATTATAATGGCAAGACCGTATTGTACTGTGCTGACCTGATACCCAGCGCAGCACATATTTCTATGCCATGGGTAATGGCATACGATATGCGGCCGCTGAATACATTAGATGAAAAAAGAAGAATACTGAAAGAAGCTGCCGCCAATAATTGGGTGCTCTTTTTTGAACATGATCATAAAATAGAAGCCTGTTCATTACAGGAAACAGATGGTAGGGTGAAGATGAAAGAATTTTTCCCGCTTCATGAAATAAAAAGCAAATAGGCTTACCCTACCATCAGATTGCATAATTTATACAGCACCCTTGCACCAACAATACTATCAATACTGTCGTTGCTCTTTTCTCCGCAAGAAACTTCGTTCAGGTCAAAGCCTATTAGTTGCCTACCGCTTGCACGCAGCATTTTGAACAAGTAAAATATTTGTTCCATTTCAAAACCACCCGGTACCGGCGTGCCTGTATTCGGGCAGAGCTTTGGGTCAAGACCATCAATGTCAAAGCTGATATATACTTTTTGAGGTAACTCATTTATTACCTGTTCGCATATTTTTTTCCAGTTAGCACCTTCGTATTGTTGTTCTTTTATGTCTTTATCAAAAAAAGTAAAGATACGATCGGGGTTGTCGCGTATCATAAACAACTCTTCATCACAATAGTCACGAATGCCAAGCTGTACTAATTTTTTTACTTGTGGCACTTCATTCATTACATTGTACATGATAGAAGCATGAGAGTAAGTAAAGCCCTCGTACGCTTTTCGCAGATCAGCATGTGCATCTATTTGCAATATGCCAAAACCATCGTGTATCTCAGATAAAGCTTTGATGTAACCCAGCGGGGTGCTGTGGTCGCCACCGATAAGCCCTACTTTTTTGCCCTCACGTAGCAAGCCTGCTGTCATTTCATGTACCCAATTTGCCAGCATTATGCAGCCGAGGTTTATTTCTTTTTGCTTTTCAGCAAGCTGCTCGTTTTCTAATACATCACCACCTTCTACCAAATAAGATATTACCAATTCAGAACACTGCCTTAAATAGTCGCTTTTCTTCCGAATATTTTTATCAATTGGCAACATAAAATATCCTTTCTTCCATCCGTCTACTACATCAGGGTCATACAAGTCTACCTGCATAGAGGCGTCAAATATTTTTTCCGGCCCGCGGGCAGTTCCCTGTCCGTATGATACAGTTACTTCCCATGGTATAGGTAAGAGTATTAAAGACGCATCTTCCTGTTTAAATGGTAATCCAAATATGTTGTTTGTTTTTAATCCGACTGAGTTGGGGTCAAACTGCAATGTGGCAGACATAAATTTCTTTTATAAGTGCGAAATTAAAACTTAAAATGGTGCTTTCATCGTATTTTTGCAGCTATTACAATTGATGATGTAAATGATATGAAAAAATCGCACATTGTATTGTTGGTTTTGGTGGCTGTAGCTGTTGGTGTTATAGTAAGCATGTTTGGAGATTTCAGCACATATGAAACATTTGCTTCTACAGCAAAGCAACCTGGTAAATCGTTTCATGTAATTGGGTATTTACAAAAAGATAAAGGGATGGAATACGATCCCCAAACAGACCCCAATCATTTTATTTTTTATGCAAAAGACAAGGCAGGAAATATTACCAAAGTCATATTCAATGGCGCTAAACCTACTGATATTGAAAAATCCGAACAGATCGTTATGAAAGGATATAACGATGCAAGCGGCACATTTCATTGTTCCGGTATACAGATGAAATGCCCTTCTAAGTACAAGAAAGACATGGCAGTAGGAGATAACAGTTAAATAAATAAGATCTGATATTTTGAATACAACACAATTTATAGGTGAACATTTATGGCCCGGGCAACTGGGTCAATTTTGTGTTATTACAGCATTTATATGTGCACTATTCAGTGCATTTAGTTATTATAAAGCAGTAAGGACAGAAAACAAATTAATTGGAGAAAGCAACTCCTGGATCAAAATAGGACGTGCTGGTTTTATTATTCATGCTATTTCCATTTTCGGAATTTTTGCTTTTCTCTATTATATTATTGCCAACCACTTGTTTGAGTATCACTATGCATGGGAACATTCATCATTGATATTGCCTACCAAATATCTTTTGTCATGCTTTTGGGAAGGACAACAAGGTAGTTTTATGCTTTGGGCTTTTTGGCATTGTGTACTTGGGCTTATTGTAATGCGCACTGCCGGAATTCTCGAAACACGTGTAATGGCAATTATAGCCATTGTGCAGGCTTGCATAGCAAGCATGCTGCTGGGACTTTATTTTGGATCGGATATACAAATTGGTACTTCGCCATTTATGCTCTTGCGTACTGTTATGCAAGATGCGCCGATCTTTGCTTCGCCCAACTATATGTCATTTATTCATGATGGCAATGGCCTCAATCCTCTTTTACAGAATTATTGGATGGTGATTCACCCACCTGTATTATTTCTTGGTTTTTCATCTACACTGATCCCATTTGCGTTTGCCATTAGTGCTTTGTGGAAGAATGATTATACCACATGGGTAAGGCCAGCAGTGATATGGTCTTTGTTTGCAGGAGCAGTATTAGGTACAGGTATAATGATGGGTGGCGCCTGGGCGTATGAATCTCTCAACTTCGGTGGCTACTGGGCATGGGATCCTGTTGAAAACGCTTCATTGGTTCCATGGATCACCTTAGTTGCTGCCCTGCATACATTAATTGTTTATAAGGCTACGAAACGATCGTTACCAGTCACCTTTATTTTATTCATGATCACTTATTGCCTGGTATGGTATTCTACTTTTCTTACACGTACAGGTATTCTTGGTAAAACATCAGTACATGCATTTACAGGAGATGGTAGTTCACTTACTTATCATTTAACAACTGTAATAGGCTTATTGCTGATACTTTGTATAGGGCTTTTGATAAAGAGGTGGAAAGAATTACCACGTATTACAACTGAAGAAGCAACAGTAACCCGTGAATTCTGGATGTTTATAGGATCTTTTATTTTATTGCTGTCAGCCATACAAATAGCAATTACTACTTCTATACCAGTATGGTCACCGCTTGCAAAAATGATAACAGGAAAAGATGTGGCACCTCCTGTTAATCCTGTTCAGCATTATAATAGCATACAGGTATGGGTAGCAACAGTGGTTGCCTTACTTTCTGCAGCTGTATTACACATGCGGTTTAAACAAAGTGATGGGAAATTAGTTGCAAAGCGCTTAGCTATTACAGGATCAATGACGGCGGTGCTTTCATTATTCATTGGGTTCGATCAAAAAATAAATGCATGGCAATACGATCTGTTGCTATATGCTGCCTGCTTTGGTATAGTGGCTAATATTTATTACGCTTGTTTTGTTCAAAAGGTGAATTTTAAAAAACTAGGTCCGGCTATAGCCCATCTTGGTTTTGCAACAGTATTATTAGGCATCTTGCTTTCTTCATTCAACAAACATATTATCTCCTATAACACGCTCGGGATAAATTTAAGGTTTGAAAAACCTACCCGTGAGGAAATGCTGAAGGAGAATTATGAAAACGTGCTTTTATATAGGAATACTCCTGTAGCTATGGGCGATTATTTTGCTACTTATGTAGGAGATTCAGTTGCGCCGCCCGATCCACGAACTTTTTATAAGGTTGATTATGTTCGTATGGATTCTGAAACAAATAGAGTTACTGAATCTTTTACGCTTTATCCGGATGCTTTTGTTAATCACAAAGGTAACCAGAGCCTTATTTCTAACCCTTCAACAAAGCATTATTGGAACAGGGATATATTTACATTTGTAAGCTCTGTTATAGACCCAGGAAAGAAAACGGATACTACCAAGTTTGTAAGTCACATTGTACATGCCGGTGATACAATATTCCTGGACAATGGTTATATGGTATTCAACGGGTTTAATGCACAGGTAAAAGATCCACGCTACATTGCTAAAGAAGGAGACATTGCTGTATCTGCAAAGCTGGCGCTATATGATATAAAAGGCCTTGTAAAGACCATGCAGCCCATTTATTATATCCGCGACCGGTATGAATACCAGGTAGACGATACATTAGGAGCCAAGTATTTATACGCACGCCTGTCTAAAATAATTCCTGAAAAGAATGCTGCTGAAATCATGATTCGCCAGACAAATCCCAATAGTGACTTTATTGTATTGAAAGCTATTGTGTTCCCGTTTATTAATGTATTGTGGTTAGGTGTTATTGTTATGGTATTTGGTTTTCTGCTAAGTATGATAAGGCAGATCACTAAAAAAGATAGGAAGGTTATAACAAACACACCTGACATTACAGCTCAATAATTGGTACTGCTCAGTTTGAAATTGACACGTGCTAAGTTCTTCGATTATTGTTAGATTTGATAGTCGATAATAATCTAAATTTAATAGTGCCTATAGTATGCGCCTTATTATTTATGTTATTGCTTTATGCCTTGTATTCGGATTTCAGGCCTGTGCTATATCTCGTCCGAATCACGGATGTGGCTGTGGCATGGAGGAGCATATGGGACAGAGATAATAAACGTCCTTGAACGGTGAAGTTATGTTAACGACAATCTGAAACACTTCCTAATAGTTATACTAGATACACTAAAATAAAAATGTCTTTAGTTTTTGCTAAAGGCATTTTTATTTGCTAAATAGTTTTTATTTATTCCATATAGAAGGTGTCCCTACGCTATCGTAACCAAAGTAGTCAGATTTGCCATGTCTTACTACATAGAACATAGTAAGTTTACCATGTTCTGCATAGTGGGCGTCAGGCTCCAGGTATCCATTACCTATTACTGTGTCACCATCTACTACCTGTTGGTTAATATAGACGGTATCGGCTTTTACATAAGCATATACGTTACCGTTTCCGGTGTTAGAGCTGGCCCTATTATAAAAATTCTTAATTGTAATACCTGTTATAGCTGAATCATAACTAGGTTCTATAGATACAGTATATATATTATTACCGGTAAGCGTACCTTGTTCGGTTACTGTCCAGGTCCCAACAAATTTATCACGGGTTACAGTTTCGCACTGAATGCCTTCATAGCCGGATGGGCATATACAAACCCCTTCTTTACAAACCCCGCCATATGCGCAGGCAATAGCTTTGCACTTGTCAGTTGTGCAGGAACTTTGGGTAATAGCATACAAACAAGCCACAGCACCAAGGGTTGAGAGAATAATAGTTTTAAAACGAGCGTTCATTAGCACAGTATTGTTTTACGAGCTTAAAGATAAAAGAAACAATTTTAAAATCCAATATACTTAAAAAAAATCATAATCTGTAAAAAATCCTACAGGAAAGCGATTTGAGCCCAATTTATTCTATTGTTGGCAAATAATGTAGTGGTATTAAAGATAATTTTTTATATTATTTTTCAACTTCAGCTTTATACGCCTTTATGCCTCGAAAGATAGCATGGGTTACCTCTGTTTGGCCTTGTTCTGAATTGAGGTAGTCTTCTTCCTCAGGGTTGTTAATAAAGCCTATTTCTATTAATACCCCCGGCATTGCACTGCCTGCCAATACTTCTAGCCCTTTTTGTTTTACACCAAAATCCGGCCTTCCTTGTCTTGCAAACTGCCTTTGAATATCACTGGCAAGAGAAACACTGCGTTTTAAAAAAGCCTGGGTGTACTGAGAAATAATAATAGCTGTTTGGGGGTCATTTTCATTCAGTAATCCTGGTTCTTCAGTTACGTTTTCGCCATACTCGCCTATAGCATCTTCTTTTTGAGAATTTCTATGCAGGCCTAATACATAGCTTTCAGTGCCGTGTGTGGCTGTTTCGTGATGACGTATTATTTTATATACACGTTGCTTTACTTTTTTCTTGCCCTTTTTTACCGTTCTATAACCTTCAAAAACTTTGGTTATTCTGTCAGCAGTCGAATTAACGTGAACGGCTACAAAAAGATCAGCATTAGCCCTGTTTGCTATCTCGTGCCTGTCTTTAAGAGATGGATAATCGTCTGTGGTACGGGTATATATTACTTGTACATCAGGCATGCTATCCGCCATCATTTTACCCAATCGTAATACAATTGATAAGGCAATGTTCTTTTCCTCGGAATATTTGCCCCTTGCTCCTATGTCATGCCCCCCATGCCCTGCATCTAATACAATTTTTGCCACCTTTTTGCCGTTAGCCGATGCAGTAAATGGCACAAAAATTGTTAAAGAAAATGCAATAAGCAGCAATAGTATACGCATAAGCAGATTTAGGTATCAAGATAAATATACAAACTATAAATCGTAGACAGCAAATAACTATTTTTGTCCCCGTTCATGAACTTGTGTGGTAAAATTATCTCAAAATTCGTATGGTTACATACACCTGCCATCATTATGGCGGTGATTTTTATATTCACTTTAACAAACGCTTACTCACAAACAGCAATAACTACTACTACAGATTCTATTAAACATATTAGTGATACTGTAAAAATTGATACACTATCTGCAAAAAACAATACTAAAGACAGTGTTGCCAACGATACTACCACACGTTCAAAAGTTGAAAAGGACCTTGGAATAAAAATTTCTAAAGACGCTTTATCATCAGTTGTAAAGGCTGATGCTTCTGATTCTGCTGTAATGGATATGAGAAAGAACTTGTTTTATTTATATAACAATGCCAAAGTTAAATATGAAGATAAACAGTTAGATGCGGGGAGGATTGTTTATGACCAGGCAACTGGTATTGTAACTGCAGAACCGCTTACCGATACTATTACATCTGCCACATTAAGGCCATCGTTTACACAAGGAGCAGATAAGTTTACTTATGATTCGGTACAATATAATTTTAAAAGCGTCCGGCTCATAGGCCGTAATGTACGCAGCCAGTATGGTGAGGGGTATATGTATAGTGAACAAATAAAAAGAAACCCTGACCAGTCTGTGTACGCTAAATATAGTATATATACCACTTGTGCATTGGATACGCCACATTTTGGTATTGTGGCAAGAAGGATAAAAGTGATACCCGGCAGGGTAATTGCCAGTGGTTCGGCAAATATTACAATAGAGGGCGTTCCAACCCCTTTATTTCTTCCATTTGGTATATTTCCTATATCTCAAACACAACGCTCAGGATTTGTACTGCCTACCTATACTATAGAGCAAAGCCGTGGTTTAGGCTTGATAAACGGAGGTTATTATTTCTATTTAAGCGATCATGCCGATCTGCTCACGGAAGCAAATATATTTTCAAAAGGTAGCTGGGCAATCAGCTCCTTATCAAATTATATGAGCCGGTATCATTACAGTGGTAATTTTTCTTTTGCCTATGCATATAATAAAACAGGCGAAGACTATGAACAAGGCTCGTCTATTACCAAAGATTTCAGATTGGTGTGGCGGCACCAAAGCGATGCCAAAGCGAAACCCGGGCAAACCTTTAATGTTTCAATAGATGCTGGTACCAATTCCTATTATTCCAATAATAGCTACGACCCCAATAAAATTTTACAGAACCAATATTCTTCGAATGTCAGTTTTTCAAAAAACTGGCAGGGAACTCCTTTTAGTTTTACAATGAGTGCAAGGCATAGTCAGAATACCGCCAATAGAACTATTCAAATGACACTGCCTGAGATGAACTTTTTTATTGCGCAAATAAATCCTTTCCAGCGCAAAACAAGTATTGGCAGTCATTGGTACGATAAAATAACAGTAAGTTATACCGTACATGCACTCAATACAGCCACATTTGTAGACAGCACATTTGGTTTCAATTCGCTTGCGCAAAACAATATGCAAAATGGGTTGAGCCATTCTATACCTATCAGTGCATCATATACAGTGTTTAGGTTTATTAATATGTCTTTCAGTGTTAATTATAATGAGTATTGGCTGACAGATAAGCTATATGAACAGTACAATAACACAAATCTGAAAATAGATAGTGCAGATACACATGGTTTTTACACTGCAAGAGATTTTAATACAGGTGTACAGTTTACTACTCGCATATATGGTACAAAATTCTTTAAATCAGGAAGGATAAAAGGTATACGTCATGTGCTTACTCCCAATGTTGGGTTCACTTATCGCCCTGATTTTGGAGCATCTCCTTTTAATTATGGCTATTACACACATTTGGATACTACAAGCGTATTGCGCTATTTATCTCCATATTCAACGTCGGTAGTGGGGTATCCGCAGTTAGGCAAGCAAGGCGCTATCAATTTCGGTATCAACAATAACCTGCAAATGAAGGTCCGTTCAAATAAGGATACTGTTACCGGGTATAAAAATATATCACTGATTGATGGTTTTAGCATTAATACTGGCTACAACCTGGCTGCTGATTCTTTTCAATGGAGCGCTATTGCAGTGGGTTTTCGTACAAATGTTCTTGATAAAGTAAATATTACTGCAAATGCTACCTTCGATCCCTATGCACTCGATTACAATACAGGTAGAAGATTACCACAGACATTATGGGATATGGGAGGTGGTATTGGCCGCTTTACAAGCGCTACTGTAGCTTTGGGGTCAAATTTTCATTCGGCTCCAAAATCAGGTGATACCAAAACAACTAATAGCGAAGAATATAATCGTATCATGCATAATAACGCATACAATGATTATCTCGACTTTCATATTCCCTGGAGCCTGAATTTAAGTTATGCGCTTAGTGTAAATAGCAATTGGACTCCGTTTTCTAAAAGCGATACATTAGTTTATACCCAGAATATAATGTTTAGCGGCGATTTTAATTTAACTGAAAGATGGAAGGTTACTGTTAGTTCCGGTTTCGATTTTACAAATCACCAGCTCACACTTACTCAGTTAGGTATCTTCCGCGATTTGCATTGTTGGCAAATGAGTATGACCACAATTCCTTTTGGACCGCGTAAGAACTATACATTTACATTAAATGTAAAAGCGTCAGCATTGCAAGATCTAAAGCTATTAAGGCGAAGAGATTATAGAGATGCTGCTCAATAGCTTCTCGTATATCAGTAAACGAAATATTTGAAAATATTACCTGAAATATTAGATAATTGTTTTGACAGCCATTTGATTATTTTTGTACCCTTCTTTATAAAGAAAAATATATAAAAAGCTTTTTATGGCTATTGTAGATCTGGTAATGCCCAAAATGGGTGAAAGCATAATGGAGGCAACTGTGCTGAAATGGCACAAAAAGCCGGGTGATAAAGTGAAAATGGATGAAACAATTTTAGAAATAGCTACTGATAAGGTGGATAGCGAGGTGCCATCTACTGCTGCGGGTACTATTACAGAAATATTATTTAAAGAAAACGATGTAGTGCCGGTAGGCACTATTATAGCAAAAATAGACGCTGCTGGTGTGTCGGCACACGTAGCTCCTGCTGCAACAACTGTTCCGCAAGCCCCGGCACCTAAGCCCCAACCACAGGTTGCCTCTCAACCTGCTGCAACAGGTTCCGCTTCAGGCAATA